>JAFDZF010000020.1 GCA_018267055.1 Bacteroidota bacterium
CGCAGGTCCTCCAGCTGCTGCAGCGCGATCTCGCTGCGCAGGCGGGCGGCCTTGGTGCGCGCGCCCTGGCCCGAGCCGGGGAGCGGGATGGACGCCCCGAGCAGGTAGCCCGTGAACGGCGACACATGGTCGAGCGTCTGGTAGAAGGCCCCGCCTTGCAGCGACGGCGCCCACTGGCTGCGCTCCAGCCGCCACTCCTCTTCGGCGAGCGCGGCGCGCCGCGCTTCCTGCGCGAGCAGGGGGTCGGTGCCGCCGCCGGCATCGGGCGCGCGGGCCAGGGCGGCGAGCGAGGCCCCATCGGGCACGGCGCCGTCCAGCGCTCCGGACCAGCGTTCCACCTCGGCGGCATAGGCCAGCAGGTCGCTCTCGGCCTGCCGGCGCTGCACGCGGATGCCGTCCGCGCTGCCCTGTGCCGAGAGCTTCTCCAGCCGTCCCGTCTCCCCCAGCTCGAACCGGCGCGCCGCGAAGGCCGCGAGCGAGGCATAGGAGCTGTCGAGCCGCTGGAGCAGGCGCACCTGCTCGGCGCCCATCGCCCATTGCGCATAGGCCCCACCGGCGCTCTCCTTCACCAGGGACCGCATGGTCACCTGCTCCTGCTCGGCCAGGCGCAGGCTCTCCTTCAGGAAGCTCGCGCGCTGCGCGATCACCGTGGGGAAATCGATGCCGGTGAGCGCCTGCACGTTGACGTCGCTCAGCGCGCTGTTGATCTGCCCGTGCTGCAGTTGGGCGCTGATGGGGGCCAACGCGAACGCGGTCTTCCGCAAGGCGTCCTGCTGCTGCACGTTCAGCTCGGCGGCGATCATCGCCGGATGCGTGCGCAGCGCCCGTTCCACCGCGCTGTCCAGCGGCAGCACCGGGGCCTGCGCCCGGGCCGCCGGGGCCAGGCCCGCCAGCAGCAGGGCCATCGCCACGGGAACAGCGGGGATGCCGCCCTTCCGCTTCCGCGTGAACACGAGGTGGTAAAGCACCGGCAGCACGGCCAGGGTGAGCAGCGTGGAGCTGAGGAGCCCGCCGATGACCACCGTGGCCAGCGGGCGCTGCACCTCACTGCCCTCGCTGTTGCTGAGCGCCATGGGCAGGAAACCGAGCGAGGCCACCGCGGCCGTGGCCAGTACCGGGCGCAGCCGCGCCAGCGTGCCACGCACCACCCGCTCGGTGACGTCGGTGACGCCCTCGGCCTTCAATGCGTTGAAGAAGCCGATGAGCACGATGCCGTTCAGCACCGCCACGCCGAAGAGCGCGATGAAGCCCACGCCCGCGCTGATGCTGAAGTCCAGCCCACGCGCCCACAGCGCGAACACCCCGCCGATGGCCGCCAGCGGTACGGCGCTGAAGATGATGAGCGCTTCCTTGACGGACCGGAAGGTGAAGAAGAGCAGCACGAAGATCAGCGCGAGCGCGAGCGGCACCGTGAGCAGCAGGCGCGCGCTGGCGTCCTGCAGGTTCTTGAAGGTGCCGCCGTACGCCACGAAGTAGCCCGTGGGCAGCACCAGCCCGCCCTCGATGGCGGCCTTGATGTCGAGCGCCACGCTCTGGATGTCACGCCCCCGCGCGTTGGCCTCCACCACGATGCGGCGCGCGCCGTTCTCGCGGCTCACCTGTGCGGGCGCGCTGCGGAAGCCGATGGACGCCAGCTGGCCCAGCGGCATCTGCGCGCCGTTGGGCAAGGGCACCAGGATGTTCCTCACCTTGTCGGCATCGGCGTCGCGCATGCCCGCCATGCGCACCACCAGGTCGAAGCGGCGCTCGCCCTCATACACCACGCCCGCCTTGCCGCCCGCGAGCGCCGTGTTGAGCACGCGGTTCAGGTCGGCGATGTTCAGGCCGTACTGCGCGACGCGCTCCCGGTCGTAATCCACCACCAGCTGCGGCATGCCCACCACCTGCTCCACCTTGACGTCCGCGGCGCCGGGGACCGACGCGATGAGCGCCGCCACCTGCCGGCCGCTCGCGTAGAGCTTGTCCAGGTCGTCGCCGTAGATCTTCACGGCGATGTCGCTCTTCACGCCCGCGATCAGCTCGTTGAAGCGCATCTGGATCGGCTGCTCGAAGCTGAGGTTCATGCCCGGCACCACGCCCATGCGCTCGCTCATCAGGGAGGCCAGGTGCTCGCGGTCCTTGGTGGTGGTCCACTCGTCCTTGTCCTTTAGCACGATGATCAGGTCCTGGCTCTCCACGGGCATGGGGTCGGTGGGGATCTCGCTCGACCCGATCTTGCCCACCACCTCCTTCACCTCGGGGAACTCCGCCCGGAGGATCCGCGCCAGATCATCGCTCACCTGGATGCTCTGCGAGAGGTTGCTGCCCTGCCGGATGGTGACGTTGGTGGCGAAGTCGCCCTCGTCCAGCTCGGGGATGAACTCGCCGCCCAGGCGGCCGAAGACCATCATCGCCGCGGCGAACAGCACCAGGGCGGAGCCCACCACCCACGCGCGGCGGCGCAGCATCGCGGTGAGCCGCGGGGTGTACCAGCGCTGCAGCCGGTGCACCATACGCTCGCTCCAGCTCTCGCCCGCCGGCACACGACGGCCAAGGAAGAGCGCGGAGGCCCAGGGCACGTAGGTGAGGCTGAGCAGCAGCGCGCCCACGATAGCGAAGCTCACCGTGAAGGCCATCGGCCGGAACATCTTGCCCTCGACGCCGGCGAGGGTGAAGATGGGCACGTACACGATGAGGATGATGACCTGCCCGAACACCGCGCTGCGCATGATCGTGCCCGCGCCCTTCACCGTCTGCTCGTCCAGTTGCTGGCGCGTGAGCAGCTGGCCGGGGAAGCGCTGGTGCAGCGCGAACATGAGGCCCTCCACCACGATCACCGCCCCGTCCACGATGAGGCCGAAGTCCAGCGCGCCCATGCTCATCAGGTTGGCGCTCTGCCCCGCGATCACCATCGCCGAGATGGCGAAGAGCAGGCTCAGCGGGATCACGCTCGCCACGATCAGCCCGGCCCGCCAGTTGCCCAGCACCACCACCAGCACGCCGATCACGATCAGCGCGCCCAGCAGCAGGTTCTCCTCCACCGTGCCGATGGTCTTGCCCACCAGCTTGGTGCGGTCCACGAACGCGTCCACGTGCACGCCCTCCGGCAGGCTGTGCTCCACCTCGGCCATGCGCTCCTTCACGGCGGTCACCGTCCGCAGCGCGTTCGCCCCCTTCAGCATCAGCACCACCCCGCCCACCGCCTCCCCTTCGCCATTGCGCGTCATGGCCCCGTAGCGGACGGCATGCCCGAAGCGCACCTCCGCCACATCGCGCACGCGCACCGGGCTCCCGCCCCGCGCGCTCACCACGATGTCCTCCACGTCCTTCAGCGACGAAACGATGCCCTCGCCCCGGATGAAGTAGATGTTCGGCCCCTTCTCGATGTAGCTGCCCCCCGTATTGGCGTTGTTCCGCTCCAGCGCGTTGAACACGTCGATCAGGGCCAGGCCCGCGCCCGCGAGGCGCCGCGCGTCCACCGCCACTTCGTACTGCTTCAGCAGCCCGCCGAAGCTGCTCACGTCGATCACCCCGGGAACGCCGAGCAGCTGCCTGCGCACGATCCAATCCTGCAAGGTGCGCAGCTCCATCAGGTCGTACATGCCCCTGTGCGCGCTGTCCACCGCGAGGGTGTACTGGTAGATCTCGCCCAGGCCCGTGGTGGCGGGGGAGATCTCGGGCGTGCCATAGCCGGCGGGGATGTCTTCCTGGGCCAGCGTGATGCGCTCGTCGACATACTGCCGCGCGATGTTCACCGGCACCTCGTCCTTGAACACCACGGTGATGACCGAAAGGCCGCTGCGCGAGACGCTGCGCAGCTCCAACACATCGGGGATGTTCTTGAACGCCTGCTCCAGCGGGAAGGTGATGAACTGCTCCACCTCCTGCGTGGCCAGCGAGGGGGCGACGGTGTTCACCAGCACCTGGTTGTTGGTCACGTCCGGCAGGGCGTCGATGGGCAGCCGGGTGACGGAGTACGCGCCCCAGCCCACCAGGGCCAGGAGCAACAAGCCGGTGATGAGCTTGTTGTGCACGCTGAACGAAATGATGCGATCGATCATGGATGGATCAACAGGGACGGCGGCGCCGTCCGGAGGTGGATGAAGAAGGACAGGTCAGCGGCGTGGACGTCCGTACCGACGCGCACGCCCGTGCCGGGCGGGGACCCGGGGCTGGATCAGGCCTTGGGGGGCTGCCAGATGTCGCGGCCCAGGAGGAAGGAATAGTCCTGGTCCCGGGGGATGGGCCGGTCGTCCTTTTCCGCCACGGCCCGCAGGGGAAGGCCCATGCTCGGCTCCGGCACGCCGATCTGCAGGGCGTGCGTCATGCACTCGTGGTCGCAGTGGAACGGCAGGTCATGGTCCTCATGCCCGCCCTCGTCGTGCGTGGCGTTGAAATAATGGAGGTCCAGGAACGCCAGCAGGCCCATGTGGCCCGCCTGGTGCCGGTGCTCGCTCCAATGCGCGAAGAACGCCGGCAGCTTCAGGAACTGGTGCAGTTCGGCGGAGGAGCACAGGTAGGCCCCCAGCACCAGAACGGCGATCCAGCGTCCCATGTCCGCGAAGGTAGTCCTTGAACGGGGAACGCGCCGCCATGTTGCGTCCGCTCACAGCGCCCGCACCGCCCCGATCAGCACCGCGTACCGCAGCGCCTTCCCGATGAACATCAGCACGGCCACCGGCACCGGCCGCGCCCGGAAGAGCCCCAGCGCGATGGCGATGGGATCGCCCACCACGGGCAGCCAGCACAGCAGCGCGCCCCAGGGCCCGTAGCGCTGCACGAACGCCTGCCAGCGGGCGCCCCGCGCCGGGTCCACCCGGAGCCAGCGGAGCGTGCGGCCCTCCGGCAGCCAGCGGCCCAGCCCGTAGTTGGTGAGGCCGCCGAGGGTGTTGCCCAGGCTGGCGACGCCCCACAGCGACAGGCTGCTCCAGGGCCCTTGCAGCATCAGCACCAGCAGGGCCTCGGAGCTGAACGGCAGCACCGTGGCCGCCAGGAAGGACGCCAGGAACAGGCCGGGCAGTCCCAGGTCCGTCCAGCCCATGCCGATCTCCATCGCCGCAAAGGTGCCGAACCTCCGTCCGCCGCGGGCATAGCGGTTTGGCACGGGATCCGGAAGGACCCTCCCCGACCACCTTCCCCATGCGCGCCTTCCTGTTCGCTTCCGGCCTCCTGGCCCTCTGCCCCGCCCACGCCCAACCGCCCGGCTTCCAAGGCTCCCTCGGCGGCACCGTGGGCCTGAGCGTGCCCACGGGCGAGTTCGGCCGTACCTGGGGAAAGAACATGGCCACGTTCGGCGGGCACCTGGCCTTCCCGCTGGGCATCCTCCCCCTGCAAGGGGGCTTCGCCTTCGACTACAGCCGGATGGGACAAAGCCAGGAGACCGTGCCCATCACCGATGCCTCCCTGGGCGCCACCGAGGGCGACCTGCGGGTGCGGGCCAAGGTGCTGAGCTACCACCCGCTGCTGCGCCTCAGCCCCCTGAAGGGCAAGGTGCGGCCCTACGTGGACGCCATGGCCGGCTTCCGGCACTTCAGCACGGTGACCACCATCCGGGTGGACGGCCTGGAGGATGCCTACAGCACCGAGCGCAACAGCAGCGACCTCGCCTTCAGCACCGGCTGGGCGGCGGGCGTGATGGTGACCTGGGGCGGCGTCGCCTACGTGGAGGCCCGCGTGGAGCGCTTCAACAGCGGCAAGGCCACCTATGTGGACCCGGCCTCCATCTCGGTGAGCGACCAGGGCACGGTGGCCTTCAACACCCTCACCAGCAACACCGATGCGGTGAACGTGCTGCTCGGCATCGGCCTCCGGTTCTGAGGGGGTTATGCGCCATAACCTGTTGGTAACACGCTGAAAAGGCCTTCGCCGTCCGTCACGGCCCACGGGGCGCGAGAGTAAACTTGCGCAGCGAAAAAGCATGTCTGACGGCACCAAGCGCATCCAAAGCGCCCTGATATCGGTCTACCACAAGGATGGTCTGGCCCCGATCATCCACGAGCTCCATCGTCTCCAGGTGCGCCTATACAGCACCGGGGGCACCCAGACGTTCATCGAGCAGCTGGGCGTGCCGGTGACCCCGGTGGAGGAGCTCACCACCTACCCCAGCATCCTCGGGGGGCGCGTGAAGACGCTCCACCCCAAGGTCTTCGGCGGCATCTTGGGCCGGCGCGGGCTGGAGAGCGACGTGGCCCAGCTGGAGGAGTACGCCATCCCCCCCATCGACCTGGTGGTGGTGGACCTCTACCCCTTCGAGGCCACGGTGGCCGCGGACACGACGGGGGAAGAGGCGGCCATCATCGAGAAGATCGACATCGGCGGCATCTCCCTGATCCGCGCCGCCGCGAAGAACTACGAGGACGTGGTGATCGTGCCCAGCCAGGCGCAATACCCCGACCTGCTGCGGATCCTGAAGGCCCAGGACGGCACCACCACCTGGGCCGAACGCCGGGCCCTCGCCGCCGAGGCCTTCCGGGTGAGCGCCCATTACGACAGCCGCATCCACGGATGGTTCGTGGACGACCGGAACGTGCACGTGCTGCGCTACGGCGAGAACCCGCACCAGGCGGCCACCTTCACCGGCGACCTGGACGGCCTCTTCGAGCAGCTGAACGGCAAGGACCTCAGCTACAACAACCTGCTGGACCTGGACGCCGCACTGGAGCTGATCGACGACCTGGCCACGCTGGACGGGACGCCCTTCGCCGTCCTCAAGCACAACAACGCCTGCGGGGCCGCCGTCCGCCCCACGGTGCTGGAGGCCTGGGAGGCCGCGCTCGCCGGCGACCCCGTGAGCGCGTTCGGCGGGGTGCTGATCACCACCGCCCCCATCGATGCGGCCACCGCCGCGGCCATCGACACGATCTTCTTCGAGATCGTCTGCGCCCCGGACTACACGCCGGAGGCCCTGGCCACGCTGCGGAAGAAGAAGAACCGCATCATCCTGAAGCGCCGCCCCGCGGCCCGGCCCACGCGCAAGCTGCGCACCGCGCTGAACGGCATCCTCGCCCAGGCGCCGGACGACTTGACGGAAAGCGTAACGAACATGCCCTCCGTTACGAAAAAGGCCCCGACGGCATCGGAGCTGGACGACCTCGTGTTCGCGAACATCCTTGTGAAGCACACCAAGAGCAACGCCATCGTGCTGGCGAAGGGCGCGCAGCTGCTGGCCAGCGGCACCGGCCAGACCAGCCGCGTGGACGCGCTGGAGCAGGCCATCGCCAAGGCCGGCAAGTTCGGCTTCGACCTGCACGGCGCCGTGATGGCCAGCGACGCGTTCTTCCCCTTCCCCGACTGCGTGGCCATCGCGGCCGACGCCGGCATCACCGCCATCGTGCAGCCCGGCGGCAGCATCCGCGACCAGGAAAGCATCGACGCCTGCGACGCCCGGGGCATCGCCATGAGCATCACCGGAAACCGACACTTCAAACACTGACCGACCCGCGATGAGCTGGTTCAACAGTTTCTTCACCCAGGAGATCGCGATCGATCTCGGCACGGCCAACACCCTGATCATCTACAATGACAAGGTGGTGGTGGACGAGCCCAGCATCGTGGCCAAGGACCGCACCACCGGCAAGGTGATCGCCATCGGCCGCGCCGCCCAGCAGATGCACGGCAAGACGCACGAGAACATCAAGACCGTGCGCCCGCTGAAGGACGGGGTGATCGCCGACTTCCAGGCGGCCGAGGACATGATCAAGGGCATGATCAAGATGATCAAGCCCGGGCGCCAGCTCTTCACCCCCAACCTGCGCATGGTGATCTGCATCCCCAGCGGCATCACCGAGGTGGAGAAGCGCGCGGTGAAGGACAGCGCGGAGCACGCCGGCGCCAAGGAGGTGTACCTGATCCACGAGCCCATGGCCGCCGCCATCGGCATCGGCATCGACGTGGAGGAGCCGATGGGCAACATGATCATCGACATCGGCGGCGGCACCAGCGAGATCGCCGTGATCGCCCTGGGCGGCATCGTGTGCGACAAGAACATCCGCGTGGCCGGCGACGAGTTCACCCAGGACATCGAGGAGTACATGCGCCGCCAGCACAACATCCTGGTGGGCGAGCGCACCGCCGAGCAGATCAAGATCGAGGTGGGCAGCGCCATGACGGAGCTGGAGAACGCCCCCCCGGACTACGCCGTGCGCGGCCGCGACCTGATGACGGGCATCCCCAAGGAGATCACCGTGACCTACAGCGAGATCGCCCAGGCCCTGGACAAATCGATCAGCAAGATCGAGGAGGCCATCCTGAGCGCGCTGGAGAGCACCCCGCCCGAGCTGAGCGCCGACATCTACAAGACCGGCATCTACCTGGCCGGCGGCGGCGCGCTGCTGCGCGGGCTGGACAAGCGGATCAGCATCAAGACGAAGCTGCCCGTGCACGTGAGCGAGGACCCGCTGCGCGCCGTGGCCCGCGGCACCGGCATCGCGCTGAAGAACATCGACCGGTTCCAGTTCCTGATGCGGGAGTGACGGCGGGGCGTGACCCGTCACGCCCGAACGATCCATGCGCGACCTTTTCCGCTTCCTCTACCGCCAACGGAACAACCTGCTCTTCCTGGCGCTGATGGGCGTGGCGATGGCCATGCTGCTGGGCGGCAACATGCACCACCGCGCGCAGGCCATCAGCAGCAGCAACGCCGTGATCGGCCGCATCTACCAGTGGCGCCACAGCGTGACGGAGTTCACCGGCCTGCGCGACGAGAACCGCCGGCTGGCCGAGGCGCTGGCCCGCGAGCGGGAACACGCCCACACGCTGCTCAACGACAGCGACAGCCTGATGCTCCGGACGGACAGCGTGGGCCATGGGAAGTTCACCTTCATCACCGCGCAGACGATCAACAGCACCACGCACAAGGAGAAGAACTACCTGACGCTGGACCGCGGCTCGGTGGACGGCGTGCAGCGTGACATGGGCGTGATCGGGGCGCAGGGCATCGTGGGCGTGGTGAGCGAGGTGAGCCCGCACTTCGCCCTGGTGATCAGCGTGCTGAGCAACGAGCTCAGCCCCAGCGTGCAGATCGCGCGCACCGGGCATTTCGGCCTGCTGAAGTGGGACACCGGCGACCCCGCCACCGCCTCGCTCACCGACGTGGCGAAGCACGTGCTGGTGGAAACGGGCGACACGGTGGTGACCCGCGGCGGCGACGGCATCTTCCCGGCGGGCGTGCCGGTGGGCACGGTGGCCTCCGTGACCAACGACCCCAGCAGCAACTACCACACGATCGAGGTGCGGCTGAGCGAGGACCTCTCGCGCACGGGCTATGTGCACGTGGTGGCCGACCTCCTGCGCGCCGAGCGCGACACCCTGCAGGCCAAAGCGGCGCAGCCATGATCACCACGCTCATCGGCAACCTCCTCCGCTTCGTGCTGCTGATCCTGGTGCAGGCGCTGGTGATCGACCACATCGACCTGGCCCACGGCTGGGTGGTGCCCTACCTCTACGTGCTGTTCATCATCATGCTGCCCTTCAACACGCCGCCCTGGGCGACGCTGGTGCTGGGCTTCGTCACCGGCCTGGCGATGGACTTCTTCAGCAGCACCCCGGGCATGCACACCAGCGCCTGCGTGCTGATGGCCTTCGCCCGCCTGCTGATGCTGCGCCTGCTGGCCCCGCGCGAGGGCTACGACCCCGGCAAGCGCCCCATCATCGCCCACATGGGCCTGGCCTGGTTCATGACCTTCGCGGGCGTGCTGGTGACCGTGCACCATCTCTGGCTCTTCTACGTTGAGGTATACCGGTTCGACGACTTCCTCAGCACCCTGCTCCGGGCCCTCATGAGCGCCGCCGCCACCCTGATCCTCTGCCTGCTGTCCCAGGCCCTCACGTCCCGCGACGTGCGCACGCGATGAACTTCGACGACCGCAAATACGTCCTGATCGCGGCGGTGATCTTCATCTGCGTCGTCTTCATCCTCCGCCTCTTCTGGATCCAGGTGGTCGACGACAGCTGGACCGCGCGGGCCGCGGACATCAGCGAGCGGAAGATCACCGTGTTCCCCTCCCGCGGGCTCATCTATGACCGCCATGGCGAGCTGCTGGTGGCCAACACGCCGGTGTACGACATCATGGTGGTGCCGCGCGAGGTGAAGCCCTTCGACACGCTGGCCCTCGCGCAGCTGGTGAGCGTGCCCATCGAGCAGGTGCGCGAGCGCCTCCAGAAGGCGAAGAGCTACTCGGCCTGGAAGCCGAGCGAGTTCGAGAAGCAGATCACCGCCGACCAGTACGCCTCCATCGCGGTGCACCTGCACAAGTACCCCGGCTTCTACGGCCAGAGCCGCACCCTGCGCACCTATCCGCCGCACATCGCGGCCCACATGCTCGGCTACCTCAGCGAGGTGGACGCGCGCAAGGTGGAGCAGGACCCCTACTACAAGTCGGGCGACGTGATCGGCATCGGCGGCCTGGAGCAGTACTATGAGAAGGAGCTGCGCGGCAAGCGCGGCGTGAAGTACGTGGTGGTGGACGTGCACAACAACGTGCAGGGCTCGTTCAAGAAGGGGATGTACGACACCCTCGCGTACGAGGGCAAGAACCTGTACACCAGCATCGACGCGAAGGTGCAGGCGCTCGGCGAGCGGCTGATGCAGCACAAGCGCGGCAGCATCGTGGCCATCGACCCGAAGACCGGCGGCGTCCTGGCGCTGGTGAGCTCGCCCACCTACGACCCCGAGCTGCTCGTGGGCCGCGTGCGCAACACCAACTACCGCATCCTTCAGAAGGACTCGCTGAACCCGCTCTTCGACCGCGCCCTGCAGGCACAGTACCCGCCGGGCTCCATCTTCAAGATCGTGCAGTCGCTCACCGCGCTGCAGGAGGGGGTGATCACGCCCAACACCGGCTTCGCCTGCAACAAGGCGCTGGTGGGCTGCCACAACCACCCCAACGCCGGCAGCGTGGAGCAGGCCATCCAGTACTCCTGCAACCCCTACTTCTACCAGGTGTTCAAGCGGGAGATCGAGCAGGGCAAGAACCCGAACCGCTTCAAGGACGCCGCGCTGGGCCTGGACGAGTGGCACGAGTACATGATGAGCTTCGGCCTGGGCCAGCGGCCGGCGATGGACCTGCCGGCGCTCAAGGGCGGCAGCATCCCGAGCGTGCCGTTCTACGACCGGATCTACGGGAAGGAGCAATGGGCCTTCAGCACCATCTACTCGGTGAGCATCGGGCAGGGCGAGGTGCTGGTGGTGCCCACTCAGATGGCGAACCTGGCGGCCACCTTCGCCAACCGCGGCTACTACTACGACCCGCACGTGGTGAGCGCCATCGGCTCGCGCGACAGCCTGAAGACCGGCATCCAGAAGCACACCACGATGGTGGACGGCAAGTGGTTCGACCTGATCGCCGAAGGCATGCGCCGGGTGGTGAACGAGGCGGGCGGCACGGCCAGCGGCGCACGCATCCCGGGCATCACGGTGTGCGGCAAGACCGGCACCGCGCAGAACCCGCAGGGCAAGGACCACGCGGTGTTCATCGCTTTCGCGCCGATGGAGGACCCCAAGATCGCCATCGCGGTGTACGTGGAGAACTCGGGCTTCGGCGGCACCTGGGCCGCGCCGATCGCCAGCCTGTGCATGGAGCAGTACCTCACCGACACCATCACGCGGCCCGACGTGATGAAGCGCATGCTGGAGGCCGACCTGATCGCCACGGAGAAGAACTACAAGAAGTTCGTCAGCAAGCGCCGCAAGCGATGAACAAGCGCGAGAACATCGCCGCCAACATCGATCGCCCCCTGGTGATCATGTACCTGCTGCTGATGGCGATGGGCTGGGCCAACATCTACAGCGCGGCCTACGATCCCGAGCACGCCAACCTGTTCGACCGCACGAAGGAGTACGGCGCGCAGAGCGTGTGGATCTGCGTGTCGCTGGTGCTCGGCGCCGGCATCCTGCTGATCAAGGGCGACTTCATCAAGGACCTGGCCTACCCGATCTACGGGTTCGTGCTGCTGCTGCTGCTGCTGGTGCTGCTGGTGGGCCGCGAGGTGAACGGGGCCAAGGCCTGGTTCGGCGTGGGCGGCTTCGGCATCCAGCCCGCGGAGTTCAGCAAGTTCGCCACGGCCCTCGCCCTCACCAAGTACCTCAGCGGCCTGAAGACGCTCACCGAGATGCGCTCGCGCGTGATCGCCGGCATCCTCATCCTGCTGCCCGTGGCCCTCATCATGCTGCAGCCCGACACCGGCACGGCCCTGGTGAGCGGCGCCTTCGTGCTGGTGCTCTACCGCGAGGGCCTCTCGGGCAACATCCTGCTGATCGCCATCATGGCCGCCATCCTCGCGGTGCTCTCGCTGATCATGAAGGAGAACACCTACACCATCCCCTTCACCGGCAAGGAGGTGGGCGGGCAGTACTTCCTCATGTTCCTCATCGCGGTGTTCGCGGTGGTGGCCTTCTTCTTCGTGCGCAACTTCGTGCTGAAGCGGATGCGCAAGCGCATCTACGGCTTCATCCTCCTCGCCCTGCTCGGCTCCACGGCCTTCATCGGCAGCGTGGACTATGCGGTGAGCAAGATGCCCGCCCACCAGCAGGTGCGCATCCGCGTGCTGCTGGGCCTGGAGTACGACCCGCGCGGCTACGGCTACAACGTGGAGCAGTCGAAGACGGCCATCGGCAGCGGCGGCTTCGCGGGCAAGGGCTACCTGGAAGGCACCTTCACCAAGTACAAGTACGTGCCCATGCAGAGCACGGACTTCATCTTCTGCACCGTGGGCGAGGAATGGGGCTTCCTCGGCACCACCTTCGTGGTGCTGATGTTCGGCGCCCTCATCCTGCGCTGCATCCAGATCAGCGACCGCCAGCGCTCGCGCTTCACGCGGATCTACGCCTATTGCGTGGCCAGCATCTTCTTCCTGCACCTGATGATCAATGTGGGCATGGCCATCGGCCTCGCGCCGGTGATCGGCATCCCCCTGCCCTTCTTCAGCTACGGCGGTTCGTCGCTGATCGGTTTCACGGTGCTGCTGGGCATCCTCGTCCGCCTCGACGCCGAGCGCCTGAGCCAGCTGCGGTAGGCCGCCTAGGGCTCCAGGCCCGGGAAGCACACGATGTCCATGGCGCAGCCGGTGAGGTCGGTGTCCGCGGTGATGGGCCGACGCTCCGTGGCCTCGCGCACGGTATACCCCCAGCCGGTCACCCGGTCCACCAGGGCCCGTGCAGAACTGCCGTTCTCCCGCAGGTTCTCATCATACAGCTCGATGAAGAGCACCGGGCGATGGCGCCGCACGATGGCCTCGCTGCCCGCCAGCACGGCGTCCTCGAAGCCCTCCACGTCGATCTTGATCAGGTCCACCCGGTCGATGCCCAGGCCCTCCAGCCCCTTCTCCAGCGGTACCACCCGCACCTCGTGGAAGGGCGTGCCCGGGTCCACCGGGGCCTGGCTGATGATGCGGTTCATCCCCGAGTTGCTGGCCACCACGCGGTAGAGGCGGTGCACGCCTTCCTCCGCGCCGATGGCGACGCGTACGGCCGTGGGACGGAGCGGCGCGTTCAGGGCGATGTGCTCCTCCAGCCGCGCGAAGGTGTCGGGGTCGGGCTCGAAGGTGACCACCCGGCCGCGCGAAGCCAGCGCCGCGAACCGCAGGGCGTACAGGCCGATGTTGCCGCCGATATCCAGTACGGTATGGTGCTGCCGCACCAGCCCGAACAGGAGCTCATCGCCCCGCTGCTCCGGCGCGAAATAGGCCCAGTGGTCGTTGGCGTTGGAGAGGTCCAGGCGCAGCTTGAGGCCATAGCGCTCCACCGTCCGCCACGACCCCTTGGGGTAGGTATGCTCGGGCGGCACCAGGCGGCCCCAGAAGCTGTCGGCGGGGCGGCCTTCCACCCGGCGCTGGAGCATGCGTTCCAGGAACGGCAGTCGGAACAGGCCGCGGAAGCGGTTGAGCGCACGGGTGCGCAGGCCCGCCTGGGAGAAGTAAGCGTAGTCCCTCATCTGCCCGGCTGGTGGGACCGGTAGGGGGCCGGAACACCGGGCCTCCCGCGCAAGAAAGACGCGTTCCGGCCCGGAATGTTGCTCAGTAGAACTTCGAGCGCTCGTCCTTCACGTCGGCGGCTTCCTTCAGGGCGTTGAAGGCCTGCCCCTCGGCGCGGTTGCGCACGCGGTCCTGCAGCGCCTTGCGGTCCTCTGCGTTCTCCGGCATGTCGCCCGCGGGCGTCAGCGTGGTCATGCTCACCGTGTACACGGCCATGTCGCCCTTCAGCGGGCCGGCGGTCTTGCCGCTCTCGATGGCGAAGGCCTGGCCCACCGCGGGCACGTCACTGTAGCCGCCGGGCAAGGTGGAGCTGGTCAGCGGCAGGTCGGTGGCGCTCTGCACCGTCGCGCCCAGCTCGGAAGCCAGGGCGTTCAGGTCGGTCTTGCCGCTCATCTTCGCCATCAGCGCTTCGGCCTTCTTCTCCTTGCGGGCCTCGCGGGTGAAGGCCTCCCGCACGTCCTTCAGCTCGGGCGCCCCGTCCTCACGGATGCCGGTGAGCAGGGCCACCACGTAGCTCTCGTCGCTGGTGAGGGGCTCGCTCGGCTTGGTGCCCTTCTGCGCGTGGTCCACCCAGCGCACCACCTCGTCGGCGCTCTGCAGGCCGGGCACGTAGCGCTGGTCGGCGCGCAGCTCATCCACCGGGGTGTAGGGCAGGCCCTGCTCCTCGGCGCTCTTGCGGAAGCTGGCGCTGTCCGGGTTCTTCAGCGAGAACTCGTTGGCGGCCTTCCAGGCGTCCTTCATCGCCTGCACCGGGGCCACCTTGCGGTCCACGGTGAGCACCCGGCGCTCCTTGCGGGTGCGCTGGCCGAGCACTTCCACGATGTGGTAGCCGTAGCTCGTCTTGGCGATGGTGGTGGCGCCCACCTTCTCGTCGAAGCTGGCCTTGGTGAACTCGGGCACCATGCGCGCCTTGTCGAACCAGTCGTACACGCCCCCGTTGCTCTTGCTGCCGGGGTCCTCGCTGTACTTGGTCACCATCGCGTCGAACTTGCTCTTGTCCTTCTTCACCACCGCCAGCACGCTGTCCGCGCGGTCCTTCACGGCTTTCTCCTCATCCGGGGTCTTGCCCTGGGTGCTGAAGAGGATGTGGCGCACGCGCGCCTCGGGCACGTCGGCCAGCTCGGCCACCTTCACCAGCTTCCAGCTGCCGCCGTCGCGGAAGGGGCCCACCACGGTGCCGGTGTCGGCATGGGCGATGAGCGAGTCGTTCAGTTGGTCGGCGGTGCCGGGGGTGTAGGCCGCGGCCTTCGGGTTCTTCGTATCGGCATAGGCCATCACCAGGGCGCTGTCGGCCTTGGCGCCCTTGGCGGCCTCCAGCTCGGGCTTGATCTGCGCCAGCTCCTTGCGCGTCTCCTCGATGTCGCCCTGCGTGGGGCTGGCCGGGAAGCGCACGTAGACGAAGCTGCGGGCGGCCTTCTGGCGCCACTTGCGCTCGCTGCGGTGCGCGTCGAAGTAGCGGCGCAGCTCCTCGTCGCTCACCGGGTACAGGCTGTCGGGCTCGCTGTCGTAGCGTTTCGCCACGAAGTTGAAGGTGGCCTTGGTGTTCTTCGCGGCCCACTCGTCCTTCAGCTGGGCGCTGTTCACGAAGCAGCTCTTCTTCACCAGGGCGTTGTACTTGGCATAGATGCGCTGCGGCACAAAGGTCCGCTTCTGCATGTCGTACAGCGCCGGATTGTTCTCCTGGATGTACTTGAAGTACTTACGCAGCTGCTCCTTGTTCACCTGGCCGGTGGCCGGGTCGGTGAAGTTCTGGTTGCCCTTGAAGTCGGGCAGCACGTTGTTGCCGAAGCGGATGTCGTCGAACTCGTCGCGGCTGATGCTGGTGCCGAACCCGGCCTCCTCGGCCTGCACCTTCAGGGTGTTCTCGCGCAGGATGTCGTTCCACACACTGTTGCGGATCTGCTCCTGCAGGTTGTTGTCCACCGTGGTGCCGTTCTGGCGGTAGAGCTCCACCTGCTGGTCCACCCGGGCGCTGAACTCCTGGGCGCTCACCTCCTTGCCGGCGATCTCGCCCAAGGCCTCGTTGCGGCCGGTGGAGCCCCGGCTGCTCAGCAGCGCATCGAGCACGAAGAGGATGAGGGCTCCGCCGACGAGGATGACCAGGAGCTTGCCGCGTTCGCGGATCTTACCGATGACTGCCATGGGGGATATCTGAAAGGGTCGCAAATATAGGCGGGTCGGGGCTTGGGCGCTTGGGGGCTTTTTCGCCCGTGCCCGGGTGCGCACCGGCCCCTGCGGGACGCCGGGGGACAGGGGGCCCTGGAGCGGCCCGGAAGGCCCCTATCGGCCGCGCTCCGAGAAGCGTTCCCCGTCGCGCACGAAGCCCTTCTCCGGATCGGTCACCACCAGGTTCACCAGGTCGATGCGGCCATGGGTGACCTGGGCCACGGTGATGCGGAAGGGGCCTTCCTCCAGCACGGTGCCCTGCTCGGGCACGTCGCCCGTGCGGTGCAGGATGAAGCCGGCCAGGGTGTCGTATTCCTCGCTCTCGGGCAGCTCCAGGCCGTACTGCTCGGCCAGGTAGGCCACTTCCAGCCGGGCGCTCAGCACGAACTCATTGGGGCCGATGCGCTCCTCCACCAGTTCCCCTTCATCGTGCTCGTCCTCGATGTCGCCCACGATGGTCTCCACCACGTCCTCGATGGTGAGCATGCCCGCCGTGCCGCCGAACTCGTCCACCACCACCGCCACGTGAGTGCGCTGCTTGGTGAAGAGCTGCAGGGCCTCGTCCGCCGGCATGGTCCCTGGGATGAAGTTCACCGGCCGCATCACCCCCCGGATGGTCCGCGGGCGCCGGAACAGCTCATAGCTGTGCACGTAGCCGATGATGTTGTCGATGCTGTCCTTGTAGATGAGCAGCTTGCTGAGGCCCGTGTCGGTGAACCGCTTGTGCAGCACCGCCACGTTCTCGTCCACGTCGATGGCTTCGATCTCGGCCCGGGGCACCATCACCTCGCGCACCTTGATGTTGCTCAGCTCCAGGGTGTTGCGGAAATATTCCACCTCCGCGTCCATGTCCTCGTCGGCGGAGGTCCGATCGCTCACCTCCTTCAGGAACTCGTCCAGGTCGATGCGCCCGAAGGCCACCTGCCCCACGTTGGTCCGGATGCCGAACAACCGCAGCACCCCTTCGCTGATGCCGGTGAGCAGCACGGTGGGCAGCCACAGGATGGCATAGAGGATCCGCAGGGGCAGGGCGAACACGCTGATGATGCCGTTGGGGTCGAGGCGGAACAGGGCCTTGGGCAGGAACTCGCTGATGAAGAGGATGAGCAGGGTGCTCAACAGGGTCTGCCCCACCAGCACGAAGCCCTCCTGCGGGTAGATGCCGCGCAGCCAGGGCTCGAGCACCTTGGCCATGGTGATGCCATAGACCACCAGGGCGATGTTGTTGCCCACCAGCAGCGCACTGATCACGCGGGCGGGGCGCTTGAGCAGGCCGGCCACCAGGCGCGCCCAGATGAGGCCCTGCTTGCGCTGCAGCTCGATGTAGAGCTTGTTGCTGCTCACCAGGGCGATCTCCAGACCCGAGCAGAGGGCCGAAACGGCCATCGCCAGGACGATCAGCAGGAGGTCGGTGCCGGACATGCTTCGGGTGGTGGGTCGTCCGGTCTCCCTCGGGGAGCCGCCGGCCTCCCCGTAAAGGGGTCAGTGGCGCGGGGGGTCCGATCCGTGCTGCCGGGCCTCCCACTCGGCCATCTTGCGGCGGGTGAAGCGACGGTAGGCCCACATGGCCGCGCAGACCAGCGGGAACCAGAGCCAGAACTGCCCGGCCACCCAGCCCTGGGTGGTGATGACGTACACGGCCCACCCCGCGGTGGCCACGGCCAGCACGAGCCAGAACAGCTCCATGAAACGGGCGAACTTCTGCATCTACCGGGCGGTCTTGGCCGGTGCCAAGGTATCGCTCCGTTCGATGAACAGGGTGCCGGTGATGCGCCGCACGGTATAGCGGCTGAAATCCTGGTCGGCATCGAGCCCCTGCCCGTAGATGATATCGCGGGCCCGCACGATCTTCACCGGGCGGTCGGTGCGCACGCGGCCGCTGTCCTGGCTCCAGGTGAGGTGCTCGGTCTCCAGCCGTTCGCCGCGCGTGTTGGTGAAGACCACCTGCTCGTCCACCTCCATCCGGCGTTCCTTGCTCCGGATGGTCCCGCGCCGCGCGGTGAGCACGCTGCCCTCGCGCCCCAGGCTGTCGAAGAACATCAGCTCGACGCCGCCGCCCAGTTCGGTGTGCGGGCGGTCGCCCGTGGCGTACTCGGCGATGGTGCCGGCGCGCAGGCGGTTGCGCACGCGGCCGCTGTCGGAATAGAAGTACTCGGCGTCGGTGGTGAGGCGGTCGGGGCCGTCGGCCGGGACCTCGATGGCGGCCACGCGGTCCAGGTCGTTCTTGCAGGCCCCGAGGCACGCGGCCCACACGCCCAGCACGATCCAGCCGCGCCGCCTCATTGGATCTTCGGGGGCACGAACCACCGCTCGCCCTTCCACGGGGTGAGCGTGATCCCGATCCACAGGGTGGCGTAGCGCTCCTCGATGAGGCCGTCGGACGTGGTGCCGCGCCGGCCCACCTCCCCGCCGATGTGCAGGTAGCTGCTGCTCTGCACGGCGTTCACGGGGATCGAGATGCCTCCGGTGATGGCCGCCCGCGTCAGGCCGTGGCCCCGCACCTCCAGGTAGTCGTCGCCATAGCGTGCGCCGGCCCGGTAGATGGCCCGCTGGAACAGGCCGCCCTCATTGGCCGGCTTGAAGCGCGCGCCCACCGCATAGGTCATGGCGTTGCGCAACGGCGCCGGCAGGCCGTACCCGTTCACGTCCACCTTCGTGCCGCTCCAGTCGCGGGCGCGCACCTCCGCGGTGAACATCCAGCGCTCGCTCTGCACGCTCGCCCCCACGCCGAGCCCCACCGGCACGTCCATCGTGCCGCGGGTGTCCACCGGGGTGCCGATGGTGTCGCGGAAGCTCTCGAGGTTGTTGGTGGTGAGCGCGTATGAATTGACGAACTCCTGGTGGCGCGCCGTGAAGACGGTGGGCAGCTGCACGTTCACGCCCACGGCGTAACGCCAGTTGTCCGTGTCCTTCACCCGCCGCCTGGTGAGGTCGCCCTGCCACAGCACCCCCAGGTCGGCCGTGGGCGCCCGCAGCACCAGCGTGGAGAAGGCGCGCGTGCTGCTGAACTCCGCTCCCGCGGGGTAGACGGCGTCACGCGTCTGCTCGATGCTGCCGAAGAGGAAATCGAAGTTGGCCCCCACCGATACCCGCGTCCCCAGATTGCCCACGGTGTCGGCGCGCTGCTGGTGCAGCACCCGTCCCAGGCCGAAGAACGCGCGGTCGAGGCCGCCGCTGCCGACGTACTTGTACTTGATGGCGCCCCCATCGAAGGAGCGCTGTTGGGTGGTGGTGTAGCCCACGTCCGAATAAGGCGTCAGGCCCAGGGCCATCCCCCATTTCCCGCGGGAGAAGGGCACCCCGATGCTGAAGCCGCTCAGCCCGGCGTCCTTGCGCTGCACATTGCCCGCCGACGAGGAGAACCGCGTGGAGCGCGCCGCCACGTTGGCCTCGAAGACCGGCCGGTAGAGCCCCGTGTACGAGGCGGGATTGCCCAGCACCACGCTGAACGGCTCGGTGAAGGCCACCCCTGTGCCGCCCATCAAGGCCTGCGACACCTGGCTCGTGCTCACCAGGTCGCCCAGCCCGTAGGCGCTGTAAGGGGAATCGGTGCCACCTTGCGCACGCGCCGATACGCCGGCGTCAGCGAGCAGCAGCAGCGCCGCGATCCGGGTCGTGGAGGAAAAGCGCATGAAGGCCAAGGAGGGTCAGCGAAGGGTGCGCAAAGATGCCGTTTTTCAACGCCCTGGCGAACCGGGGGGCATCTCCGCCGGTCAGCACAACGGCGAGGTCCGGCCATTGTTGCCTGAACGCGCCGATGAAGCCCTCCAGCTCAAGGCGCAGGCCATGGTGCGTCCCCGCCGCCAGGGACCCGACCGTGTCGGTGCCCAGCAGGGCCGCGTCCTCCGGGGGGTCCACGTCCGGGAGGCGGGCGCTGTAGGCATGCATGGCGCGTGCGCGCATGCGCAGGCCGGGGGTGATGGCGCCGCCGTGGTAGGCGCCCGCTCCGTCCACCAGGTCGTAGGTGACGCAGGTGCCCAGGTCGATGGCCAGCGCCGCGCGTCCGGGGAACAGCTGCATGGCCCCCACGGCATCGGCCAGCCGGTCCACGCCCAGGGTGGCGGGCGTGCCGTAGGCGTTCCGCAGCGGAGCGGGGCTGGCGCCGGTGATCTCCGTCACGGGGCCCAGCGTCCGCAGGAAGGCGAGCAGCGCCTCGTCCCGCTCCGCCACGGAGCCCACGACCACGGCCCGGGGACGGACGGGGCCCAGGAACGCCGCCACCGCGGCCGCATCCCCGTGCCGGGCGGTGTCGCGCGCCACGATGCGCCCCTCCGCGAAAAGGGCCAGCTTGATGCGGGTGTTGCCCACGTCCAGCACCAGATCCGTATCCACATGGTCCATCATTGCATCATCCTTCTATCTTTGCCGCCCCTTGCCCGGGCGCCTTCGCCGGACAAAGATCGCAGGAACAGCCTGGTGCCTTAGCTCAGCTGGTAGAGCAACGGATTGAAAATCCGTGTGTCCCCAGTTCGATTCTGGGAGGCACCACCACCGAAGCCCCTTCACGGGGCTTCGGCTTTTCCTGGCCTTCCCCTCCGGCCGCATGACGATCGCATGACATCCCCTCCCGCTTCTACCCCGATCGTGGTATTGCGCCGCCCGGACCTCCGGGGTTGCTTCGCGGTCCGAAACCACCCCGTTCCGCCCCCCGATGAAAAAGACCCTGCTGCTCGCCCTGAGCTTCGTCGTGCTGGTGTCCGCCTGCAAGAAGGACGATGACGATCCCGCCACGCCGACGGATCCCGGCAGCTCCGACCTGGCCGCCGCCAAGCAGAACGCCGTGGCGAACTATGCCGCCATGGTGCATGCCAACTACAGCGATGCCCTGCTCGGGGGCCAGGTCCTGAAGGCCGCCATCGATGCGTTCGTGGCCGCCCCCAGCGCCAACGGGTTCGACCTCTGCAAGCAGGCCTGGCTGGCGGCCCGCGGCCCCTACGGGCAGACGGAGGTGTACCGCTTCTACAATGGGCCCATCGACGACGAGGACGGGCCCGAGGGCCGGATGAACGCCTGGCCGATGGACGAGGTGTACGTGGACTACGTCGTGGGCGACGCCGCCGCCGGCATCATCAACCACCCGGAGACCTACCCCGTCATCGACCAGGACCTGATCGTCTCGCTGAACGAGGCCGGGGGCGAGGCCAACATCAGCACGGGCTACCATGCCATCGAGTTCCTCCTGTGGGGGCAGGACCTCAGCGCGGTCTCCGCCGGTGAGCGCCCCTACACCGACTACCTGACCACCGGCGGCACCGCCGCCAACCAGGACCGCCGCGGCGCCTACCTGAAGGCGTGCGTCACCCTGCTGGTGGAGGACCTGCAGTCGCTCGTGGACGCCTGGGCTCCCGGCAGCAGCAGCAACTACCGCCACGGCTTCGAGCACGGCGACGTGAACACCGCGCTCACCGCCATGCTGCAAGGCATGGGCTTCCTGAGCAAGGGCGAACTGGCCGGCGAGCGCATGGAAGTGGCCTACAACACGCAGCTGCAGGAGGACGAGCACAGCTGCTTCAGCGACAACACGCACACCGACATCCACATGAACGCCAAGGGCATCCAGAACGTGTACCTGGGCTCGTACACCCGCGTGGACGGCTCGGTGGTGAGCGGCACCAGCATCAAGGACGTGCTGACCCTGGTGAACAGCAGCCTGGCCCAGCAGACCACCGATGCCATCGCGAACGCGACCGCACAGGCCATGGCCATCCCCGCGCCGTTCGACCAGGACATCCTGGCGGGGAACCCCAACCGGGAACAGGTGCACACCGCCATCCTCGCGCTGAAGGCCTCCGGCGACCGCATCGCCGCGGCCGCGGCGGGGCTCGGCCTCACCATCGTCATCCAGTGAGCCAGCGAAGGCGCCGCCGATCGGCGGTGATCGCCGGGACCATCCTTCTTGCCGCCCTCGCCCCGGGCTGCAGGAAGGATGTTCCGCTTGACGGGCCCTCCACGGACGGCAGCGGCTACGAGCCCGGCGAGGAGCTCGGCGGCGGGGCCACCACCACCTTCGACCTCGGCCAGAACGCCTTCAACCACCCCGCCGCCAACCTCACGGACGACGAGGGCTCCACCTTCGTGGTGGGCAACTCGTTCTTCACACAGAACTGGGTGACGGCGCCCAGCAGCACCACCGGCCGCGACGGCCTGGGACCGATCTTCAATGCGCAGAGCTGCTCGGGCTGCCACCTGCGCGACGGCCGCGGAAGGCCGGCCGCCTCGGCCGAAGGCGTCGCCGGGTTCCTGCTGCGGCTGAGCGTGCCCGGCAGCGACGTCTTCGGCGGCCCGGCCCCGCACCCCGCCTACGGCACGCAGTTCCAGCCACTGTCCATCCTCGGCGTGGCGAGCGAAGGCAGCTTCAGCATCACCTACGGACCGGTGCCCGGCACCTTCGCCGACGGCACGCCCTATGAGCTGCAACAGCCCTCCTACACGATCGCGGGCGCCTATGGGCCGATCGGCGACGCGTTGGTATCGCCCCGCGTGGCGCAGCAGCTCTGCGGCATGGGCCTGCTGGAAGCGATCCCCGCCTTCGAGATCCTCGCCAACCAGCACATCCCCAACAGCGACGGCGTGAGCGGCCGCGCGAACTACGTGCACGACGTGGCCCTGAACGCCACGGTGCTCGGGCGCTTCGGCTGGAAGGCGAACGAGCCCTCCGTGCGCCAGCAGACCGCGGGCGCGTTCAACGGCGACATCGGCATCACGTCCACGCTCTTCCCCTCGGACCAGTGCACCTCGGCCCAGCACGACTGCCTGGACGCGATCAACGGCAACGACCCCGGCAACGCGTTCGAGCTCGCGCCGCAGACCCTGGACAACGTGACCTTCTACACCGCCACGCTCGGCGTGCCCGTGCGCCGCAACGCGCAGGACCCCACCGTGCTGAAAGGCAAGGCCCTCTTCACCGCAGCGGGCTGCGCCACCTGCCACCGCCCGTCCTACGTCACCGGTCCCAGCGCGCTCTCCCCGGCCCTCGCGCACCAGCGCATCTTCCCCTACACCGACCTGCTGCTGCACGACATGGGCCCGGCCCTTGGGGACGGCCGTCCGGACTTCCTCGCCGACGGCAACGAATGGCGCACACCGCCGCTCTGGGGCATCGGTCTGTTCCAGACCACCAACGGCCACACGCGCTACCTGCACGACGGCCGCGCGCGCGACCTCACCGAGGCGATCCTCTGGCACGGCGGCGAAGGCGCCGCGGCACAGGAACGCTTCCGGAACATGACCGCTTCCGAACGCCAGGCCCTGCTGGCCTTCCTCCATTCCCTTTGATGACGATGAAGACCTGGGAACGCCCCCTGCTCCTCGCCGCCGCCACGGCCATGGCGGCCATGGCCCTGCTCTCGGCCTGCAAGAAGGACGATGACCCCGCGCCCGAGGACCGGTTCGACCGCACGGCGCTGCTGAGCGACGTGGCGCACCGTGTGATCGTGCCGGCCTACGACGCGCTGGCGCTCTCCGCGGATTCGCTCCGCGATGCGGCACAGGCCTTCGCCGCCGCACCGGACGACGCCGCGCTGCAGGCCCTGCGCACCCGCTGGAACGCGGCCAGGGAGCGCTGGGCGGCCTGCGAGATGTTCCGCTTCGCCTTCCAGTACGAGCAGTCCATCAACGACCAGATCGCGAGCTGGCCCATCAATGCTACGGTGATCGAGGGCGAGATCGGCGGTAGCGGGCCGATCGACGAGGCTTACATCACTTCCACCGGTACCACACGCAAGGGCTTCTCCGCCGTCGAATACCTGCTCTACACCGCGCCGGACGATCCCGCGGCCGTGGTCGCCGCCTTCACCACCGGCGCCCATGCGGACCGCCGCGCGACCTACCTGGTCTCGCTCTGCACGCACATCGCCGCGCGCACCCGCGCCCTGGCGCAGGCCTGGGATACCGATGGGCAGAACTATGCGTCCACCTTCATCAGCAACACGCAGAGCGACATCAGCGGCTCGCTGAACCTGCTGGTGAACGCCTGGGTGGAGCACATCGAGTACACGCGGCGCATGAAGGTGGAGATCCCGCACGGCATCGAGAACGGCGGCACGCCCCTGCCCGATGCGGTGGAGGACCGCCGCTCGCACCGCTCGCTCGCGAACATCCGCGCCGGCATCCGGCAATGGAAGGCCATCCTCTCCTGCGGCGACGGCACCGGCATCGACGACAACCTCGATGCGGTGGACGCACGCTACGAAGGGTCCGCGCTGTCGGGCAGGATCCGCGCACAGCTCGACGCCTGCACCGCGGCCTGCGACGCCATCACCGTGCCGCTGGACGAGGCCGTGTTGTCACAGCCCGAGGCCGTGGACGCGCTGTACCTGGCGATCAAGCGGCTCACCGTGCTCACCAAGCTGGACATGGCCTCGAGCCTGGGGGTGATCATCACCTTCAGCGACAACGACGGCGACTGACCCATGGTGCGGGCGCTTCTCCGTGGACGCAGCGGCATCGCCCCCCTGGTGGTGTTCCGCATCGCGTTCGGGACGCTGATGACCGCCGGCCTGGTGCGCTTCTGGGCCAAGGGCTGGATCGAGGCGCTCTACGTGAAGCCCGCGTTCTTCTTCTCCTACTACGGGTTCGACTGGGTGAAGCCGCTCGGCTCGGCCGGCATGCATGCGGTGTTCGCCGTGCTGATCGCCTGCACCGTGTGCATCGCCGCCGGCCTGTTCCACCGCGTCGCGGCCATCGGCTTCTTCACGCTCTTCACCTACGTGGAGCTGATCGACCGCACGAACTACCTGAACCATTACTACTTCATCAGCCTGGCGGCCCTGCTGCTGTGCGTGCTGCCCGCGCACCGCGCGTTCTCGCTGGACGTGCGGCTCAGACGCGTGCGGCCCGCGGAGCAGGTCCCCACGGTCCTCGTGCGGACGGTGCAGCTGCAGCTCGCGCTGGTGTACTTCTTCGCGGGCATCGCCAAGATCAATGCCGACTGGCTGCTCGAGGCCCAGCCCCTGCGCACCTGGCTGCATGCGCGCGCGGACCTTCCCCTGCTCGGGCCCTGGCTGCAGGCGCCATGGGCGGCCTACCTCTTCAGCTGGTGCGGCATGCTCTTCGACACCACCATCGCCTTCTTCCTCTTCCCGCGCCGGACCGCCGCGATGGCCTATGCGACGGCGTTCGTCTTCCATGCCCTCACCGCGGTGCTCTTCCCCGGCATCGGCATGTTCCCCTTCATCATGATGGCGTGTGCCGTGGTCTTCCTGCCCGAGGCGTGGCTCCGGCGTGTGCTGCTGCGCCTCGGGTGGAAGCCGGCATCCGCGCCCGCGGAGGTGCGGGTGGGCCCGGCGCTGCGGGTGCTGCTGCCCGCGTACTTCGCCGTGCAGGTGCTCCTGCCCATGCGCTATCTGCTCTACCCGGGCCGCCTGTTCTACAACGAGGAAGGCTACCGCTTCTCGTGGCGCGTGATGCTGATGGAGAAGGCCGGCACGGTGTTCTTCACCCTGCGGGATCCCGCCACCGGCCAGCGCTTCGGCGTGACCAACAGCGACTACCTCACGCGCCAGCAGGAGCAACAGATGAGCACGCAGCCGGACATGATCCTGCAGTTCGCCCACCACCTGAAGGCGGTGAACGCGTGGCGCGTGCCCGACGCGGAAGTCTACGCCGAAGCCTATGTGGGCGTGAACGGCCACGGCAGCCGCCTGTTCATCGACCCGCAGGTGGACCTGGCGCGGCAGCGCGACGGGCTGGGCGAAAAGACCTGGGTGTATGACCGGTGAGCGGTCCCTCCTGAGGCAACGGGCCCGGTGGATCCTCGCGATCGCCGGCTGCCTGCCCGTCCTGGTGTCCGCGCAGGTGCGGGTGACCGGCCGCACGCTCGACCGGTCGCGCATGCCTGTGCCCCACGTGGATGTGCGGTGCGAAGGCGACACTGCGCACGCCGTGAGCGGCGCGGACGGAACGTTCCTGCTGCCCCTCTCCCGCGGCGGCGATCGGGTGCTCATCCTCAGCGGGAGCGGCATCGCACTGCGGCGCCATGCGTTCACGGCCGGCAGCGGCACCACCGACGTGGGGGCCCTGGTGGTGGACACGGTGCGCCTGCTCCCGGCGGTCACCGTGAGCGAGCGCGACAGCTCCTTCGGCGTCACACGGCTGCGCGGCGTGGAAGGCACCGCCATCTATGCCGCGAAGAAGAACGAGGTGCTGGTGCTCGTGGACATCGATGCGAACAAGGCGGTGAACAGCGCGCGGCAGGTGTTCGCGAAGGTGCCGGGGCTCAACATCTGGGAGAGCGACCCGGCGGGCGTGCAGCTCGGCGTGGCCGCGCGCGGGCTCGACCCCAACCGCTCCGCGAACTTCAACATCCGCCAGAACGGCTACGACATCTCCGCGGACGCACTGGGGTATCCCGAAGCCTACTACGTGCCGCCCATGGAGTCCGTGGAGCGCATCGAGGTGGTGCGCGGGGCCGCATCGCTCCAGTACGGCCCGCAGTTCGGCGGGCTCATCAACTTCCGCATGGCGGCGCCCTACGCGGACGGGCCGCTCGATGTGCGCAGCGTGAACACCGTCGGCTCGTACGGCCTGTTCGATAGCTACAACCGCGTAAGCGGCACCAAGGGCCGCTGGAGCTACCTCGCCAGCTACGACCGCCGCACCGGCGAAAGCTGGCGCCCCAACAGCGGCTTCGACCTGCACACGGGCTATGCCGCCGTGGGCTTCCGCCCCACGCCGCGCACCGCGTTCGCGCTGGAGTACACGCTGTTCCGCTACCTAGCACGGCAGCCCGGCGGGCTCACCGATGCGCAGTTCCGGACGGACCCCTCGGTGTCGCTCCGCAGCCGCAACTGGTTCAGCGCCGACTGGAACATCCTCGCGCTCTCCGCGGACCACCGCTTCAGCGACCGGGCCCGGCTGAACGTGCGCGCCTGGGGCTTCCTCGGCAGCCGCGATGCGCTGGGCTATGTGGGCGACATCAACCGGCTGGACGACCTCGATGCCCCGCGCGACCTGATCCATGATGCGTACCGCAATGCCGGCGCCGAAGTGCGCTACCTGCGCCGCGACAGCATCGGGCCCACGGCCCACGCCTGGCTGGTGGGGATGCGCCTGTACCAGGGGCACACGCGCAAGGCCCAGGGCTATGCGAGCACGCGCGACGACGCCGATCTCTCGTTCACCCATCCCGAAGCGCTGGAAGGCTCCGACTACGAGTTCCCCGGAACGAACGTGGCCGCCTTCGCGGAGGACCTGATCGCCTTGCCGGGCGCGCGCTGGCGGCTGGTGCCGGGCGCGCGCTTCGAGCTGCTGGACACGAAGGCCCAGGGCTATTATCGCCGCACCTCGGGCACCACCCTCCTGCCCGGCCTGTACGCGGAAGGCCGCAGCAGCACGCGTTCGTTCCTCCTGCTCGGCATCGGCGTGTCGCGGCTCCTGCAAGGCTGGGGCGAGCTGTACGCGAACGTGTCGCAGAACTACCGCGGCATCACCTTCACCGACATGCGCGTGGTGCGCACCAACCAGGTGATCGATCCGGACCTGGCCGACGAGCGCGGCTACAACGCCGACATCGGCTTCAAGGGGCGCCTGGGGCGCTGGCTGAACTGGGACGTGAGCGGGTTCGTGCTGTTCTATGGCGACCGCATCGGGCAGCTGCAACGGGCCGACGCCACCTACACCATCTACCGCTTCACCACCAACGTGGGGGCCAGCCGCAGCATCGGGGCCGAGCTCTTCGCGGAATGCGACGTGCTGCGTGTCCTCCGCGGCCGCGATGGCGGATCGCACCTGGCGGTGTTCGGCAGCGCGGGCGTGCTCGACGCGCGCTACACGCGCTCGGCCTATGCGTCCGTGGAAGGGAACCACGTGGAGTTCTCCCCGCCGCTCACCCTCCGCGGGGGCCTCACCTGGCGGCGGCGCGCCACGTCGGTGACGCTCCAGGGGGCCTGGACCGACGCGCAATACACCGAGGCGACGAACGCGCGCTTCACCCCCTCCGCGGTGAACGGGCTGATCCCCGCGTACCAGGTGATCGACCTCAGCGCCCGGCACGACTTCGGCCACGTGGAGCTGCGCGCGGGCGTGAACAACCTGACGGACGAGGTGTACTTCACCCGCCGCGCCACGAGCTATCCCGGCCCCGGCATCCTGCCCGCGGAGCGCCGGACGTTCCACGTCACCGTCGCGCTCTCGCTGCACGGCTCGGCCCAGGGCGGCTGACGCTTCCCCGGCCTACCGGTGCTGATCGACCAGGATGGTGTTGCCGTCGGGATCGGTGATGATGAAGCTGGCGGGACCGGTCGTGGCCTCGTCGGCGGCATGCACCAGCGGTATGCCCTGCTCCTGGAGGTGGCGCTGGATCGCGCGGACGTCATCGAACGGTTCCACGTTGCGCGCGCTTTCGTCCCACCCCGGATTGAACGTCAGGATGTTCCCCTGGAACATGCCCTGGAACAGCCCGATGAGGGCGTTGCCGTTCTTCAGGATGAGGTACTGCTTGCCGCCCGGGCCCAGGGTGGTGAAGCCGAGGGCCTCGTAGAACCGGCGGGAGGCCTCAAGCTCCTTCACGTTGAGGCTGATGGAAAAGGCACCTAGTCGCATCGCTGCTCGTATTGTGGGGTAGTGTTCCGAATGTAGGGGCCCCTGACGCGACGTCCAAGGCCCATGCGGTCGCGGTGCAACGGCGGCCCTTGCCTTGGCACCCCGTGCAACAGGATGGATGAAGTGGGGGAACGGTGCGGACAGCGGGATCCTTGCACGAACACCCAGGCAATGGATGCGGCGAATAAAAGAACGTGTCCGACCTGAACAATACAGGAAAACCAGTATTTCCTATTCATCACAAAACATCCTTTCCATCCCTCATCCGCTTGATCGGCATACAGGTCCGATCAAGATATCAACCGATCCTTCCTCGGCCGTTCCTGGCGATCTCCTGGTTATGAACGTCCGTTCATCATCCGGCCGATAACGGGCGTTCACAATATCGATCCGACGGCTTCGATATTGCCTCTATCAACGCCACCTCTCATGGCCACCTCCACCTACTATGCGTTCGTCGACTTCTTTCCCCTCATCGACAAAGAGGAGGCACAGAAGCTGATCCCCCTGATCGATGGGAAGAGCGATTTCGAGGACATCTTCCTGCTCTCGCGTGGCGACCCGGCCCTGCTGGCCGACCGGTTGGACGACACCTCCGACCTGTTCGAGGCGTTCGTGACCTCGTTCGCGGACACGGCAGCGAAAGTGGCGACCGCCATCAAGCCGGCGGACCCCAATGCGCCCACGGCGGAGGAAACGCTGCGGATGCTCTCGGGCTTCCAGCTGTTCTATGACTACTGGCCCGATGCCAAGCGCGGCGCCCTGGAGTGGGCGCTGTTGCGCGTGGGCGCCAACGGGAAGGTGGAAGGGGCCTACTTCATCCTGGACGCAGCCGCCAAGCTGACGCCAGGTGGTGCCGCCTTCCTCTCGCAGCCTGATCTCTACACCTGGCTGGCCCGCTACTACATCGTGATGGCGGGGCGCTACATCACGCGCGATCTCCGCACCTACACGCTCACCGGCCGGGTGATGGAGCAGGGCAAGAACGCGCCTGTGGCCGGTGTGCGCGTACGGGTGTTCGATGAGAACGTGACCACCCGCCGCCAGTTCGGCTCGGCCTTCACCAACGACCAGGGCTACTACCGCATCGCCTTCACGGTCATGATCGACCTGAAGGCCAAGTACACCCTGCAGATGGGGCTCAGCCATGCGCGCCTCACCGGTGAGGTGAAGACCTCCGCGGCCTATGATCCCTCGAAACCCAAGGAGGTCCATACGACCACGGTGGCGTTCAATGCGGTGCCCTCGGCCTCCAAGACCGTGGCGTCCACCGGCACGGCCATCCCCGGGGACGTGCAGGCCTACCTCACCGCGCACAGCATCAGCGTGGTACGGCTGGAGGACATCCGGCGCCTGGGCGGCTTCATCAACCTGCCCTCGGTCGACATCGACAAGAACGACCCCGCCCTGCGCAAGCTCGACGCCCTGGCCAACCTGGAGCTGGTGCAGGCCGACGTGCCCAAGAACAACACCCTCTTCACCCGCGGCTTCACCACCATCGCGCGCATCGCCAATACACCGGCCCGGCGGTTCGTGAAGCAGAACGCCGACGTGCTGGGCGACTACGGGGCCGCGCAGGTGCACTACCGGGCGCGCGCCACGCACCTGTATGCCTTGAACGCCCTGGCCGGCGCCCTCACCCCGCAGCCCGCGGGCGAGACGCCGAGCACGGCGCCGGTGGGCCCGGCCACGGGCTGCGGCTGCTCGGACTGCGCTTCCGCCGTGAGCCCCCTGGCCTACCTCACGGACCTGCTGGGCTTCACGCTGGACAATGTGGACACCGCCGCGGACACGCCCATCACGCTGGGCTACCTGCAGACCCACTTCTTCCAGGACTTCGGCGAGCTGCCCGCGGACTGCGCCTCGCTGAAGACCACCTACTGCCAGGGCCGCCTCGCCGCCGAGGTGCTCCGCCGCTACTACGCCACCGCGGCCATCTCCAGCACGCGCACGCCCGCCCAGCTCGCGGACTTCGCCACCGCGCAGCGCGCCTACCTCACCGATGCCTACGAACTGCTGCTGGCCAAGCTGGGCACCAGCTACTTGGAAGTGCGCCGCATGCGCGGCGTGCAGGACGTGGCGGAGCAGAAGCGCTTCAGCGACCGCCTGGGCATCATACTGAACGATCCGGCCACGCCGGGCACGCCCACCATCCGCCAGCTCTTCATCGACCTCTCCGATCCGGCCAACCCCACCGAGGCCGCGTTGGAGAGCCTGTTCGGCCATCGGCGCACCACCCCCTTCAGCCTGCTGCCCACGCCGGAGTCCAAGGTGGCGAAGTGGAAGCAGGCCCGGCTCCGCGAGATCTGGCGCGAGCAGGACGCGCCGCGCAATGCCTACTGGGACCATGGACAAGTGATCGTGGACCCCGACATCGTCACCGTGGACGACCTGCGCCAACTGGACCCCTTGGCGGCCCGACCGGTGTTCGACCTGTGGGAGAAGCGGCGCACCTGGGTGGACCTGGTGTACACCACCTTGAACGGGAGCACGGCACCGGGCAACACCACCGATGCCTTCCATGACGCGCGCATGATCGTGGCCTATGGCCGCGACTACATCGCGCCGGGCCCCACGCCCACCATCACCTACACCACCACCACACCGGTGGCGTTCAGCCAGGCGTTCACCGTGGTGGAGCAGATGTACGTGAACGGCAATACCTACTACAAGGTGTTGCAGGACGTGCCGCAGGACATGGCCGACGGCACCATCGCCATCACCGGCGCCACGCCGCCCACGCACTCCAATGCCGGCCTGCCGGTGCGGAGCGCCACGGAGATGATCGAGCGGCTGCGCAGCAACCACACCCCGGCCTACTCCGGCAACGTGATCCCCACGGACTGGCCGGAATCGGACCCCGCGGAGCTCATCGGCACCCTGCGCCTCTCACGCACGCAGGTGATGCAAGGCAATGCCGGCGGACTGACACGCATCCGCCAGCGCGGCTTCACCCTGGCCAGCGCCGGCCGCCTGGTGGACCTGTACGACAAACACCAGCAGGCGCCCCTGGACCGCCTGAGCAATGGCGATCTGAGCGAAGAGGAATGGCAGGAGCTCATCAACATCCTCATCGCCGTGCTCAAGGGCCTGGCCTCGGACAACGGCGCGGTATGGCGTACGGAAGAGGCCAGCGTGCAGCTGGGGCCCGAGGCGTTCTGGGCCAGCATGGTGGAGCCGCGCCCGGGCCTGTGGCCCCTGGACCGGCTGATCGCTCCCTTGCTCGATCCCGACCTGGTGAGCGCCAACGAGGTGCCGGAGGTGACCGCACGCACGCACATCCCCGCCATCCCGCCCAAAACCAGCCTCGACATCCTCGCCGAACGCCGCGCCGAGCTCGCCACGGCCGATGCCCTGATCCGTGCGGCGCACAGTACCAGCTTCGCCGCCATGCTGGCGGCGGCCTTCGAAGCGCCCGACCTGGTGTGGGACGCCGCCGTGCCGGCGAACAACGACTACCTCCGGCTGCTGAACCAGCTGACCGACCCGCTGTGGGAGGACTGGGCGCGCCTGGTCATCACCGAACGGCTCCACCTCAGCCCGGAGGACCTGCGCACCCTGGTCACCATCGGCACCAAGGAGCACGACGGCGTGGCGGTGCCCACGGCCGATCAGGAGCAGCTGTACGGCATCCTGCTGGAAGCGCACAAGCACATCAAGAAGTACGCGCCCTGGAGCGGGGCGGAAGCCGGCATCCCGGACTGGAAGCTCCGCAAGGCCCAGCTCCCGAAATGGCGCGCCTCCCTGGAAGAACGCCGCGCGTGGACGGCCGCCCTGGCCGAGAACAGCGCGCCGCCGATCATCGATGCCGACCTGCTGGGGCCCGGCGACCTGAAGGACCCGGTGGCCACGGACCGCGCCTTCACCCTGTGGAAACAGCGCTGGGTGCAGATGCACGGCCCCTACACCGGCTATCCCAATGATGGGAACAGCGGGTGGCTGCACGATGTGAACGTGACCGGCCTGACCACCACCGCTGCACTGGACACGCTGACCAGGACCCACCTCGGCCACGTGGAGACCAGCCTGGCGGTGATCCGCGAACAGGAGGAGAACGGCCTGGACGTGGGGCCCCGCCTGGCGCAACTGCAGCTGACGCCCACCGAGTTCATGCAGCTGCTGGCCTTGCGGGACATCCTGCCCGTGCCACCGCAGACCCCGGCCGACCTGCTCACCGCCGAGGAGAAGACCACCATCAAGCGCATCCTCGCCCA
>JAFDZF010000021.1 GCA_018267055.1 Bacteroidota bacterium
ATGGTGAACAGGGCGTTGTCCTGCTCCGAGGCGGTGGACCACCGGACCTCCATGGCCTCATGCCCTTGCGGCGATACCCCGAAGGAGAGCAGCTCGATGGGCAGCGGCGTGGAGATGACGTTGGTGGTGCCCAGGGTGAAGCGCACCCCGTTGGCCAGTTCCGTCCGGTTGGCGAAGCGGTACGAGCCGCCGCCCACGCTCGTGGCACCGTTGATCGGGGTCTCGTCCGCGAACACGCCGTCGTTGTCCGTGTCCACCAGCAGGCGCAGCTGGCTGGCGGTCACCGATCCCATGCCGGTGAGGTCGAAGGTGATGTCCACCGCGCCGATGTCCGCCGCGACGCCGGCGGCGGTGACCTCGTTCACGCGCCATACGCGGCCCCAGCGGCCCTGGATGGAGGAGGGATAGTCGGAGCTCGATCCCGTGCCGAACCAGCCGTTGTTATGGCCCCACAGCAGGTATTCGTTGTTCTCGAAGGCGGCCGGTTCCGCGCTGGTGATCCGCACCTGGCCGGAGCCTTTGGAGTCCAGCTGCTTGTTCGTGCTGTTCACCTTGCCGATGCCCGCCATGTCGAAGTCGAAATTGCCGTTCGCCGGGTTGTCCTGCGTGTACAGGTCGTCGCTGGCCAGGGCCAGGCCGTATTTCGCGGCCAGGTAATTGTTCACGATGACCCGCTGGACCGCATTGAGGCGGTCCTTGTAGGCGATGACCTCCGCGAGGTCGCCATCCATGAACCGGCCGGTGGTGCCCCGCTCGTTCCCGATGTAGAGCTCGCGGGCATTGACCTTCGGTGTCCGGTTCTCCGTATCGGTGAAGACCGAGGCCCCGTTGGTGCAGATCGAGCGTCCGTTGCTGCTCTTGTAGCTGTATTCGATGATGCTGGCCCCGGAGGTGGTCACCTGCCCGGCCGGGGAGGAGGGGGAGGTCCGGGTGTTGTCCGTCCAAAGCACCGGCGCGTGGATGTTGCCATCGTCGTAGCTCAACATTTCGTAGTTCTCTGCGCTGTCGTCGCCTTTGGTCAGCCAAGCGTTGTAGTTCTTCTGCAGGTTGGCGCGCAGGACGAGGAAGAAATGCCAGGCCGTGAGGTCGATCGAGCTGTTGTCGCTGATCCGGAGCTCATCGGTACTGCCATCGAACCGCAGCACCGGCTGGCCGTTCAGCGCCCCGGAGACCAATGCGGGCCTGGCGGATGCCGCACTGGGCGCAGCGGTGTTGGAGTTGCCCGAGCGATCGGTCCAGTTGGTCACTTGCCCGCCGGAGACCGTGGTCCCCTTGTCGGCCGACAGCCAAAGCACATTGTTGGTGCTACTGCCGATGCCGCCGGGGCCGGTCTGGGCGCTGAGCGGGAACGGCAGGCAAAGGGCAAGGCATGCCCAGGGGGAGAAGTGCGTACGCATAGGTGGGGGTGGAGCCCATTTGGTCCCCTCCTACGCGGACGTTCGTCGGGCGGTTTCGCCGATCGGTCGATCAGGCTTGCGGGTGCCCCGCCCGAGGTCCGGATCCGTTGCGGGCGGAAAAAAGAAGGGGGCCTTCCGTCAAGATCCAGAGGCTCTCCCGACTTGGCATGATCGTCAGTATCGCTACCGCCTGATCGCTTCGTCCCTCGGATCCCGTCGGCAAGGCCCTTCTTCAGTGGCTCGTTGCTGGAACCGGACGCAACCTAGGCAGGTCGGTAGATGCGTGCCGTAGTGGTCCGACTACAGGGGGCATTTTTCTTGGGCCCACATTCGGGATCCCGTCCGATCTTGAGGTCCTCATGAGCCTGAGCGTGCTGTTGGTGGATGACCACGTGATCATCCGGCGCGGCCTGCGCAATCTTTTCCGCGAGCATTATCCGCAGGCGGAGCTCCGGGAAAGTTCGTCGTGCGCGGACCTGCTGGTGCAGTTGCGCGCGAAGGTGCCCGACCTGCTGCTGCTCGACCTGCAGTTGAGCGACGGCAACGCCATGGACCTGCTGGAGCGCATCAAGGCGGAGCATCCGGCCATGCACGTGCTGGTGTATTCCATGAGCCCGGAGAACCTTTACGGCCAGCGGGTGCTGAGCATGGGCGGCGCGGGGTTCCTGAACAAGCAGAGCAGCGAGGTCGAGGTGCTGCACGCGGTCCGCAGCGTGCTGAAGGGCCGCGGCTACATCAGCCATGAGCTGCAGATGCGGGGGCTGGAGGCCCAGGCTGCGCAGGGCGGTCCGCCATTGGGGACCGACCCGTTCGGCGCGCTCTCGGAGCGGGAGCTGCGGGTGGCGGAAGAGCTCCTGAAAGGAGCGGGGGTCAAGGAGATCGCGGACCGGCTGGGGCTGCAGCCCACCACGGTGGGCACCTACAAGGCCCGGCTGTTCGACAAGCTCGGCGTGGACAACATCCTCGACCTGAAACGGCTATGGGACCTGCACCACCCGTCCGAAGGGGCCGAGCGATGAGGCGCATCGCCGGGGCCCTGGCGGTGGCCGGATGCCTGTGGGCCTTGCCGGCGGCGCGCGCGCAGGAGGGCTGGAGCATGCGCCATTACGATTCCCAGAACGGGCTGCCGCAGAACAGCGTGCGGGCCATGGAGATGACCGACGAGGGCTACCTGTGGATCACCACGGAGGCCGGCCTCGTGCGGTTCGATGGCAACCAGATGCTCGTGCACTCCCGGTTCCGCGAACCCATCGTCACGTCCGATCGCTTCGTCTCGCTGGTCCGCTGCGCCGAGGGCGGGCTGTACACCACCACGGAGGCCTCGACGCGCTATTGGATCCAGGGGAACCGGTTCACGTTGCTGGGCGGATCGAGGTGGGGGGGCATGCGCCTCGGCGGGACCGTCCCCAGCGCCGAGTTCTTCCGCCGGATCTTCGATGCGGAGCATCCGCTCGCCGGGCGCACCGAGTGGCCCTATTACTCCACGGCGCTCCTGGTGGACCGCGCATGCGTCGTCCCCACGGGCCCGATGCTGCTGGTGTACCAGGACACGAGCCTGGTCCGCCGGGTGCCCACCAAGGCGCTCGCGCACGAGCCCTCCTTCTTCGTGCTGGACAAGCGGCTCGATGCCGTGGACGGCCGCGGCGGCTTCTGGCGGGTCGACCTGGACCGCGGGACCCTGCGCCCCCTGTCCGTCCAAGGGCTGCCCGTGCCCCTGGCCGATCTTCCGCGGGAGCAATGGGCCCTGTTCGGGACACAGGAGGACATCCTGCTGCGCATCGACCGGCAGGTCTACCGCGTAGTGCCCACGGCGGATGGGGAGAACGCGGAAGCGCACCTGCTGCTCGATGGGCTGCTGTCGGGCCAGTTCATCAATTGCATGCGCTGGGTGCCGGAAGAGGAGGCGCTGCTGGTGGGCACCACCAGCGCCGGGCTCTACCTGTATACCCGCATGCGGATGCAGCACATCAGCACCGGCACAGGGATGGGGCCCTTCGGGGTCTATCCCCAGGTCCTGCTCGGGGGCGACCGCGTGCTGACGGGCTTCGACCACAGCGTCGAAGTGGGACGGTCCGGCATCCTGCCCCCCACGCTGCCGATGTTCCGTTTCGAACGGACGCTGCTGCGCGATGTGCGTGGCCGCATCTGGCATACCCACGGCGATACCCTCTTCCGCTATGCCCCCGCCACCGGGAAAGGGGACACCTTGATCACTCCCGAAGTAGGGGCGTTCGGCGGCTTCCTCGAAGAAGGCGATTCCGTATGGGTCGGCTCGGACCGGGGCATCGGCTATCGCACGGAGGGCGGGCTCCACTGGACCTATCGGTACCCGAAGGGCGAGGTGCACACCGTGCCGATCATGCTACAGCGCGGGCCCGACGGGCGCCTGTGGGTGGCCACGTGCGAGGGGGTGCTCCGCCTGGATTCGAGCGGGCGGCAGGCCGAGGCGGTGCCGGAGCTGCGGGGGAAATGCGTGCGGGCCCTGCGATCGATCGATGGCCGCATGCTCATCGGCACCTATGGCAACGGGGCCTACATCTGGGAGGATGGGCGCTGCATGCAGCTCCCGCTGGACCAGCGCGACCTGCTGACGCACGTGCACGCCTTCATGCCCGACAGCCTGGGCGCCATCTGGATCAGCGCCAACCAGGGGCTCTTCCGCACGATGCGCAAGGGCCTCGACCTGTACACGCGCGACACCACCTACAACATCTTCTTCGCGCATTTCGGTGAGCAGGCGGGCCTCGGTGGCGTGGAGCTCAATGGCGGGTGCGATCCCGCCTACGTGCGGCTTCCGGACGGCACGGCTTCGTTCCCCGCGCTGGACGGCCTGGTCCGGTTCCGGCCAGAGGGCGTCCCCGACCCGTATCCCGGACGCCCGATCCTCCTGGACGCGGTGGCGCTGGACGGCAGGGCCATCGCCGACACGTCGGCCATCGAACTGCCGCCGGACTACCAGGAGCTGGAGGTGCGCATCTCGCTGGCCTATTGGGGCGAATTGGCCAACGCGCAGATCGAGTACCAGCTGCCGGGGCGGCAGGATTCCTGGGAACCCCTGGCCATCGGGGAACGGATGGTCCGTTTCCGGCGGCTGCCTTCCGGCGACTACGTGCTTTCACTGCGCAAGGTGGGCGCCTTGGGCAATGGCGACCGGCATATGGTGCACCTGCGGTTCAAGGTGCTGCCCCCGTATTACCGGACACCTTGGTTCTATGGGCTCTGTGCGGTCGTCCTGTTGTCCTTGGGCTATCTGGCGCTGCGGATGAACGCGGCCCGGTTGCGGCATACGAACCTGGTGCTCGAGGCCAACGTGCGCGCCCGCACACAGGAACTGGAGCGGGCCAACGAGGGCCTGCGCCGCTCGCTGGACACGAAGGAGATGCTGGTGTCCATCATCTCGCACGACATCGTCACGCCGCTGCGCTTCATCTCGCGCGTGGCCAGCGGCGCCGTGCGCTCCGCGGCGAAGGGCGATACCGGCCCCATCTCCTCCTCGCTGCGCGACATCTCGATGTCGTCCGCGAAGCTGTATGCGAACGCGCAGAACGTGCTGAACTGGATCAAGCACCAGGACCGCCGGATCGAGCTGCGGCCGCTCAACATCGCGGTGAACCCGCTGGTGGAGGAGGTGCTGGCCATGGTGCACGAGCATGCCGCCAGCCGCAGCATCCACCTGCACAACGATGTGCCGCTCGATGACGTCGTGCGCACCGACCGCGATGTGCTCTCCATCATCCTGCAGAACCTCGTGAACAACGCGGTGAACCACACGGACCACAGCGAGGTCCGCGTCACCGCCGCGGGGTCGGCCACGGACTACCGCATCACCGTGTCGGACACCGGGCCGGGCATGTCGCCCAAGGCCTTGGCGCACATCCGGCGGCTGACCGGCGGGGAGCGCCGCGCGGACGAAGGCGGCGAGGACAACATCCACGGCCTGGGCTATGTGATCATCACCGAACTGCTGCAGGTGCTCGGCGGCACGCTGGGGATCGACAGCGCCGAAAGCCAGGGCACGCGCGTCACCCTGACCTTTCCCCGCCGGTCCGTGAAGGAGCGGAGCTAGGATCGGCATGAACGAAGCCCGCCGCTCCATAAGAGCGGCGGGCTTGAAGGTCGTTCGGTCGGAGAGCGGCTCAGCCCCCGATGACGGTGGTGCCGGTGATGATCACCGGGCGCTGCACCGGACTGCCGTTCACCACCGCCTGCACGTAATAGGTGCCCGGGGCCAGCAGCTCGGCGTTCACCAGCACGCGGTCGTCGCGGATGTCCAGCGTCATGGGGATGAACTGCCCGCGGTTGTCCATCAGCAGCACGTCCGTCATCGGGCCGTCGGCCTCCACGGTGAAGTGGCCGGGCGAACGGTCCGGAAGGATCTGCAGCAGCTGGCTCGAACTGCGGCGGACGGAGAAGAGGTCGGACAGCTCCACGCTCATCCCGTTCTCCAGGTTCCGCAGGCGATAGTAGGAGACGCCTTCCAGCGGACCGGGATCCTCCACTTCGTAGCGCGTGTAGGCGGCGGCATGGCCTTCGCCGTCGAGCGCCATCACGGGGCTCCAGGCCTCGAGGTCGCTGGACCGCTCGATGATGAACCGCTCATGGGCGCGCTCCGAGGCCGTGGCCCAGCGGAGCTGGACCTTCTCCTCGGGTCCGGACACATAGGCCTCGAAGGAGACCAGTTCCAGGATCGCAGGCGCATCGGTCGGTGTCGCGCCGGCCGTGGGAGCGGGCGCGTGGGTCACATCCGCCAACATCCCTTCCGGCGCTTGCGCGGAAGCGGTGAGGACGGTCAGGCTGAAAAAGGTCGGTAGAAGTTTTTTCATGGTCCGTCGATCAGAGTGGGCCGTTCAACGGGTCGAACGGGCATCAGGTTCCACCGCCGACGGACGGCCTTGTGTGCGGGCGCGCGCCCGGAACCCTGGGAAGATGCTTGCAGTATACACGAGTGCTCCCCGTGTTGAGGAGCTCCCCTTTCCGGCATGAAGAAGGCGCCTCTCCTCGCCCTGGTCGTCCACCTCGCGGGGACGGCGTTCGCCCAGACGGGGACGGAGTTCTGGGTGGCCCCGCCGGACGTCACCTACCTGCACAACACGCCCGGCGACCAGCCCATCTTCCTGAACGTGACCACGGGCGGCGCGCCGGCCACGGTCACCATCTCGCAGCCGGCCAATGCGGCCTTCAACGGCGGCGCGCCCATCGTGCTCAACCTGGCGGCGAGCACCGCCATGCGCTACGACCTCACCGCGCTGAAGACCCAGCTGGAAACGCGGCCCACCAATACCGTGTGCAATACGGGCCTGCGGATCCAGGCCACGGCGGACATCACCTGCTACTACGAGGTGAGCAATACGAACAACCCCGACATCATCGCGCTGAAGGGCGCCAACGGCCTCGGGCGTGAGTTCTACATCCCGCTGCATAAGTACGCGCCCTTCCACAACCACGACTTCGCCTCCACCGTGGACCCGGCCTTCGCCTCGTTCGACATCGTGGCCACACAGAACAACACGGCGGTGATGATCTATTCGCCCGTGGCGGTGGACGGGCATCCGGCGCTCACGCCCTTCACCGTCTACCTCAACCGGGGACAGACGTACTCCTGCGCCAATACGTCGCCGGCCAACTACACCGACCCCGCCACGCACCCCTCCGGCGCCGTGGTGCTGGCCGACAAGCCGGTGGCCATCTCGCTGAAGGACGACTCGGACCACAACCCGTCGGGCGGCTGCTATGACCTGATGCTCGACCAGATCGTGCCGGTGAACATCCTGGGCACCGAGTACGTGGCGGTGAAGGGCCAGCTGAACCCCACCGGCGATGAATCGGTGTTCATCATGGCGGTGGAGAACAACACGCAGGTGTTCACCAACGGGGGCACCACGCCCATCGCGACGCTGTTCGCGGGCCAGTCGTATCGGCTGGACATGGACTACCTCGCGGGTGCCGCGGACAATTCCGTGTACGTGTCCACGAGCAAGCCCGCGTACGCCACGCACGTCACGGGCTTCGGCTGCGAGATGGGCATGGCCAGCCTGCCGCCGCTGAACTGCGCGGGCAGCCGGCAGGTGAGCTTCACGCGCTCCACCAATGAGGCGTTCTACCTGAACCTGCTGGTGCGCTCGGGCTCCGAGGACGATTTCGTGGTGACGGGCGCCGGCACGGCCGTCATCAATGCGGCCTCCTTCCTGCCCGTGCCGGGCACGGGCGGCGCATGGCGTGCGGCGCGGATCCAGTTCGACCTGACGCAGGTGCCGGTGGGCCAGGCGTTCATCGTGACCAACACCACGGACGTGTTCTCGCTGGGCCTCATCAACGGGGGCGCCACCACGGGCTGCCGCTACGGCTTCTTCTCGGAGTTCGCGGGCGACATCGTCACGAACGCCGGCCCCGACCAGGCCCGGTGCGCGAGCGATGTGGTGCACCTCAACGGCAGCGTATCGGGCGGCAGCACCACCGGCATCTGGACCAGCACCGGCAGCGGCACCTTCCAGCCGAGCGACACCGACCTGCACGCCGCGTACGTGCCGAGCGTGGGCGACCAGGCCCTCGGCAGCGTGACGCTCACCCTCACTTCCACCGGCAACTGCACGCCCGAGAGCGACGCGATAACGGTGACCTTCCAGGCGCTGCCCATCCCCGATGCCGGTCCCGACCAGCAGGTGTGCGCGAACAGCCCGGTGATCACGCTGGCGGGATCGGTGCTGAACGCGATCGGCGGCGTGTGGACGGGTGGTGCGGGCACCTTCCTGCCCTCGAACGCCAGCCTGAACGCCACCTACACGCCCACGCCGGCCGAAGTGGCCGCGGGCGCGAAGAAGCTCTACCTCACCTCCAACGGCAACGGCGTATGCCCGGCCGTGACGGACAGCCTGCGGATCGTCTTCACCCCATCGCCGACGGTGAACGCGGGAGCGGACCGCACGCTGTGCGCGAACAACGCCAACGTCATCCTCAACGCGGCGGTCACCGTGGCCTCCGGCGTGCAATGGTCCGGCGGCACGGGCCTGTACACCCCCGGCAGCACGGCGCAGAACATCACCTATTCGCCCTCGCCGGTGGAGGTGGCGAACGGCTCGGTGCTGCTCACCGCCACCACCACGGGCAACGGCAACTGCGGGGCGGTGGCCGACCAGGTGCTGCTGGTGTACACCTTGCCGCCCACGGCGAACGCGGGTCCCGACGTGTCGGTGAGCGCGAACAACGCCGACGTGGCCCTCAACGGCAGCGTGACGGTGGCCTCGGGCGGCCAATGGTCCGGCGGCCTGGGCACCTTCGCCCCGAACAGCACCGACCTGCATGCGGTGTACTCGCCCACGGCGGCGGAGATCGCCGCGGGAAGCCTGGTGCTGCACCTGACCACCGCCGGCAACGGCACGTGCGCACCGGTGACGGACGATGTGACGATCACCTTCACCGCGGCCCCCACCGTGGACGCAGGTGCGGACCGCACCGTATGCGCGAACAGCGCGAGCGTGGCCCTGAGCGGCAGCGTGACGGTGGCCACCGGCGGCATCTGGAGCGGCGGCGGTGGCACGTTCTCGCCGAACAACACCACGCCCAACGCCACCTACACCTTGTCGGCGGCGGAGATCGCCGCCGGGCAGGTGACGCTGACGCTCACCTCGATCGGCAATGGCAACAGCAACCCGGTCTCCGACCAGGTCGCCATCCTCGTGACGCCTTCGCCCACGGCGAACGCCGGGCCGGACATCCAGGTGTGCGCCAACCAGGCCGATGCGCAGCTGGTGGGGGCCGTGGGCCACGCGGCGGGCGGCGTATGGAGCGGCGGTGCGGGCAGCTTCGATCCCACCAGCACGAACATGAACGCGGTCTATACGCCGTCACTGGCGGAGATCGCCGCGGGTTCCGTCACGCTGACGCTGACCACCACGGGCAACGGCACCTGCAACGCCGTGCAGGACCAGGTGCTGGTCCGGATCGCCGGCGCGCCGATCGTCGACGCGGGCCCCGGCGGCACGGCCTGCGGGAACAACCCGGCCCTGCCCCTGGCCGGCACGGTGAGCGGTGCGGGCGGCGGCATCTGGAGCGGCGGCACCGGCGTGTTCAACCCCAGCGTGACGGCGATGAACGCCGTGTACACGCCTTCGACCACGGAGATCGCCAACGGGTCGGTGACGCTGACATTGACCAGCACGCAGAACGGCACCTGCGCGCCGGTGAGCGATCCCGTGCTGCTGGTCTACTCCCTGCCGCCTTCCGTGAACGCGGGCGCCGATATCACCGTGTGCCAGAACGCGCCCGCGGCGAACTTGAACGGCGCGGTGACGGTGGCCGGTGGCGGCCATTGGTCCGGCGGGACGGGCCTCTTCAGCCCGGATGCGAACACGCTCAACGCCACCTATACGCCCAGCCCGGCGGAGATCGCCCTGGGCAGCGTGACGCTCACGCTCACCTCCACGCAGAACGGCACCTGCAACCCGGTGTCGGACGCGGTGACGATCACCATCCTGCATGCGCCGGTGGCGAACGCGGGCAGCCCCCTCTTCATCTGCTCGAACAACGCACAGGTGCAGCTGGGCGGCTCCGTGAGCGGGGCCGGTGGCGGCCAATGGAGCGGTGGTGCGGGGTCCTTCACGCCGTCCATCGCCGCGCTGAACGCGATCTACCAGCCCACGGCCGCGGAGGTCGCCGCGGGCCATGTGACGCTGACCCTGACGACGATCGGCAACGGGGTATGCAACGCGGTATCGAGCAGCGTGCCCATCACCTTCACCCCGCCGCCCACGGCCGAGGCGGGCACGGGCACGGTGCTGTGCGCGAACAATGCCTCGATCCACCTGGGCGGCAGTGTCACCGTGGCGAACGGCGGGGCGTGGTCGGGTGCGCAAGGCACCTTCACGCCCAACAGCAATGCCTTGAACGCCGTGTATGCACCGTCGCAGGGCGAGATCGCGGCGGGCTTCGTCACGCTGACGCTGACCACCACGGGCAACAACGGCTGCAGCGCGGTCACCGACCAGGTCACCTACACCTTCAGCCCGGCGCCCACGGCCCAGGCGGGTGCTGACGCGTCCACCTGCGCATCCGGTGCGGCCGTCCACCTGGCGGGCGCCGTGACGGTGGCTTCCGGCGGCCTGTGGAGCGGCGGTGCGGGCACCTTCACGCCGGGCAACAACAGCCTCAGCACCACCTACGTGCCGACGGCGGCGGAGATCGCCACAGGGACCGTCACCCTCACGCTCACCACGGTGGGCAATGGCACCTGCAACGCCGTAAGCGATGCCATGGTGCTCACCATCGATCCCGTGCCCGTGGTGAACGCGGGCCCCGACCGGTCGATCTGCCGGAACGACCCGGCCTTCCAGCTCTCGGGCTTCGTGGGCCATGCGTCCGGCGGCATCTGGAGCGGCGGCACGGGCACCTATCTGCCGGGCAATACCGCGCTGTCCACGCACTACACGCCCACGCCGGCGGAGCTTGCCGCGGGGTCGATCACGTTCACGCTGACGTCCACCGGCACCACCACGTGCCCGGCGGTGGCGGACCAGGTGACGATCGTGTTCACCGATGCGCCGGTGGTGGATGCGGGCCCGGACCAGCTCATCTGCGTGAACGCGCCCCTGGTGCAGCTGATGGGCCAGGTGGCGAACGCGACCGGCGGGACCTGGAGCGGCGGCGCCGGCACCTTCGGTCCGTCCAACACGGTGTTCAGTCCGACCTACGCGCCGACGGCGGCCGAGCTCGCCGCGGGCAGCCTTACGCTGACCCTGACCTCCACCGGCAACGGCAATTGCCTGGCGACGCAGGATGCCCTGACGATCACCTTCACCCCGGCGCCGACGGCGAACGCCGGCCCCGACATCAGCATTTGCGCGAACAACCCCGTGGTGCCGCTGAACGGTGCGGTGACCATCGCCGGCGGCGGCCTCTGGTCGGGTGGCGCGGGCACCTATGCACCGGGCGCGTCGGCCTTGAACGCGAGCTATGCGCCGACCTCCTTCGAGCTGCAGGCGGGCACCTTCACGCTGACGCTGACCACCACCGGCCAGGGGAACTGTGCAGCGGTGGCGGATGACGTGAAC
>JAFDZF010000022.1 GCA_018267055.1 Bacteroidota bacterium
AACCTCGGCTGCGCCACCGGCCATCCCAGCTTCGTGATGAGCAACAGCTTCACCAACCAGACGCTGGCCCAGCTCGAGCTGTGGAAGAACCACGCGAACTATGAGAACAAGGTGTACGTGCTGCCCAAGCACCTCGACGAGATGGTGGCCCGCCTGCACCTGGCCAAGATCGGCGTGGAGCTGGAGGAGTTGAACGACAAGCAGGCCAAGTACATCGGCGTGCCGAAGAACGGTCCCTTCAAGGGCGACGCGTACCGCTACTGAGCGCGGGCGGTCGTCAACGATCCCAACGGAAGAGGGCCTTCGTTCGAAGGCCCTCTTCGCATTCCCAGGGGTGATCGACGTGGGAAGACTGCGGGGCGCTGACCGCCGACCGCGCTAGTTGAAGATGTGGAGCGTGGTCCCGTTGAAGGTCGTGTTGTACCGCTTCAGCCCGAGGGCGGCGGGCCCTTCAGTGACGCTGCCGTCGAGCAGGAGGAAGGCGGAGTGGCAGCAGGCCGTATCGCGCGCGATCACCTCGCTCTCGTCCACCACCACCTTGCATACGTCCTCAGGCCGGTAGGGGCAGTGGCGGTCCACGGCCACGAACTCGTCGGTGCTCTTGCGGTAGACGATCAGGCCTTGCGAGCCGCCGGTGAGGTACACCCAGCCGCCGGGCACCGCCAGGTCGTTGTACTCCGGCAGGTTCACATTGATGTTGATGTTCACCCCCGTCAGCGGCACACCCCCTTTCTCGTCCTTCTTGCAGGAAGAGGCCAGCACCGCGAGGGCGAAGGCGAACAACGGCACGGCACGGACGTTCATCAACAGGCGATCGTGCGTGTTGAACGCACGGAACGCGAAGGTACGTATGGGGAACGGCCCGAATTTGGCAGCGTTCCCGGAGCATCATGGCACGTTGGATCCGCTGGCTCTTCCTGGTGGTGCTGCTCATGGCGGCGCCCGCGGCGGTGCGCGCGCAGTCGGAGGGCGTGGGCAAGGCGAAGCAGGAGAAGACGCAGGCCAAGAAGGAGCGCAAGGAGGCCAAGGAGGTGCGCAAGGAGGAGAAGCGCATCGCCAAGAAGCACCTCTCGAACCAGGACCGCGCCACGCGCAAGCGGATGAAGCGGCACAAGCGCCGCGCCGACCAGCACGGATCGAACGGACACCGCGATCCCTTCCTCCGGCGCCTCTTCGGCAGCAAGCATTGAGGGTCTGACGTGTATACGCGGGGACGGATCTGTCCGTCCCTTGGGCACCATCCTGTCCCATGTCGCCGATATCTTTCGACGACATCACCGCAGCTGCATGCGGCAAGGAACCCCTCCCGCCATGGCCCTGGATCGCATGACCTCCGCAAACCCGCGCCCAGCAAAGGTTTCCGAAGATTTGGCGGAGTGCGGATCTTTCTATCTTTACGCCCCCTCGTTGCGCAGTACCCCAGAACGTAAAACCTACCGTTGATGCTGAGAAGACTATCCTCGGCCGTTGCCTTTGTCGTTTGCAGCGTGCTCAGCCTGAGCGCCCAGGTGGGCTCCGGCTCGCTCCAAGGCGTGGTGAAGGACAAGAAGTCCGGTGAACCGCTCCCCTTCGTCAGCATCGTGGTGGAGAACAGGGGCACGCGGGTGGCCGCGGGCCAGACCGACTTCGACGGGAACTACAAGATCAGCCCGATCGACCCCGGCACCTACGATGTGACGGTGAGCTACGTGGGCTATCAGGCGCAGAAGGTGACCGGGGTGGTGGTCAACAGCAACAAGATCACCTTCCAGAACGTGGACCTGGGCTCGGGCGTTGACCTGGACGTCGTGCAGGTGGTCCGTTACAAGGTACCGCTGATCGACAAGGACGGGGGCTCCTCGGGAACAACAGTGACGCGGGACCAGATCGCCAAGATGCCCGCCCGTTCGGTGGGCGCCATCGCCACCACGGTGGCCGGGGCCAGCACGGCCGGCACGGGCGGCGGCATCAGCATCCGCGGTGCGCGCTCGGAGAACACCTACTACTATATAGATGGTGTGAAGGTGTCGGCCAGCGCGGGCATCGGCCTGCCCAAGAGCGCGATCGAGGAAGTGCAGGTGGTCACCGGCGGGGTGCCCGCCAACTATGGTGACGTGACCGGTGGTGTGGTGAACATCACCACGCGCGGTCCCAGCCGCACCTTCTTCGGCGGGGTGGAATACCTGACCTCCGGCTTCAAGACGGGTGACGACATCACCGACATCGTGGGCCTGGACAAGTTCGCGTTCAACCAGGTGGAGGCCAGCTTGTCGGGTCCCATCTTCTTCAAGAAGGACAGCGTGGGCAACAAGGTGAAGCCGCTCCTGGGCTTCTTCGTGTCCGGCCAGTTCACCGACGTGGTGGACAACGACCCGCTCTACACCGGCGACCTCCGCGTGAAGAAGGACGTGCGCGACCGGCTGGAGGCCAATCCGCTGCGGCTGATCACCGCCTCGGGAACGCCCGTGGTGCGCTACAACTCGGACTTCCTCCGCTCCTCTGACGTGGAGCGCATCGACACCCGCCAGAACGCGCGTCGCCGCGCCTACCTGGCCTCGGGCAAGATCGACATCGCCACCACGCCCACCATCACCCTCACGCTGGGCGGCTCGATGGACTTCAACGACAACCATGCCTTCAACCGCGCCAATTCGCTGCTGAACGCGGAGAACAACGGGTTCACCCGCAACCAGACCTGGCGCAGCTTCCTGCGCTTCACCCAGCGGTTCAACTCCCGCGAGGAGGCCGAGGGCGGCGAGAAGAAGGGCGGCATCCGCAACGCCTTCTACAGCGTACAGCTCGACTACTCCCGCTTCACCCAGAAGCAGAACGATGAGACGCACAAGGACAATGTGTTCGACTACGGCTATATCGGCAAGTACGTCACCACCCGGGTGCCCACCTTCGATTTCGCCGGCGACCGCTATGTGCTGAGCGCGTACCGGGACGCCCTGGTGACCTTCACGCCCGGCACGCTGAACCCCGATGCCAGCGCGATGGTGGACCAGTTCTTCCATATCGCTCCCCTGGACTACGGGTTCTATTCCAGCCTGCGCCAGGTGCAGACCAGCAACGGCCTGCTGAACGGTGACCTGCCGAACAGCGTGTACTCCCTCTGGAACAACATCGGCACGCTGAACAACACCTACGCGCGCTTCCAGCAGGACCAGATGCGCATCTCGGCCATCGGCTCGGCCGATATCGGCAAGCATGCGGTGAGCCTGGGCGTGGAATACGAGCAGCTGACCCAGCGCCAGTACCAGCTGTCGCCCGTGGCCCTGTGGACGCGCGCCCGTGCGCTCACCAACTTCCACCTGGCCAACCTGGACCGCACCGATTCCACGGTGGTGACCGGTCCGGGCGGCATCCCCTACGTGTACTACGACCGCCTGGCGGGTTCCGACCAGACGGTGTTCGACTACAACCTCCGCCAGGCGCTCGGCCTGGATCCGCGCGGCACCCAGATGGTGGACGTGGACGCGGTGGACCCCTCGCTGCTGTCGCTGGACATGTTCAGCCCCGACGAGCTGATCAACGAGGGCAACAGCCTGGTGGCGTACTACGGCTATGACTACCTAGGCAAGAAGCTGACGAGCAAGCCTTCGCTGCAGGGCTTCTTCAACGACTTCACCCGCCTGGGCAACGACACGGTGTTCACCCGTCTGCAGGCGCCCTTCCAGCCGATCTACATCGCGGGCTACGTGATGGACAAGTTCGCCTTCGACGACATCATCTTCAACGTGGGCGTGCGGGTGGACCGCTACGACGCGAACCAGTACCAGCTGAAGGACAAGTACCTGTGGCGTCCGGCCTACACGGCGGGCGATGCCGCGGTGCAGAACCTCTACGGTGCCAACGGCCGCCCCAGCAACATCGGCGACGACTACGTGGTGTACGTGGACAAGATCGTGGACCCGACGCAGGTCGTGGGCTATCGCAATGGCGACAACTGGTACAACGCCCAGGGCGAGGTGGTGAGCGACCCCTCGACGCTGCGTGGCAACGCCGGCATCCAGCCCTACCTGATCGGCTATGAGTCCGACCCGGCCGGCAGCCTGCCCGGCTCGAAGCTCCGCCAGGAGGCCCTGGAGGTGTACAATCCGGTGGTGAACGTGATGCCCCGTGTCGCCTTCTCCTTCCCGATCAGCGACCAGGCGGTGTTCTTCGCCCACTACGACATCCTCACCCAGCGTCCCACGAGCAACTCGCGCCTGGACCTGCTCCAGTACGCCTACATCGAGAACACGCTGAACATCCTGAACAACCCCGCGCTGAAGCCGTCGAAGACGATCGACTACGAGCTCGGGTTCCAGCAGGTGCTGAGCAAGTCGTCGTCGCTGAAGCTCTCGGCCTACTACCGCGAGTCGCGCGACCAGATTCAGATCCGCAACGTGGCCGAGGCCTGGCCGATCACCTACCGCACGTTCGACAACATCGACTTCGGCACGGTGAAGGGCTTCACCGCCACCTACGACCTGCGCCGCACGGGCAACGTATGGATGCGCGCCAGCTATACGCTGCAGTTCGCCGACGGTACGGGCTCCGATCCGCAGACCAGCCTGTCGCTGATCAACGCCAACCAGCCCAACCTGCGCATCATCAACCCGCTGAACTTCGACCAGCGCCACCGCTTCCAGGCCACCATCGACTTCCGCTACGGCGATGGCACGGACTACAACGGCCCGATGCTCTTCGGCAAGAAGATCTTCCAGCGTACGGGCATCAACATCGTGGGCGACCTGGGCAGCGGCACGCCGTACAGCCGCTCCAGCCAGATCGTGAACGAAGGGGTGGCCAACCCCACCGGCTACCGCCTGGACGGTTCGGTGAACGGCGCCAATCTGCCCTGGCAGTTCAACACCGACCTGCAGCTCGACCGCGACATCCCGCTGATCTTCGGCAAGGACAATGGCGGCGAGAAGGCCAAGCGCGCGAACCTCAACGTGTACCTGCTGGTGACCAACCTGTTCAACACGCAGAACATCGTGAACGTGTACCGTGCCACCGGTTCGGCGGACGACGACGGCTACCTGGCCGCCCCCTCGTCCCAGAACGGCATCGCGGCGGAGATCGATCCCACCTCCTTCCGCGAGCTGTACGCGCTGAAGATCGCCAGTCCGTTCAACTATGGTGCCCCGCGGACGATCCGCCTGGGCTTCCGCTTCGACTTCTGAGCCATGAAAGCCATGATGACCCAACGATCCTTCCTGCTCCTCGGCGTGCTGAGCCTCGCCACGGTGGGTGCCGCGCGTGAGCGCATGGGGGTGCCGCCCCCCGGACTTTCCGGCCAGGGCGCGCAGGGCCAGGCCGCGGTGGCCAAGGCCGCTCCCTGTGCCTCGGCCACGGCCAAGGACGAGCTCGACCTGAACAACGTGCGCGCCCGCATCGAGACGGGCGGCAACATGTGGCAGAACCGCGACGGCAGCGGCGGCCCCGCCTACGAGGTGCCCAAGACGCCCACGCGCAATGGCGCCAACTCCCTCTTCGCCGGCTCCCTGTGGATGGGTGGCGTGGACAACGGCCAGAACCTGAAGCTGGCCGCGGTGACCTTCCGCCAGCAGGGGAACGACTTCTGGCCCGGCCCGCTGAGCAACAACCTGTCGGCCACCCCCGCGGAGACCAACAGCACCATCTGCGCGGCCTATGACCGCACCTGGAAGACCCTGCGGAGCGATGCCGAGAAGCAGGAAGCATACTTCCGCTGCATTCTGGACCCTGACTGTGACACCGAGACGGAATTCCCCGAAGGCTGGGTGACGCCTTCGGTGTTCTTCAGTTGGCCGGCGATCGGTGATGTCTCGGCCGGTCAGGATTTCTACCTCGCTCCGTTCGAGGAGGTCGGAGCACCTGATGGCGACTACAACCCGGAGAACGGGGACTATCCGGGCTACGACCTGAACGGGGTGATCGATTGCAAGACCCGGCAGGTGACGGACCCCGTGCCCCTGTTCGGCGACCAGAACATCTGGTGGGTGTTCAACGACAAGGGCAACATCCACACCGAATCGGGCGGCCAGCCGATCGGCATGGAGATCCGGGCCCAGGCCTTCGCGTTCAGCACGAACGACGAGGTGAACAACATGACCTTCTACAACTATGTGCTGATCAACCAGGGCAACCTGAAGCTGACCAACACCTACTTCGGCCAATGGGTGGATCCCGACATCGGCTACGGCGGGGATGACTACGTGGGCTGCGACGTGCAGCGCGGCCTGGGCTATGCCTACAACGGCAACACGGTGGACAACGGTGGCAGCTACCCGACCTATGGCGGCCCCACGCCCCCGCCCCCGGCCATCGGCGTGGACTTCTTCGAAGGCCCCTACCAGGACGCCGACGGTGAGGACAATCCGCTGACGACCGACTGCAACGTGGCGGTGCTGGACAGCGGCATCGTGTACAAGGGCATCGGCATCGGCTACGGCGACACCTTCCCCGACAACGAGCGGTTCGGGATGCGTGCCTTCCTGTACCACAGCAACCCCGGCCAGCCCGGCGCGGGTCCGGCCCCCACGCAGGACCCGGACAACGCCCCCGACTACTACAACTACCTGCGGGCGATCTGGAAGGACAACACGCCGATGACCTACGGTGGCATCGGTTACTCGAGCGACCCCAACGGCATCCGCTCGTACTACATGTTCCCCGGCGACAGCGATCCCCTCGGCTGGGCCACGGGCTGCGCGCCCCAGGCCAGCTGGACGCAGGCCAACGCCGGCAATCCGCCCGGTGACCGCCGCTTCATCCAGAGCGCAGGCCCCTTCACCCTGGAATCGGGCGCTTACAACAACATCACGGTGGGTGTGGTGTGGGCACGTGCCAGTGGCGGTGGCCCCTTCGAGAGCGTGGAGGCCGTCCGCCGCGCGGATGACAAGGCCCAGTCGCTGTTCGACAACTGCTTCCGCATCCTCGACGGTCCGGACGCGCCGGACGTGGCCATCCAGGAGCTCGACCGCGAGCTGATCCTTTACCTGAGCAACAAGCGCGGGGTGAGCAACAACTATGCGAACCGCGGCCCCGGCAACTACCGCGACGAGAACTACATCGAGCTCGACCCGAGCATCCCCGAGGTCAACGAGGCCGGTCATCCCAACGACCGCTTCTACCGCTTCCAAGGCTACCAGATCTTCCAGCTGAAGGATGCCACGGTGGGCCCCGACCAGTTGAACGACGTGAACTATGCGCGACTGGTGGCGCAATGCGACATCCACGACACGATATCGCAGCTGGTGAACTGGATCCAGGATCCGGACATCAACCTGCCGGTGCCCACCCAGATGGTGGTCGGCGCTGACACGGGCGTGGTGCATTCCTTCCGGATCAAGGAGGACAAGTTCGCCCTGGGGAGCACCGCGCTGGTGAACTTCAAGACGTACTACTACATGGCCATCGCCTATGGCCACAACGGCTACGCGGAGTACAATCCGCTGACCCTCACCGGCCAGGCCTTCCCCTACATCCCCAGCCGGAAAGGCTCCGCCGGCAGCATCCGCTCCTATGCGGGCATCCCGCACAAGCCTTCCGTGGAAGCGGGCGGCACCGTGCAGAACGCGCAGTACGGCGACGGCTTCTCCATCACGCGCCTGGAAGGCCAGGGCAATGGCGGCCTGCGGCTGGAGCTGGCGCCGGAGACCGAGAACGCCATCGTAGCCCAGTCCCCGTGGCGGGCCGACGAGATCAAGTACAAGTCGGGCCTGGGGCCGATCAATGTGAAGGTGATCGACCCGCTGAAGGTGCCGGCTGCGCAGTTCGAGCTGTGGATCAAGGACACCATCGCGCCGTTCGTGAACCCGACCTCGTTCGGCTCCTACAATCGTTTGAACGACGCCTACTGGATGCTGGTGCGGCTGTCCAACAACCCCACGTCGGCGGACACGGTGTACTCCATCCGCGACCTGGGCACGCCGTACGAGCAGCTGATCCTCGACTGGGGCATCTCGGTGAGCGTGAACCAGACGGCCTACTCGGGCAACCTGGGCTTCTTCACCAAGTTCCTGGGCAGCTCCAAGCAGGTGCAGGGCGCCGACTGGTACGCTGGCATCCCCGATGCAGAGGGCGAGACCATGCAGAACTGGATCCGTTCCGGTGCGGCGAAGGACACCACGCTGGACTATCCGGACTTCCTGGGCAAGGACGTGAACCAGGAGTATGAGAAAGTGCTCGGTGGCACTTGGGCCCCGTGGCCGATGGTGGGCGATGCCGCGCTGCAGCCCTGCTCGAGCACCGACAAAGGCTTCCGCAACCAGGTGGACATCAGCCAGGTGCCGAGCATCCAGGTGGTGTTCACCCAGGACAAGAGCAAGTGGTCGCGCTGCATCGTGGTGGAGGAGAGCAACGTGCCCGCCAACACGACGCCGGCCAATGTGACCAAGCTGAGCCTGCGCCCCGTACCGAGCGTGGACAAGAACGGCATTCCCTCGGGCAGCCCCGGCTGCAACGAGGCCGAGGCCACCCTGGTGTCCAACACGGGCATGGGCTGGTTCCCCGGCTATGCCATCGATCTGGAGACCGGTGAGCGCCTGAACGTGTTCTTCGGCGAGAACAGCTTCCTGGGCGGCGGCATCGGCCGCGACATGATCTGGAACCCGTCGGACGTGCTGAACGCGATCGACGTGACCGGGACGCCCCAGCCCGTCTTCGGCGGCTGCCACTGGATCTATGTCTGCTTCAACCGCCGGCGCACGGGCACGAGCGAGAACGCCATGCCGCAGTACGACGAATGCGCGTTCGTGCGGGACAAGATCGCTTCGCCGGCCTCGCGCAACGCGGTCTACCGCAGCATCGGCTGGGTGGGCTCGGGGCTGATGCAGCCCGGCATGCACATGCTGTCGCCGCAGCAGGGCCTGGTGCCCTCGGAGATGCGCCTGCGCGTGAACGTGAACAAGCCCTACTTCATCTATGCGCAGCCCTTCGCGAACTACACGCCGGCGATCCAGCCGCAGCGCAACGGCGGCCTGCCGCTCTACACCTTCAACACGGGTGAGAATCAGACGCTCACGCAGGTGCATGACGTGGCGGTGAGCGCCCTGGACCTGATCAGCGTGGTGCCCAACCCGTACTACGCCTTCAGCGGGTACGAGACCGGCCGCCTGGACAACCGGGTGAAGTTCATCAACCTGCCGAAGCAGTGCACCGTCAGCATCTACACCGTCAGCGGCACGCTGGTGCGGAAGTACCGAAAGGACAACGACCTCACGTACCTGGACTGGGACCTGAAGAACACCTACAACGTGCCGATCGCCGGGGGCACCTACATCTGCCACATCGAGGCCCCGGGCCTGGGCGAGAAGGTGATCAAGTGGTTCGGTGTCGCACGTCCGGTGGACCTGCAGAACTTCTGATCGATCATCCTTGCAGCAATGTCTAAACGAACGACGATGAAGCGTATGGGAATGCGGCTTGCGATGATCGCCGCGACGGCGGCCGTGGGGAGCGTGGCGATGGCGGGCAATCCCGACCGTGCGGGTTCCGCCGGTGCCACGCAGCTCCTGGTGAACCCCTGGGCGCGCAGCAACGGATGGTCGCTGGCCAACAGCTCGACGCTGCGGGGCGTGGAAGGCATGTACGGCAACATCGCCGGTCTGGCCCATGTCCGCAAGACGGAGCTCTTGTTCACCAACACCCGCTGGCTCGAAGGCAGCGGCGTCACCATCAACGCCGTGGGCTTCGGGCAGAAGCTGGGCGAGAGCGGGGTGATCGGCATCAGCGCCACCTCCTTCTCCTTCGGCGACCTGCCGGTGACCACCGTGGAGCAGCCGGAAGGCGGCCTGGGCACCTTCCGCCCCACGCAGGCCAACATCGGCCTGGCCTACGCCAAGACCTTCTCCAACAGCATCTACGGCGGCCTGCTGGTGCGCGTGGTGTCCGAGTCCATCGCCAACGTGCGCACGTCGGGCATCTGCTTCGACGCCGGCATCCAGTACGTCACGGGACCCTCGGAGAACATCCACTTCGGCATCGCGCTGAAGAACGTGGGACCGGCCATGCGCTTCAGCGGGGATGGTCTCTCGGTGCAGGGCCTCATCACCACCGGCAGCGACCAGCTCACCCTGCAGCAACGCTCGGCGGACTTCGAGCTGCCCTCGATGATGAACATCGGCGCGGCCTATGACTTCAACATCTCCGAACTGCACCGGGTGACGGTGGCGGGCAACTTCGCCTCCAACTCCTTCACCAAGGACCAGTTCACCCTGGGCGCCGAGTACGCGTTCAAGAAGATGATCCACCTGCGCGGCGGCTTCCTCTGGGAACAGGACATCACCGACAAGGAGCTGTCCGAGACGGTGTTCACCGGCCCCAGCGCGGGCATCAGCGTGGACCTGCCCTTCGGCGACGAGAAGAAGAGCGCGCTGGCGATCGACTACGGCTACCGGGCCACGAACCCCTTCAGCGGGGTGCACAGCATCGGGGTGCGGTTGAGCTTGTAAGCGAACATCCTATCTTTGGGAAGAGGGCCCGTACCGGGTCCTTTTCCATTCCCGAAACATCCGTGGCCATGAGCACGCCGGCCTATTACACCGAAGAGGGTCTCCGGAAGCTGCAGGAGGAACTGCACCACCTGCGCACCGTGGAGCGCCCGCACATCAGCCAGCAGATCGCCGACGCCCGCGACAAGGGCGACCTGAGCGAGAACGCCGAATACCACGCGGCCAAAGAGGAGCAGGGCCTCCTGGAGGCCCGCATCGCCAAGATGGAGGAGGTGGTGGCCAACGCCCGCGTCATCGATCCCGGCCAGCTGGACACCAGCAAGGCCTACATCCACTGCACGGTGAAGGTGCGCCAGGTGGGCAGCGGCGCGGAGCGCCACTTCACCCTGGTGGCCGAGAGCGAGGCCGACATCAAGACGGGCCGCATCAGCGTCAGCTCGCCCATCGGCAAGGGCCTGCTGGGCAAGGCCGTGGGCGAGGTGGCCGAGGTGGCCACCCCCGCGGGCAGCAGCCGGTTCGAGATCATGGAGATCACGCGCTGATGCCCAGCATCTTCACGCGCATCATCCACGGCGAGATCCCCTGCCACAAGGTGGGCGAGGACGAGCGCTACCTCGCGTTCCTGGACATCAACCCCCTGCGCGAGGGGCACACCCTGGTGGTGCCGAAGCTGGAGGTGGACAAGTTCTTCGAGCTGCCCCCGGACCTGCTGGCGGGCATCATGCCGTTCGCCCAGGGCGTGGCGGCGCGCATCGCCCGCGTGGTGCCGTGCGACCGCATCGGTGTGAGCGTGGTCGGGCTCGAAGTGCCCCACGCGCACGTGCACCTCATCCCGATCGACCGCGTGAGCGACATGGATTTCAGCCGCCCGAAGCTGAAGCTCGCCAACGACGAGCTGGCCGCCATCGCAGAGCGCATCCGGAAGGCCTGACGTTGAGCAGGAGGCATATTGGCCCCTGCTTTTGCCCTTTGGTCCTGAGGACTAACGGATACGCCCCGGGTTGTTCCGCACGTAGCTGCCCCAGTCGCTGGAGCCGCGGGCGCGCCCGCTGGTGCGCAGGATGCTGCCGTAGGAGAGGCCATGGCACAGGGCCACCGCCACGGCGTCGGTGGCGTCGGTGCTGTCCGGCAGGCCGGCATGCTCCAGGATGGACCCGAGCATGGCGGCCACCTGTTCCTTGGTCGCGTTCCCGCTGCCGGTGATGCTCTGCTTCACGCGGGTGGGCGCATACTCCGTCACGGCCAGCTCACGCTGGAGGGCGGCGGCGATGGCCACCCCCTGGGCGCGGCCGAGCTTCAGCATGCTCTGCACGTTCTTGCCGAAGAACTGGGCCTCGATGGCCAGTTCGTCCGGGAGGTGCCGGGCGATGATCTCCGTGGTATGGCGGAAGATGGCGCGCAGCTTCAGGGTATGGTCGTCGGTGGGTGGGAAGCGGATGGCGCCGGCGTCCACCAGCCGGAACCGCTGCCCGTCGGTGTGCACCACGCCGAAGCCCATCACGGTGGTGCCCGGGTCGATGCCCAGGATGATCCGTTCGGTGGGCGAGGCCACCCCGCTACTTTTGGTCGTCTCCATCTTGATCGTTCCGCCCACAGTGCCTCGCCGTTGGTTGCCGTTGTTCCGCTGGTCGGTGTTCGCGCTGGCGGGGCTGTACCTCTGGCGCCAGCTGCATGCCGACGAAAGTACGTCCGCCCTGGGCTGGCTGCACGACGGGGCGGCCTGGACGGTGGGCCTGCTGCCGATCGGACTGCTGATGCTGGTGAACTGGGGCCTGGAGGCGGCGAAGTGGCGGCTGCTGATGCGGCCCGTGGAGGCGTTGGCGGCCCCGCGCGCGTTCCTGGCCGTCCTGGCCGGCACGAGCATCAGCCTGATCACCCCCAATCGCACCGGTGAGTTCGTGGGGCGCGTGCTCTTCATCCGGCCCGAGGCGCGCATCGAGGCCGCCGCGTTTACCGTATTGGGCAGCATCGCCCAGGCGCTCATGACCTTCCTGGCGGGCGCCATCGGGTTGCTGGCCCTGGTCGCCGGGCATCACCCCCTGCCGTTGCAGGAAGGCTGGACCATCGGCCTCCTCGCTTCGGTCACCGTCGCGTTCACGGCCGCCGCCGCGGTGCTCTTCCTGTTCCCCGGGCTGCTGCGCCACCTGTTCGACCTACTGCCCGCGCTGCGCCGCTTCGATGCCCGCTTCCGCCCGCTGCAGGAGCAGCCGCGCGCACGGCTCCTGGCGGTGCTCGGCCTGAGCGCGCTGCGCTATGCCGTGTTCATCGGCCAGGGCGTGCTGGCCTTCGGCCTCTTCGCGCCGGAAGTGCCTGCCGGGCACGTGGTGCTGGCCATGCCCGTGGTCTACCTCCTCGCCACGCTGGTGCCCACCGTGATGCTCACCGACCTGGGTGTGCGCGGCAGCGTGGCGGTCTTCGTGTTCGCGCCGCTGGGCGGCGGCGCGGCCGGGGTGCTCTCCGCCACTTCCGTGGTGTGGACGATCAACGTGCTGCTGCCGGCGCTGTGCGGGGCGCTGGTGCTGCTGGTCGCCCGCATCCGCACCGAACGGATGCCGGCATGAGCGTGATGTTGCTGCTGGCCATGCTGGGGTTCGCCGCCGCCCTGGGGTTCGCTTCCGTGGTCATGGGCTGGCGCCAGCGCATCGCCGAGGAGCGCGCACGGCCCCTTCCGCCGGCCCCGGCCATGGAGGACCGGCCGTGGGTGACGCTGGTCGTTCCCGCCCGCAACGCCCGGGAGACACTGCCCCTGCTGCTCCAGGACCTGTATGCCGGCAGTCATCCGCGGGAACGCACGGAGGTCCTGGTGATCGATGATGGCAGCACCGACGGCACCGCCGACCTGGTGCGCGGCATGGGGCGCAGCTGGCCGCAGCTGCGACTGCTGGCGAACGCGGGCGAGGGCAAGAAGGCGGCCATCACCACCGGCGTGCGTGCCGCACAGGGCGAGCTGATCGTGCTCACGGACGCGGATGCACGCTGCGGGCCGCGCCGGGTGGAACGCATCGTGGCCGCCTGGCGTGCTACCGGGGCCGACTTGCTGCTGGTGCCGGTGCGGACCGAAGGCGAGGGCGTGCTGGGCCGTGTGCAGGGCGCGGAGGGATCGGCCCTGCTGGCCGTGGGGGCCGCCACCGCGCTGGGCGGGAGCCCGCTGCTGGCCAATGGCGCGAACATGGCCTTCACCCGCGCGGCGTTCGATCGGGTGCAGGGCTTCCAGGGCGATCGCTGGGCGAGCGGCGACGACATCTTCCTGCTGCAACGGATGAAGCGCGCGGGGATGCGGATCCGCTACGTCCTCGATCGGGAAGCGCTGGTGACCGTGACGGCCGAGCCGGACTTGCGCGGCTTCTGGCAGCAACGGCTCCGCTGGGCGGGCAAGATGCGCGGCGTGAAAGGCGCCGGCAACCTCCTTGGCGTGCTGGGCCTGTCGCTGCCGTGGGCGCTGCTGGTGCTCACCTGCGCCATCGACCTGCGCCTGGCGGTGGGGCAGGGGCTGTTCCGCAGCGTGCTCCTGGTGGGCAGCGCCTGGCTGCTGTGGTGGGTGCCCGTGCTGGTCCTCGTGCGCGAGGCGGACCGCTTCCTGGAGCGGCCTTCCGCTTGGGCATTGAACGCCTTCAGCCTGCTCGCCTTCTCGGTCTATGCCCCGGTGATCGCGGTGGCGTCGCTGTTCGTGCGGCCGGTGTGGAAGGGCCGGCGGGTATAGGGGCCGTACGGAAGCAGAAAGCCCATGCGGCCCCGAGGGACCGCATGGGCCTTGGTGGGGATCGCTTCAGAACGGCAGATCGTCCTCGTCCATCGCCGGCGGCATGTCGGCCACGCTGGGCGGGGGCGGGGCGGCATAGCCGCCACCTGCGGGGGCCGGGGCGGCACCGATGCGCTCGATGCGGTTGCCGCTGAGGCTCAGAAAGAACTTCGTCACCCCGTCGCGGCCGGTCCATTCGCGGCCGTTCACGAAGCAGGTCACGCTCACCTCTTCGCCGGGCTTGAAGGGGTCGAGGAGCGCGCAGCGGTCCTGCGTGAACTCCACGGGGATGTGCTGCGGGCGCTGCCCGCTGGGTTCGGTGATGATGAGTTCGCGCTTGCGGAACTTCTCGGAGACGTCCTGCGTCTTGCCGATCTGGCGGATGCTGCCGGTGATGGTGACTTGTGCCATGGTGTGGAGGATATCAGCGGTCGTTGAAGGCGAGCAGGGTCTTGAACGCCTCCTCGACCCGTCCTTGCGCGAGCAAGGTATGGGCGTGCCGGTGCAAGGCGGTCTGCAGCGCGGGCTTGTCGTGCTGGTGCTGCAGGAACAGCTCGTCCAGCTCGGTGAGCTTGTATTCGTTCACGCTCGTCTCATCGGGGATGGCGAGGCTGGCGCCCAGGCGGCCCAGGTCGTTGCCGGTGAGGATGCGGCTGTCGCGGACGTCGGCGGGCAGGGCGTCCACCCCGATGCCGATCTCCTTCGCGGGCTGCTTCTGGCGGAAGAGGGCGGCGCCGTGCGCGCGGCAGTAGTAATCGCCGCCCATGCGGCCCACGGTGTCGATCTTCTCCTGATCGATGCGGCCGTTGGCGTCGAGCACGCGCTCGTCGATGTGGATCAGCACGATCTCGCACAGCACCAGGTTGCCGGCCGCGGGGCCGTCGCCCGTCTCGATCACCTGCTTCACCACGCACTCGAACTGCACGGGGCTCTCCTGCACGCGGAAGGGCCTCACCTTCTCCGAGGCGATGGGCGTGAACCCGGCCTTGATGAACTCATTGACGCCCGCGGGGTATTCCGTGCTGGCCAGCGAGGCCTGCATCACCATGTCGTAGGTCACCACGTTGATCACCACCTCGGGCACGGCCTTCACGTTGTGGTAGGTGTCCTTGGTGGTGTTGTCACGGCCGCGGCGGGCGGGGCTGAAGATGCAGAGGGGCGGGTTGGCGCCGAAGACGTTGAAGAAGCTGAAGGGGCTCAGGTTCGGGCGCCCTTCGGCGTCCATGGTGCTGGCGAAGGCCACCGGGCGGGGCCCCACCGCGCCCACCAGGTAGGCGTGCAGTTCAGGGATGGGGAGGGAGGCCGGGTCGGCGCGCTTCATGCCTTGTGCGTCAAGGGGTGGCGAAGGTAATCCACCCGGGGGAACGGCTATCTTTGCGGGCCTTTTCAGAACGGGCGCACGGACGTGGCGGAATCGGTAGACGCGCTGGTCTTAGGAGCCAGTACCGCAAGGTGTGGGGGTTCGAGTCCCCCCGTCCGTACATCGGTCCGCTCGGCCCGGCCGACGCCCGGACAACGAACAACAGCCAACTGATATCCGACAACGGTCCTCATGAACATCGAACGCGAAGACACCGGCACCCTCACCGCCACCCTCAAGGTGACCCTCAGCCCGGCCGACTACCAGCCCGGCGTGGAGAAGGCCCTCAAGGAGCAACGCAAGACCGCCTCCTGGCCCGGTTTCCGGCCCGGGCAGGTGCCCATGACCATCATCAAGAAGCGCGTGGGCAGGGCCGTGCTGGTGAACGAGGTGGAGCGCCTCATCGACCAGAACCTGCGCACCTACATCCAGGAGAACAACCTGCGCATGCTGGGCCAGCCGCTCCCGAAGAACGAGGAGGCGATGGGCAACGACTGGGATCAGCCCGGTGAGTTCAACTTCCAGTACGAGATGGGCATGGCGCCCACCTTCGACATCGAGCTGAACGAGAAGCTCGGCGTGGACCTGCCCCTGGTGGACGTGGACGATGCGCTGGTGGAGCGCGAGGTGGCCGACATGCAGCGCCGCTTCGGCTCCGTGGCCGATGCCGCGAGCGTGGAGGAGAAGGACATGGTGCTGGGCGACCTCATCGAGCTGGACGCCACGGGCGCCATCCAGGCCGGGGGGCTGATGAACCGCACCACCATCACCCTGGAGGAGCTGAAGGACGATGCGGCGAAGAGCGCGCTGCTCGGCAAGGCCGTGGGCGATGAGGTGACGCTCGATCCGCATGCCATCAGCCGCGACCACGACGACCTGGCCCGCATGCTGAACGTGGACCACGAGCGCGTGCACCACCTGCACGGCAATATGCTCTTCCGCATCGCGGAGATCAAGCGCATGGAGACGGTGCCGGTGGACCAGCAGCTCTTCGACCGCGTGTACGGCCCCGGTGCCGTCACCGACGAGGCCGCCTTCCGCGCCAAGGTGAAGGAGGGGCTGGAGGGCATGTTCCGCCGCGACAGCGACCGCATCTTCAAGCGGCTGGTGCTGCGCAAGCTCGGCGAGAAGGCGAGCATCGAGCTGCCCGACGCCTTCCTGAAGCGCTGGATCGGCACCACGAGCGAGAAGCCCATCACGCCCGAGGAGGTGGAGAACGGCTACGAGGGCTATGCCCACGGCCTGAAGCGGCAGCTGATGGAGGACCGCGTGGTGGAGAAGTACGGCCTGGAGGCCAAGGGCGAGGAGCTGAACGAGTTCGCGAAGCGCTACGTGGCCGAACAGTTCGCGCAGTACGGCATCCCGGTGCCCGAGGGCGACAAGCTGCAGGAGATGGCCGGCCGCATGCTCGGCGACCGCGACCAGATCAAGCGCATGCGCGATAGCATCGTGGACCAGAAGCTCACCGCGCACTTCAAGGCCATGCTGGCCCCGAAGGAGAAGAAGGTCGGTTTCGACGAGTTCGTAAACTTGGCACGCACGGCTTAAAGGAGATCGTGCCGGTCGAACGTCATCCCACCATACCCGAACAACACCGCATGTTCCCCAAAGACGAATTCCTGCACTACGCCGTCAAGCACCGCGGCATCCCCAGCACCACGCTGCACAGCTATGCCAACAGCGGCATCACCTCCTCGATGACCCCCTACATCATCGAGGAACGCCAGCTGAACGTGGCGCAGATGGACGTGTTCAGCCGCCTGATGATGGACCGCATCATCTTCCTCGGCACAGCGATCAACGACCAGGTGGCCAACATCATCCAGGCGCAGCTGTTGTTCCTGGAGAGCGTGGACCCGAAGAAGGACATCCAGATCTACCTGAACAGTCCCGGTGGCGGCGTGTACGCCGGCCTCGGCATCTACGACACCATGCAGTACATCAACCCCGACGTGGCCACCATCTGCACGGGCATGGCCGCCTCGATGGGCGCGGTGCTGCTGTGCGCCGGCGCCAAGGGCAAGCGCAGCGCGCTGAAGCATGCGCGGGTGATGATCCACCAGCCGATGGGCGGCGCCGAAGGGCAGGCCACCGACATGGAGATCACCGTGCGCGAGGTGCTCAAGCTGAAGAAGGAGCTCTACGAGATCATCAGCAACCACAGCGGCCAGCCTTTCGAGAAGGTGGAGAAGGACGGCGACCGCGACTACTGGATGATCGCCGAGGAGGCCAAGACCTACGGCATGATCGACGAGCTGCTCGTGCGCAACACGAAGTAGCCGTAAGGCTTGCATGTCCTGGGAAGGCCGGTGCGTCGCACCGGCCTTCCGCTTTCCACCCCCTGGTGTGGAGGGGGAAAGCGCCCGGGGGATGGACCGCCGGGCCACCCTTGGCGTATCTTCGCTGGCCCTTCCGGCGTAGCACCATCCCGGAAGCGCTCCTCCCCATGGAAAAGAAAGAGATCAAGTGCTCGTTCTGCGGTCGCGACAAGCAGGACACCAACGTCCTCATCGCGGGCATCACCGGGCACATCTGCGACAGCTGCATCACGCAGGCGCAGAACATCATCCAGGAGGAGCTGAGCCAGCGCGAGCGCACCGAGCTGGAGGGCAACGTCATCCTGCAGAAGCCGGCCGACATCAAGCGCTACCTCGATGAGTACGTCATCGGGCAGGACGAGGCGAAGAAGGTGCTGAGCGTGGCGGTGTACAACCACTACAAGCGCCTGATGCAGAAAGTGGTCTCCACCGACGACGTGGAGATCGAGAAGAGCAACATCATCCTCGTGGGCGAAACGGGCACGGGCAAGACCCTGCTCGCGAAGACCATCGCCCGCATGCTGAACGTGCCCTTCGCCATCGCCGACGCCACGGTGCTCACCGAGGCGGGCTACGTGGGCGAGGACGTGGAAAGCATCCTGAGCCGCCTGCTGCAGGCCGCCGACTACGATGTGAGCAAGGCCGAGCGCGGCATCGTCTTCATCGACGAGATCGACAAGATCAGCCGCAAGAGCGACACGCCGAGCATCACGCGCGACGTGAGCGGCGAAGGCGTGCAGCAGGCCCTCCTGAAGCTGCTCGAAGGCTCGGTGGTGAACGTGCCGCCCCAGGGCGGGCGCAAGCACCCCGAGCAGAAGCTGATCCAAGTGGACACGCGCAAGATCCTCTTCGTGTGCGGCGGCGCCTTCGACGGCATCCAGAAGATCATCGCGCGGCGCGTGAAGAGCAGCGCGGTGGGATACAGCGCCAGCAAGGAGGCCCGCGTGAGCGACGAGCACCTGCTGCAGTACGTGGCGCCCACCGACCTGCGCAGCTACGGCCTCATCCCCGAGCTCATCGGCCGCTTCCCGGTGCTCACCTACCTCGACCCGCTGGACCGCGAGAGCCTGCGCCGCATCCTCACCGAGCCGAAGAACGCGCTCATCAAGCAGTACGTCAAGCTCTTCGAGATGGACAAGGTGAAGATCACCTTCGACAAGAAGGTGCTCGACTTCATCGTGGAGAAGGCGCTGGACTACAAGCTGGGCGCGCGCGGCCTGCGCAGCATCTGCGAGGCCATCATGATCGACGCCATGTACGAGGCGCCCGGTTCCGCCGAGCGTCCGTCGGAGCTCCGCATCACGCTGACCTATGCCCGCGAGAAGTTCGAGCGCTCGCGCATGAGCCAGCTCAAGGTCGCCTAGGCCCCGTCAGGCATCCCGGCCTCCGTGCCTCCGCTGGATAGCGGGGGCGCCCGGTGCTTCCGTTCGCGCCTAACTTTGCTCCCCCCTTCAGCATACCCCCATGACCAAACGATTCCTCCTTCCCGCCGCGCTGCTGTTCACCGCGGCCGTCAACGCACAGGACCTGCCCCAGCCCAGCCCGAAGGGCGAGGTGGAACAGGTCGTCGGCCTCACCAAGGTCGAGGTCGAATACTCCCGCCCCGCCGTGAAGGGCCGCACCATCTTCGGCGGCCTGCTGCCTTATGGCAAGCTCTGGCGCACGGGTGCCAACGCCGCCACCACCGTGGAGTTCAGCGGTCCGGTGACGATCAACGGCTCCAAGCTCGAGGCCGGCAAGTATTCCCTCTTCACCATCCCGGAGAAAGGCGCGTGGACGGTCATCTTCAACAAGAACACCGGCGCGAGCGAGGGCGATTACAAGGAAGCGGAGGACGCGCTGCGCGTGAAGGCCGAGCCCAAGGAGAGCGAGTTCACCGAATCGATGACCATCGGCTTCGATGACGTGAAGGACGACAAGGCCCGCATGGACATCCGCTGGGAGCGGACGCGCGTGAGCGTCACCATCGATGCGCCCGCCACCGAGCAGGCCCTGGCCAACATCAAGGAGGCGCTGGCCAAACCCGACGCGAAGTTCAACGCGTACAACGGCGCCGCCCGCTTCTGCGTGGACCGCGGCCTGATGCCGAAGGAGGCGCTCGCCTGGGCGCAGAAATCGGTCTCCATGGAGGAGAAGTTCTGGAACACCCATACGCTCGCGCTCGCGCAGGCCGCCAACGGCATGACCAAGGAGGCCATCGCCACCGCCCAGAAGAGCATGGCGCTCGCCGAGAAGGACGGCAACACCGCTTTCGTCAACCTGAACAAGGACAAGATCGCCGAGTGGTCGAAGGGCGGCAAGTGACCTTTCGCACGACGACGAAGAAGCCCCGATCCATCGATCGGGGCTTCTTCGTTCAGGGGACGACCGTGGAAGGGGGCGGGCTGCGCAGGAAGGGCTGCAGCAGCAGGGCCAGCGCCAGCACGATGGCCGGCGCGATCAGGTTGTACCACAGGAAGGCCACCTCCACGTCCGCGAAGTAGAGGTAGAGGATCACCGCTTGCGACACCAGCGCGGCGATGAGCACGGCCGTGCCCTGCACGTGCTTCAGGAAGAAGGCCACGAGGAAGATGCCGAGAATGGTGCCATAGAAGAGCGAGCCCAGGATGTTCACCGCCTGGATCAGGTTGTCGAAGAGCGGGAAGATGGCGGCGAAGGCCAGCGCGAGCACGCCGAAGGCCACCGTGGCCCACTTGGTGGCCGCCACCTGGCCGGCGTCCGTGCGCTTCCGGCGGAAGATGTCCACCACGGCGGTGGTCGCCAGCGCGCTGAGCTGCGAGCTGGTGCTGCCCATGCCCGCGCAGAAGATCATGGCCAGCAGCAGCCCGATGATGCCCACGGGCAGATGGTCCATCACCCAGGTGATGAAGATGTAGTCCTTGTCATTGGGCTCGGCGCCGGACGCATGGGCCTTCACCAGGGCGCGGTAGCTGCCGCGGAGGCTGTCGTCGTGCTGGAGGGTCGCCGCCAGTTCGGTCCGTGCGGCGGCGATCGCACCGGCATCGGTCCCGCGTTGAGCCTGCACCAGGGCCCGGGCCTGCGTGGCGATGGCCGCGGTGGCCTTCTGGTGGTCGGCCTCCACGGTCCGTACGGGATCGGCCCAGGGCGTCGCCGCCATTCCCGCCGTAGGCGTGAGCAGCGCGCGGTTCGCCTCGTTCCAATGCACTGGCGCGGCATTGAAGAGGTAGAACACGAACACCAGCACGCCGATCAGCAGGATGAAGAACTGCATCGGGATCTTCAGCAGGCCGTTGGTGAGCAAGCCCACGCGCGCCTGGCGCACGGTCTGTCCGGTGAGGTAGCGCTGCACCTGGCTCTGGTCGGTGCCGAAGTAGGAGAGCTGGAGGAAGAAGCCGCCGATGAGCCCGCTCCACAGCGTGTACTTCGCGGCCGGGTCCCACGTGGTGTCCACCATCTTCATCTTGCCCATTGCCGCCGCGAGCGAAAGGCTCTCGCTGAACGACGCATGGTGCCCGATCTGCTGCACCAGCAGGCCGAACGCCACGAACAGGCCGCCGAACATCACCGCCATCTGCTGCTTGTGCGTCACGCCCACGGCCTTGGCGCCGCCGGTGGTGGTGTAGAGGATCACCAGCCCGCCGATGAACACGCACGTCCAGCCCAGCGGCCAGTGCAGCACCTTGCTCAGCACGATGCTCGGCGCATAGATGGTGAGGCCGGTGGAAAGGCCGCGCTGGATCAGGAAAAGGATCGCGGTGAGCAGGCGCGTGCGGTCATCGAAGCGTTTGCCGATGAACTCGTACGCGGTGTACACGTTCCATTTGTAATAGAGCGGGATGAACACCCAGGCGATCACCACCATGGCCAGCGGCAGCCCGAAGTAGAACTGCACGAAGCCCAGGCCTTCCAGGAAGCCCTGGCCCGGCGTGCTCAGGAAGGTGATCGCGCTGGCCTGCGTGGCCATCACGCTCAGCGTCACCGCCCACCAGCGGTCGGCGTTGTCGCCGCGCAGGTAGCCGTCCACCGTGTCGGTCCGCTGCGTGCGCCAGATGCCGTAGCCCACGATGAAGGTGAGCGTGCCGAGCAGGATGGTCCAGTCGATCGGATGCATCAGCAATGATCGATGTCCAAGGCCGAACGCTCAATGATCACCCCTCCTCCGATCATCGACCCATGTTCTTTTCGGCCGTGGTCGCGCTCGTAGCCAGGATCTTGATCAGTTCGGTGCATTCACTCATCAAGTGCGTATGGACCGCATCGCCTGGCATTATGTCGGAACCGAGGATCATGCGGAGGTTGGCCCGGGTCTCCCGAAGCTCCTTCAAAGCAAGCTTCACTTTATGGATGAAATCCCGCCGGGATTCCGCGCTTTGTGCTTCGCCGTAGTGGAGCGCCGGCGCGGTGCCGCTACGCAGCAATTGGTCGCCCAGATGATCTCCCGCCAAGGTCCGGGGCATGCGGTCCACATAGCGGATGATGGCCGATCCGAACGCGGTGGTGCGATCTTCAAGATCGAATGTGCGTGCCATGATGGGGAAGGAAGGAGATGATGCTTGAAGTTAGATCCCCTTGATCATTGGCCCTTGATCATTGACCCTTGATCATTCCTCAGGGGCGTTGGGCTTCGCGCCGGGAGATTAGGTTGGCGAAGAGGCGGTAGGCCCCCGGCACGCCGGCCGGCAGCTGGCGGAAGAAGCTGATGCCCGTGTATACGAAGCGACCCTTGCCGTAGTCGCAGGCGATTAGGGCGCCATCGAGGGGCTGTTCACCAGGGTCGTTCCAGGCGATCAGCGGCGTGTAGTGCGGATCAAGGTCGCCGCAGAAGTACAGGCCGCGCTCCTGC
>JAFDZF010000023.1 GCA_018267055.1 Bacteroidota bacterium
AAGAAGGTGGGGGCCCTCATCGTGAAGGAGGGCATGATCATCAGCGACGGCTACAACGGCACGCCCACGGGGTTCCCCAACGATTGCGAGGATGAACAGGGGATCACCCTCTGGTACGTGCTCCATGCGGAGGCCAATGCGATCATGAAGGTGGCCCGCAGCACCAACAACGCCCGCGCGGCCACGCTCTACCTCACCCACTCCCCCTGCAAGGAGTGCAGCAAGCTCATCCTGCAGGCCGGCATCAAGCGCCTGGTCTACCTGGACGCCTACAAGGACACCGCCGGCCTGGACCTGCTGGAGAAAGGCGGCGTGCTCATCCACCGGATCAAGGAACAGTGATGGCCTCCCCCCAGCGCTCCATCGCCGTGCTGCTGCCCCTCTTCCTGGGGGTGGCGCTGGCCGCGGGCTACCTCATCGGCACGCGCTTCGGCACGCCCGCGCCCGCAGCGGAAGGGATCTTCGGCTTCCGGCGGGCCACACCGGGCGACAAGCTGGAGCAGGTGCTCGACCTGATCGACCGGCAGTACGTGGACACCGTGCAGGAGGACAAGCTGGTGGACGAGGTGCTGCAGAACATGCTCCAGCAGCTGGACCCGCACAGCTACTACATCAGCGCGGCCGACCTGCAGGCGGCCCAGGAGCCGCTGGAGGGCAGCTTCATGGGCATCGGGGTGGAGTTCGCCATCCAGCGCGACACCATCGTGGTGATCAGCCCCGTGGAAGGCGGTCCGAGCGAGGCGCTCGGCATCCGCGCGGGCGACCGCATCGTGAGCGCCGACGGCAAGAAGCTCGCCGGCGTGGGCATCGGCAACGAGGACGTGACCAAGGCCCTGCGCGGCCCCGAGGGCAGCAAGGTCACCGTGGGCATCGCCCGCCATGGGGCCAAGCCCTTCGAGGTCACCATCGAGCGCGGCGCCATCCCCATCAACAGTGTGGCCGCGGCCCTGCTCGACCCCGACGGCACGGGCTACATCAAACTGTCCCGCTTCGCCCGCACCACGCACGATGAGTTCGTGAAGGCCGCCAAAAGCCTGAAGGACCAGGGCATGCAGCGCCTGGTGCTCGACCTACGCGGCAATGGCGGCGGCTACCTCAACGCGGCCATCGGCGTCTGCGACGAGCTGCTGCCCCGCGGGCGCGGCATCGTGTACACCCAGGGCCGGGCCTCCCCGCGCAAGGACTACACCGCCGACGGGGGCGGCCTGCTCACCGACATGCCCATGGCGGTGCTGATCGACGAGGGATCGGCCTCGGCCAGCGAGATCGTCGCCGGCGCCCTGCAGGACAATGACCGCGCGGTGATCGTGGGCCGGCGCTCCTTCGGCAAAGGCCTCGTCCAGGAGCACATCGAGCTGCCCGACCACAGCGCCGTGCGCATCACCACCGCCCGCTACTACACCCCCAGCGGCCGCAGCATCCAGCGCCCCTATGGCTCGGGCATCGATTACAACGACGACCTGGAAGCCCGCTACGACCACGGCGAGCTGCTGAACGCGGACAGCATCCACCTGGACACCACCCACGTGTACACCACCCTGGGCGGCCGCACCGTCTTCGGCGGCGGGGGCATCATGCCCGACCTGTTCGTCCCTGCCGACACCGCGGAACGCTCGGCCTACCTCACCGAGCTCTTCTTCTCCGGCGCGCTCAACCGGTTCGCCTTCGACGTGGCCGACCGCCAGCGCGAACGGCTGCAGCGGTACGGCTCCGCGGCGGCCTTCCACCGCGACTACACCGTGACCCCGGAGCAGCTGCAGGCGCTCACCGCCACCGCGGCCAAGGAAGGCGTGACCTACGATGCGGCCGGCCTGGAGCGCTCACGCGGCCTGATCGTGGACCGCCTGAAGGCCGGCATCGCCCGCAACATCTGGAAGGACGCGGGCTACTACCAGGTGCTGCTGGCCTCCGACCCCATCTACCGCAAGGCCCACGACCGCCTGCTCGGGCGGCCTTGAAGGGCAAAAGAAAAGGGGCCTCGCGGCCCCTTGTTCTCGTCGTATCGGATGGCTTAGTGGGCGGCCTTCTTGGCAGCGTCCACAGCTTTGTCAGCGGCCTGCTTGGTGGCGTCAACAGCGCCCTCCACAGTGGTCTTCACCGTGTCCATGGCAGCCTTCGCAGCGGAATCCGCAGCGGCTTGGGCGGCCTTGGCATCAGCCTCGATCTTTTCCATCGCTTTGGCAGCGCTGTCCTGAGCGGCCTTCGCTTTGGCAGCCGCCTCTTCTGCCGTGTTGCCGCCGCAGGCGACAACGAGAGCTGCCACCGTAGCGAGCAGCGCGAACTTCCTGATCATCTCCGTGTTGTTGTTTGGTGAAAGTGGCGGCAAATGTATACGGAATTCCCATTCGTCAAGTCCCCAACGGCTTGAACCCGACTACCTTGCACCCCTGCTGACCGACCAACTCTTCGATCCCCACGACCAATGGCCTTCCAACTCCCCCCGCTCCCTTACGCGGCCAACGCGCTGGAGCCCCATATCGACGCCCGCACCATGGAGATCCACCATGGCAAGCACCACAACGCCTACGTGACCAACCTGAACAAGGCCATCGAGGGCACCCCCCTGGACGGAAAGTCCATCGAGGAGATCCTCAAGGGCCTGGACATGAAGAACATGGCCGTGCGCAACAACGGCGGCGGGCACTATAACCACAGCCTGTTCTGGACCATCATGGCCCCCAACGCGGGCGGCAAGCCGAGCGGTGACCTCGCCGCGGCCATCGACCGCGACCTGGGGGGCTTCGAAGCCTTCCAGGAGAAGTTCGCGCAGGCGGCCGCCACCCGCTTCGGCAGCGGCTGGGCCTGGCTGTGCGTGCACAAAGGCGGCAAGCTGGAGATCTGCTCCACCCCCAACCAGGACACCCCCCTGATGCCCGACACGGGCTGCGGCGGCACCCCCGTGCTCGGCCTCGACGTGTGGGAGCATGCCTACTACCTGCACTACCAGAACCGCCGCCCGGACTACATCACCGCCTGGTGGAACGTAGTGGACTGGAATGCGGTGGCCAAGCGCTACGCCGCCGGCAAATAGGACCTACCCCCTGTGGAGAAGGGCGGCGCTGGGACACCCGGGCCGCCCTTCTACTTTTGGGCGATGCTGCGCACCTGGGCCCTCGCTGTCGTGCTGCTGGCGGCCATGCTGCGGCCGGCGCTGGCAGCGGGTCCCTACCGGCAGGGGACCATCGATGCGGCGGAACTGCGCCAGGCGGCCGCGATGCTGCCCGCCGAGGAAGGCAAGGAGCCTCAGCGCCTGGTGGCGGCGGCCCTGGCGCTCACCCTGGGCCCCTTCGGCGCGCACCGGTTGTACCTGGGCACGGGGGTGAAGGTGCCCATCGCCTACGGCCTGACCTTCGGCGGCTTCGGCGTGCTGGCCGTGATCGACCTGGCGCACATCCTGCTCACCAAGGACCTGGCGCCGTACCGCGACAACCGGAACGTGTTCATGTGGGCACAGCCCCGCAGCGGGACCGCTACTCCACCGTGACGCTCTTCGCCAGGTTGCGCGGCTGGTCCACGTTGCGGCCCAGCATCACGGCGATGTGGTAGCTGATGAGCTGCATCGGCACCACCGACAGCAGCGGCACCAGGGCGTCCGGCGTCTCGGGGATGGCGATGGCGTGGTCGGCCAGGCCCTTCACCACGGTATCGCCCTCGGTCACGATGGCGATCACCTTGCCCTTGCGGGCCTTCACCTCCTGGATGTTGCTCACCACCTTTTCATAGCTCGCGCCCTTGGTGGCGATCACGAACACGGGCATCTCCTCGTCGATGAGGGCGATGGGGCCGTGCTTCATCTCGGCGGCGGGGTAACCCTCCGCGTGGATGTAGCTGATCTCCTTCAGCTTCAGCGCCCCCTCCAGGGCCACCGGGAACGTATAGCCGCGGCCGAGGTACAGCGCGTTGGTGGCGTTCTTGTAGATGTCGGCGATGTACTTGATCTGCGCCTCGTTCTTCAGCACCTGCTCCACCTTGCTGGGGATGGCGTCCAGCTCGTTCAGCAGGCGGTGGAAGCGGCTGCCGCTGATGGTGCCCTTCTTGTGGCCCACCATCAGGGCCATCAAGGTGAGCACCGTCACCTGCGCGGTGAAGGCCTTGGTGCTGGCCACCCCGATCTCCGGCCCGGCGTGGGTATAGGAGCCGGCGTGGGTCACGCGCGGGATGCTGCTGCCCACCACGTTGCAGATGCCGATGATGGTGGCGCCGCGGCCCTTGGCCAGCTCGATCGCCGCCAGGGTATCGGCCGTCTCGCCGCTCTGGCTGATGGCGATGACGATGTCGTCCTCGTGGATGATGGGGTTGCGGTAGCGGAACTCGCTGGCGTACTCCACCTCCACGGGGATGCGCGCCAGCTCCTCGAAGAGGTACTCGCCCACCAGGCCGGCATGCCAGCTGGTGCCGCAGCCCAGGATGAGGATGCGCTTGGCGTTGACGAACTTCTGCTCGTAGTCCTTGATGCCCCCGAGCACCACCTCGCCCTGCGCCAGGTTGAGGCGGCCGCGCATCGAATCGCGGATGCTGCGCGGTTGCTCGTGGATCTCCTTCAGCATGAAGTGGTCGTAGCCGCCCTTCTCCAGCGTCTCCAGGTGCATTTCCAGCGCCTGGATGAACGGGGTCTTCTCCTGGTTCTTGACGTTGCGGATCTTCAGCCCCTTCGTGCGGTCGATGATGGCGATCTCGCCGTCCTCCATGTACACCACGTTCTTCGTGTGCTCCACGATGGGCGTGGCATCGCTGGCCAGGTAGTGCTCGCCATGCTCACCGATGCCGATCACCAGCGGGCTGCTCTTGCGGGCGGCCACCAGCATCCCGGGCGACTTGCGGTCGATCACGGCGATGGCGTAGGCGCCCACCACGTTCTCCAGGGCCAGCCGCACGGCCTCGGGCAGGTCCACCTCCTCCGAGCGCTGGATGTCCTCGATCAGGTTCACCAGCACCTCGGTGTCCGTCTCGCTGCGGAAGGTGTGCCCGCGACTGCGCAGCTCCTCCTTCAGCGGGGCGTAGTTCTCGATGATCCCGTTGTGGATGAGCGCCAGGTCGCCGCTGGTGCTCACATGCGGGTGCGCGTTCACATCGTTGGGCGCGCCGTGGGTGGCCCAGCGCGTGTGGCCGATGCCCACGTTGCCGCTGCGGTCCACATCGCGCATGTGCGCCTCCAGGTCGCTCACCTTGCCCTGGCACTTGTGGATGCGCAGGCCCTGGCTGCCGATCAGCGCCACCCCCGCGCTGTCGTAGCCGCGGTATTCCAGGCGCTTCAACCCATTGATCAGCAGGGGATAGGCGTCCTTGTCGCCCACATAGCCAACGATACCGCACATGCTCTAGCGCGCCGAAGCCCGACGCAGGCGTTGGGGGATCAGTAGGTGGTGAAAGTAAGCAGCAGCTTCATCGGTGCCGTCGCATGTGCCGGGCCGGCCAAGGTGGCCCGGTTCACCGAGATGCCGCTGTTACCGGGAACGAGCGCAAGGCCCGTGTTCGCATAGGTCCCGTTGATCACCCCCTGCACCCAGCGGGTCAGGTTGAACCGGTATTCCTGCTTCGTGGCATCGAACACGCCCCCCACGTTGCCCTGCCCCGAGATCTGGTCGGGCACCAGCAGTTCCTCCCCATTGTCGCCCTTGCGGAAGACGAAGAGCTGTGCCGGCGGCACGTAGGACGGGTAGTACGGCTCCGAGATCGGCACCACCAGGATCGCCTGCGCGATGGCCTTCAGCGAGGTGCCCGCATAGCGGTCCAGGTAGGGGAACCGCAGCTCGGAGCGCATGCCGCCCAGCGCCTGCACATAGATCTCCTGCTGCCCCAGGCTGCTGTCGGCCAGGGCATCGGGCACGCCGGGGGTGGGGGCCGCCGCATGATCGAACGTGCCGGTGGAATAGCGCACGCTGCTGTTGCCGATCACGAGATCGGTGTGCGTGGTGGTGTTATCGTCGTGGTAGTACAGGGTCAGCTTCGAGGCCCCGTTCAGCAGGTTGAACCGCCAGACGCCGGCGTCCTCCACGGCCTGCGGGCCGTTGTTCGGGGCGATGTACAGCCCCTTGAAGTAGTTGAGGAAGGCCGTATTGTCCGCCAGCTCGGGCCCGCCCCAGTGGCTCAGCAGCTCATTGCCCAGGTCCAGGCTCAGCGGGATCCGCAATTGGGCCGCCAGCGAGTCCCCGCCGATGACGGGCCCTTCGTAGGGCTGCGGGGTGAAGCTGCGGGGAGCGTCCTTCACCAGGTCATTGGCCTGCACCACGGGGATGCGGTCGTTCTGGTAGACCGAATCCGCGGACAGGGACTCGTCCAGCCGGCGCACGGTGATGACCTGGGGGTCCAGGTCGCCATAGACCGGGTCCACATTGTGGAAGGCCAGGGAGAGGATCAGCGAATCGCACACCCAGGCCCCGGCGGGGCCGATGTTGTTCGCGCCCAGGCGCACCTGGGTCACGATGCCGGCGCTCACCGGGCCGAAACGCTCGTCCAGGTAGCTGCCCAACACGTTCAGGCTCAGGGCGCTGGTGCGGACCGAGGCGGTGTCGGTGGGCCAGGCGACGATGGCGGTGGTGTCCACCTGCCGCAGCCCTAACGTGTCGGCCGGGTCCAGGATGTCCAGGCCCAGTTCATCCTCCGGCTTCTTGCAGCTTTCCGTAGCGAACAGCCCGAAAAGCAGCACGGCCCCGAGGACGGGCCGTGCGAACGGTGGGACAGGATGTGGCTTCAAGGGATCAGACGAGCGCTTCCTCCAACACACCGTGGTAGAAATCCGCATGTGCGTTAACGCGCTCCTCCTCGCCGGCGTATGCGAGCACCGGCTTTTCGCTGGCCTTGATGGCGTTCTCCATCGTCCGGCTCAGCTTCGGGCTGCCCTTCACCACGCCATCGCTCAGGTGCATGGCGAACTTGTAGAGGTCGTCCGTGGTGGGCTTGGTCAGGCCCTTCAGCAGGTCCTTGCTGAAGCCCTCCATCGCCAGCTTCTTCGCCATGTCCTTGTCCAGCGCTTCCGGCTTCTCGTCGTACACGCTGAACACCAGCTTGGCGTCCTCGAAATGCGGGTCGTCGTTGAAGAAGTGCTTGACGTACAGGGGGATGAAGGCGGTCATCCAGCCGTGGCAGTGGATGATGTCGGGGCGCCAGCCGAGCTTGCGCACGGTCTCCAGCACGCCGCGGCAGAAGAAGAGGGCCCGCTCGTCGTTGTCGGGGAAGAACTCCTCGGTGGCGCTCACCGTGGTGGCCTTGCGCTTGAAGTACTCCTCGTTGTCGATGAAGTACACCTGCATGCGGGCGCTGGGCACGCTGGCCACCTTGATCAGCAGGGCATGGTCCGTATCGTTGATGATCAGGTTCATGCCGCTGAGGCGGATCACCTCGTGCAGCTGGTGGCGGCGCTCGTTGATGTTGCCGAACTTGGGCATGAACACCCGGATCTCGTTGCCGCGTTCGAGGATGCCTTGCGGCAACTGACGGGCGGCCTTCGCCATTTCAGAGCCATCCGTGAAGGGGTGGATGGACTGGGAAATGGTGAGGACCTTCGCGTTCTTCAGGCTCATCGGGGATCAAGGGGGAATTGGGGGTACAAAAGTATAGACATTTCCGGCCATCTTCAACCGAAGGCGTAGTTTGGGCGCCTTCCACCAGGCCCCTTGGACGTGCTCATTTCCCCACCGGACGCGGCCTCCTGGTCGGCCCAGCAGCGGCGTTCGGGGCGCCGCATCGGCTTCGTGCCCACCATGGGGGCCCTGCACGAAGGGCACCTGGCCCTGGTGGCCGCTGCACGCGAACAGTGCGATGCCGTGGCGGCCAGCATCTTCGTCAACCCCCTGCAGTTCAATAATCCGGAGGACCTGGCCCGCTACCCCCGGCAGCTGGACCAGGACCTGCCCCTGCTGGAGGCGGCCGGCTGCGACCTGGTCTTCACCCCGGAGGCCCAGGGCATCTATGCCGACTTCACCCCGCGGCGGTACGAGCTGGGCGCCCTGGACACGGTCCTGGAAGGGGCGTCCCGGCCCGGCCATTTCCAAGGGATGATCAACGTGGTGGAGCGCCTGTTCCATTACGTGCGGCCCGATCGGGCCTTCTTCGGCGAGAAGGACCGGCAGCAGCTGGCCGTGGTGCGCCACGTGGCCGCGCAGCAGCGGTGGCCGGTGACGGTCATCGGCCGCCCCACGTTGCGCGCGCCGGACGGCCTGGCCCTCAGCTCGCGCAACCAACGGCTATCGCCCGCGGAACGTACCCGGGCCACGGTGCTCCACAAGGCGCTCCAGGCGGTGGCCGGCCAGGCCTTCCGGGCCCCGGTGGATGAGGCCCGCGAAGCCGGGCTGCGGGCCCTGGCGGAAGAGCCCGCCGTGCAGCTGGACTACCTGTCGATCGCCCACCCCGACACGCTACAGCCGCTGCGGGACTGGGACGGGCTGGACGAGGCCGTGGCCCTGATCGCCGCGCAGGTGGGCCCGGTGCGGCTGATCGACAACATCACCCTGCGCCGATAACTTCGCGCCCCGTTCCGCGCCGAGCGCGGTCCATCCCGACGACCATGACCATCGAAGTGCTCCGCACGAAGATCCACCGCATCACCGTCACCGAGGCGAACGTGGACTACATCGGCAGCATCACCCTGGACCTCGACCTGGTGGAGGCCAGCGGCCTGGTGGAGGGCGAGAAGGTGCAGGTGTTGAACGTGAACAACGGCAACCGCCTGGAGACCTACGTGATCCTGGGCGGACGGGGCACCGGCGAAGTGTGCCTCAACGGCCCGGCCGCGCTGCGCGCCAGCGTGGGCGATGTGGTGATCGTGGCGTCCTACGCGCAGGTGACGCTGGAGGAGGCGAAGACCTTCCGCCCCACCATCATCTTCCCCGACGAGCGCACGAACAAGCTGAAGAAGTGAAGAGCACGCTGATCGGCGTGGCGAAGATCGCGGTGCCCCTGGGCATCGGGGTCTATATCATCTACAGCCAGTACACGGGCCTTTCCGCGCAGGAGCGCGACGAGCTGTTCGCCTCCCTCCGCGCGGCCGACATGCGCTGGGTGCTGCTGGCGCTGGTGGTGGGCGTGGGTTCGCACATGAGCCGGGCCTGGCGCTGGCGCTACTTGCTGGAGCCCCTGGGGCATCGCCCGCGCTTCTGGGACTGCTACAACGCGGTGATGATCGGCTACTTCATGAACCTCTTCCTGCCGCGGGCGGGCGAGGCCAGCCGCGCCGCTTCGCTCTACCGCACCGGACGGGTGCCCTTCGAGCAGGGCTTCGGCACCATCCTGGCCGAGCGCGCCGTGGACCTGCTCATGCTGCTGGGCATCGCGGGCCTCACGGTGCTGATGCAGCTGGACAAGCTGGACCTCTTCCAGGCCCGTATCACCGCCTTCCGCGCGGGGCAGGGCCAGCAGGCCGGGGGCGGGTTCCCCTGGGGCACCATCGTGCTGGTGGCCCTCGCCGTGGGCCTCCTTGCCGGCACGTACCTCGTGCTCACCCGGCCGGCGCTGCGCGCCCGCCTCATGGACCTCGTGCGCGGGCTGCTGCAAGGCATGCAGGCGGTGTTCCGCACGCGGCGCAAGGGGGCGTTCGTGCTGCATACCCTCCTGATCTGGGGCTGCTACGTGCTCATGTTCCACCTCGGCTTCCTGGCCGTGCCGGGCATGGACACGGTACCCTTCGCGGGCATCCTCGCGGGCTTCGTCGCGGGCACCATCGGCATCGCGCTCGTGCAGGGCGGCATCGGCGTGTACCCGGCGTTCGTGGCGCTCATCGTCAGCATCTACATGCCCGTGCCCGCCACCGGCGAGTTCACGCGGCCCGACGCGCTGGCCCTGGGCTGGCTGCTCTGGCTGGCCCAGACGGTGCTGCTCATCGTCCTGGGAGGCCTGTCGCTACTTTTGGTCGCGGTGCGGAAGCGCACCACGACATGAGCGCACCCGCCCCCCTTCCTTCCCGCATCCTGGACCTCGTGACCGTGCAACGCATGGTGCACACCTGGCGCCTGAAAAGCGACCGCATCGTGTTCACCAATGGCGTGTTCGACATCCTGCACCGGGGCCATGTGACCTACCTGCAGGAAGCCGCGGCCCTGGGCGACCGCCTCATCATCGGCCTCAACAGCGATGCCTCGGTGAAGCGCCTGGGCAAGGGCGACGACCGACCGCTGAACGACCAGGACAGCCGCGCCACCGTGCTCGCCGCGCTGCGCTGCGTGGACGCCATCGTCGTGTTCGACCAGGACACACCGATGGAACTGGTCCAGGTGATCGGTCCGGACGTGCTGGTGAAGGGCGGCGACTGGGCCCCCGAGAAGATCGTGGGCGCGGAATACGTGAAGGGCTACGGCGGCGACGTGCGCTCGCTCCCCCTGGTGGACGGGTTCAGCACCACGAACCTCGTGGAGAGGATCCGCCGTGGCTAAGGTCCGCTCCCAGTTCGTCTGCCAGAACTGCGGCGCCGCCTACTCCCAATGGCTGGGGCAATGCAGCGCCTGCAAGGAATGGAACACCCTGGTGGAGGAGGTGCGCGACCGCGTGGAGGAGCGCCGCGGCACACCGGCCATCACGAAGAACCGCAACCCGCAGGCCATCGCCCTCGCGGACATCGCCACCCAGGACGGCCCCCGGATCCCCCTGAGCGACCGCGAGCTGGCCCGCGTGCTGGGCGGCGGCATCGTGCCTGGCAGCATCGTGCTCATCGGCGGCGAGCCGGGCATCGGCAAGAGCACCCTGCTGCTGCAGACCGCGCTGCGCAATCCCCACCTCAAGACCCTCTACGTCTCCGGGGAGGAGAGCGAGCACCAGGTGAAGATGCGGGCGGAGCGGCTGCAGGCCGGCGGCTTGGGGAACGGGGCCGCGGACGGATCCTCGTGCTTCGTCCTGACCGAGACGAACACCCAGAACATCTTCAAGCAGATCCAGGCGCTGCAACCCACGCTGGTGGTGATCGACAGCGTGCAGACGCTGCACACCGCCGCACTGGACGCCAGCCCCGGCAGCGTGGGCCAGGTGCGCGAATGCACCAGCGAGCTCATGCGCTTCGCGAAGACGACGGACATCCCCTTCGTGCTCATCGGCCACATCACCAAGGACGGCTTCATCGCCGGGCCGAAGGTGCTCGAGCACATGGTGGACTGCGTGCTCCAGTTCGAGGGCGACCGCGACCATGCCTACCGCCTGCTGCGCCCGCTGAAGAACCGCTTCGGCAGCACCAACGAGCTGGGCATCTATGAGATGCAGGGCAGCGGCCTGGTCGAGGTGGAGGACCCCAGCCAGGTGCTTCTCGGCCGGCGCGACGACCGCCCCAGCGGCGTGGTGGTGGCCGCCACCATGGAAGGCATGCGTCCCCTGCTGATCGAGGTGCAGGCCTTGGTGAGCAGCGCGGTGTACGGCACGCCCCAGCGCAGCTCCACCGGCTTCGACCTGCGGCGCATGAACATGCTGCTGGCGGTGATGGAGAAGCGCTGCGGCTTCCGCCTGGGACAGAAGGACGTGTTCCTCAACCTGGCCGGCGGCTTCCGCGTGGAGGAGCCCGCGATCGACCTGGCCGTGGTGTGCGCCGTGCTCAGCAGCAACGCCGACATCGCCGTGCCCATGGACACCTGCTTCTGCGGCGAAGTGGGCCTCACCGGCGAGATCCGCCCCGTGACGCGCACCGAGCAGCGCATCGCCGAAGCGGCCAAGCTGGGCTTCGGGCGCATCTTCGTGCCGAAGGGCACCAAGGGCATCCCCCGGCAGGACACGATCGAGGTGGTGCAGGTGGGCCGGGTGGACGAAGTGCTGGGGCAGCTGTTCGGCTAGGCCGCGCTACCGGAGCACCGTCACCGTGCCGTGCTGCTCACCCTCCTCGCCCTCGCGCGAGGTGTAGGCCAGGGTCCAGTAGTAGACCCCTTCCGGCACCAGGCTGCCGCCGAAGCTGCGCCCGCTCCACCCGAAATCGAAGGACGCGGAGGAGAACACCTCCTGCCCCCAACGGTTGAACACGGAAAGCGCGATGCGCTGCACCCCCCGCATGGCGATGGGCGTGAAGACCGCGTTCGGGCCGTCGCCATTGGGCGTGAACACGTTCGGCAGCGCGATGTGCACACCGCAGTCGCTATAGCGCACGCGGAGCGAGTCCGTGGTGCTGCAGCGGCCGTTGGACACCTCCACCCGGTACAGGCCGCTGTCCTGCGCGGTGAAAAGGGCCTCGGTGGAGCCGTCCTGCCAGCGGTAGGCGGTGGCATTGGCCGTGGTGGCGTCCAGCACGATCGGCGTGCCCGGGCAGGTGGTGGTGTCGGGGCCCAGCTCCACCACGGGGAAGGGCTGCACGTCCACGTCGATGGAGACGGTGTAGGTGCAGAAAGGCGACAGGGTGATCTCGTCCAGGGCGAAGTCGTTGCCGTCCTCGGCCGTGTTCTGGTTGGTGATGCACAGCTGCACGCTGGTGCTGGCGCCCGAGTTCCACGTCACGTGGAACTCCTGCCAGTCGCACGTGGTGCCGGAGGCGGTGAACGGGGTGCCCAGCAGCACGCCATCGATGGTGAACTGCAGCACGGCCGGGTTGCTGGGAGTGACCGAGGAGAGCCAGGTGGAGAAGGCGTAATCGGTATTGGGCGTCACCGGCACCGTCTGGCACCAGATGGTGGCCCCGGCGGTGGCCGCCCCGTTCACCACCAGCATGTTGCCCGAGCCGCTGTGGTCGTTGCAGGGCGAGAAGTTGTTGTGCACGTTCTGCGCGTTCGTGGTCACGGCATAGGTGCCTTCCGCCGAGAGCAGGCCCCAGGTGCCGCCGGTGCCGGGCACATAGTCGCTGGTGAACCCGGCCGCACCTTCGGAGAAATCCCCGTTGACCACGGCGTTCTCGAGCAGCACATCGGTCTGCACCGTGCACGTGTAGGTGCCGGTCTCGCTCACCGCCCGGAGGTTGAACGGCGAGCCATTGTCCCAGAGATAGCTCATGAAGCCGGGGCCCGGGGTGATCAGCAGCGTCTCGCCCGCGCAGAGCGTGGTGTCATTGCCCAGAGTGGGCGGGTTGTTGCATTGGCCACGCGCTTCGGTGGCGCCGATCAGGATGGACAGGAGGAAGGACCAGCCGCCGATGGAGCGGGGAAGAAGGGGATAAGTGGACATCTTGGTGATAATGACGTGCATAGGCATGTTCCGGTGCCTGCGTACAGGCAACGTGGGCCCTGGAGCGAGGAGCGGCAACCCACGCTGCGAAGATGGCCGACTCCGCCGTCCGGTCAAAGGAATGAAGCGGGGCCTACGGGCATTCCCACCGAACAGCGCTCTTAATTAGTATGCATGCATACCAATACCTTTGTACCCAAGAACATCGCGACCCGTGCGAACGCTGATCGAAACCCGCCTGGCCACCCTGGAACGCATCGCACCGGACCTCCTGGAGGTCCGCTACAAGCCCGACCGGAAGCTCGACACGGCCGGCCTGCGCGAGGTGATGGACGAACGGCAGCGCCTGTGCCCCGAGGGCCCTTACCGGGTGCTGGCCGTGTTCCCGCCCGAGTACGATTTCGACCTCGGCGTGCTGATGGAGGACCACTACCGCGGCCGCGGGCTGGAGAACTGTACCGCGGCCCTGGCCATCGCCGCGCAGAGCACCATGATGGAGCGCATGGTGGACCTGTACTACGCGTATTTCCCGCAGCGGATGAAGGTGGGCGTGTTCGTGGAGGAGAAGGAGGCCCGGGCGTGGCTGCGCGCCGCCACCGTCCAGCCCGCGCTGAACTGAACCGGTCTATTTCTCCGGGCCGTCCTGCACCAGCTCATAGAGCTGCCGGAGGTCGGGCGCCAGGATCACCTCGATGCGGCGGTTCTTCGACTTGTCGTTCGGGTCGGCCGGCAGGTATTCCCCGCGTCCGGCGGCGGTCACCCGCACAGGGTCCAGCTTCGAGCTTTCCTGCAGGATGCGCACCACGCTCGTCGCGCGCAGCACGCTGAGGTCCCAATTGTCCTTGTAGGCCGCGCCGGGCAGCACCTTGTCGGTGTCGGTGTGGCCTTCCACGGTGATGTTCAGGTCCTTCTCGTTCTCCACGGCCTTGGCCAGGCTGCTCAAGGCCTCGCGCCCCTTGGCGTCCACCACGGTGCTGCCGCTGGGGAAGAGCAGCTTGTTCTCCAGGCTCACATAGATCTGCCCGTTCTTCTGGGTCACGGTGAGGCCCTTGCCCTCGAAGCCGGTGAGCGCCTTGCTCACGCGGTCCTTCAGCGCCTTCATGGCGGCGTCCTTGCGGGCCAGCTCCGCCTGCAGCTCGGCCAGTTTCGCCTCGCGGTCGGCCAGGGAGCGGCCCAGGCCGTTGAGCGAATCCTCCCGCCCTTGCAGCTTCAGGCGCGTGGCCTCCAGGTCGGTGAGCAGCTTGCGGTTCTCACTGCGGTCGCCGGCCATCAGGGCATTGTACTTGTCCAGCAGCTCGTTGTTCAGGGCGTTGATCTTGTCGTACTGCCCGTTCATCGTGCGCAGGCTGGTGCCCAGGGTGAGCGTGTCACGCTCCAGGCGGCCGTTGCGGCTGGTGAGGTCCTCCAGCTTCGTCTGCTGCTCCTTCATGGTGGCCTCGGCCTGCTGGGCCTTGGCCAGCGCGCCGCTCTCGCTCTCCTGCATGCTCTTGTAGCGGGCATTGAGCTCCTCGTACTTGCGGGCAGGCACGCACGCGGTGAACAATGCGATGGGGAGGATGAGCGGGAGCGACCGGCGCAAAGGGGTCATGATGGGCGTAACTTTCCTGTGTGACGCCCAAAGGTGCCGTCGGTCAGCGGCCGGAGCGGTGGCGGGGTAACTTTTTTATGAACAGCACGTTCCCTTATCGCCATGGAGACCCTGGGCTGGAGCGGACCTTCGGATGAGGCCATCCTGCTGGCCGCGCTGGACGAGGAGCTGGAGCAATACCGGCTGCTGGCCTACCTGCAGCGCGTGGACGCGGACTACCTCGCGCACAAGCTGTATCCCCGGCTGGACGAGCTGCGCACCCGCGTGGCGCAACTGCGCACGCTGCAGGCGCGGAGCGATGAGCTGCTGGGCCGCCTTCCCCGCGAGGTGATCGGGCTGGACCTGCGGCACGGGGAGCTGGTGCGCGCCCAGGCCGCCATGGACGAGCGCCTGCGCGCCATCGAAGCGTCCCTGACCTTCGCCATGCCCCGGCTCCAGCAGGCGCTGGAGCGTGGCTGGGGGCTGCGGGAGGAACTGAGCGGGCGCATCCACTGCACCCCGGTGGGCCTGCTGCCGCTCTCCACGCGTGAAGGCTACCTGCTGCTGCGCCAGGGCGATGAAGCGGTGGTGTACGACTACACGCTGCCGCTGCTGCGCGATACCGATGCGGACGCGCAGTACCACAGCGTGCGCACACGCTACGTATGCACCTGCACCGTCGGCCTGGGGCATACCTACGAGCACATCAAGGCGGAGCTGGTACGTGGCCCCTGGCGATCGTCCAATCCGGCCACGTTCGTGTTCGAGTCGGACATACGCCTGCCGCGCATCGAGACCTTCATGCCGCTGGCGAAGCAGCTGGTGTACGAGCTGATCGGTCACAGCGCGGCCTGACCCTTCGCGCGGTCGAACCACACGGCGCTGAGGTCGAAGTACTCGATCGCGTTCACCGGCAGGTCGCGCACCCAGGGCTGCAGCAGCATATTGAGCCGCTGGTGGTACAGCGGCACCACCGGGATGTCGCTCATCGCCACCCGCTCGGCCATCGCCAGGTGGCGCAGCCGCCCCTTCTCGTCCATGATGCGCCGGGAGGCGTTGAAGAGGGAATCGAACACGGGGTTGGCGTAGCGGGTGTTGTTCAGCGAGGCCGGCAGCGCGGTGTCGGTCACGGCGTTCTTGCCATAGAGCAGGGCGAGGAAGTTCTCCGGATCGGGATGGTCGGCGATCCAGCCCTCGCGCCAGAAGAGCGCGCTGCCCGACTCGATGCGCTCATAATGCTGCTTGGCCGGAAGCACGCTGATGCTCACCGCCAGGTGGAGCTCCCGTTGGAGCATGTTCTGCACCTCCGCCGCCACGCGCACGTAGCCGAAGCCGTCGTTGTTCAACTGCAGCTGGAGGCGGGGGAAGCCCCGCCCGTCGGGGTAGCCGGCCGCGGCGAGCAGGCGGCGGGCGCTGTCGGGGTCGAAGGGGATACCGGGCACCAACGCATAGGGATAACCCACCAGCCCGGGCGCCACGATGCCGTGGTCGGCCTTCACCGCGAGCCCTTGCAGCACGCTGTCCACCAGCGCCCGCCGGTCGATGGCCATGGCCACCGCGCGCCGCACCCGCACGTCGTTGAAGGGCGGCTTCAACGCATTGAAGCCGAAGAACTGCACGGCCAGCGCGGGCACGGAAAGCACCTGGAACCGCGGCCGGCCGGTGTCGCGGTCCACCGAGTCCGCGAGCAGCGCTACCCGCGACAGCGACGGTTCCAGCACCATGCTCAGCCGCCCCTGGAGGAACTGCTCGATCTCCTGGTCCTTGTCTTGCACGAAGGTCACGCGCATCCCGTCCAGGTAGGGCAGTTGCCGGCCGTCGGCATCGTGGTCCCAGTAATGCGCGTTCCGTTCCAGCACCATGGCCTCCCCGGGCCGCGCCAGCTTCAGGCTGAACGGGCCGGTGCCGATGGCATGCTGCATCAGGTCGTTGCCGTAGGCGGCCACCAGCTCCGCGGGGTAGATCCAGCAGCCTGAATGCGCGATGACCTGCAGGAAGTTCGGCGAAGGATGCGTGAGCGTAAGGCGGATGGTCCGGTCGTCCAGCGCTTCCACGCCGCTCACGCCCACCCCTTGCTCGCCGGGGTCGCGGCCATAGCAGGCATTGGCCCCTTCCACCAGGTCCTGGAAGAGCCAGAACACCTGGTCGCCGGTGCCGCGCTGGCAGATGGCGTTGAAGCAGCGCACCACGTCCTCGGCGGTGACGGCGCGGCCCTGGCCGTCGGGGAACGCCGGGTCGTCGTGGAACCGCACGCCCTCGCGCAGGTGGAAGGTGTAGCGCCGGCCGGTGGGATCCACCTCCCAGCGGTCGGCCAGGCAGGGACGGATGGTGAGGTCGTGCGGATCGAACCACACCAGCCCCTGGTAGATCTGCGAGGCGATGCGGAAGGCCGACGCCTGCGTCATCGTGAGCGGGAAGATGCTGCGCAGCACCTCCGTCTCATTCAGGTTGAACACACCGCCGTACCGGCTGCCCCCTGTGGGCGAAGAGGCCGGTCCCGTGCCGCAGGAAATGCAGGCCCATAGGGCCGCGGCGGCAATGGTGGAGAGGCCGTGGCGCATGCGGTGCGATCAAAAATATCCGCGCCCGTCCGCGGGCGGAGGCGATGCGGAGCGCATTACCAACAGACCCTTCTTGATGGGCGGCATCCGCCACGGCGCGGGGTTCGGGATAATTTTCAAGCCTGCGCCGCGTACCCCTTCTCCGGTGTCCCCTCTCCTGAACGCCCCTTCCCTGCTCGTTCACCGGATCCCTTGGTGCACCCTGGCGCTGGTGTGCGCCTGCGGGGCGGTGAAGGGCCAGGGCTCCGACAACCGGGTGACCCGGCGCCTGGTGCTCGACCGCGATACGGTGCGCGTGGACAGCCTGAGCATCGTTCCCGGCTCCTTCACGCTTTGGCGCGACAGCGTGCCGGTGGACACGGCGGCCTACGTGCTGGACCCCTTCCACGCCTGGATCGTCCGCCGCCCCGGCGCACCGGCCGACACCCTCACCGCCCGCTACCGGGCGCTGCCCCTGCTGCTGGCCGGGCCCTTCCGCCACAAGGACCCCGCGGCGTTGCAGCGGCCCTCCGGCGACCGCAACGATCCGTTCAAATACGTGCCCGGCAAGCTGGACCAGGACCTCATCGGCATCAGCGGGCTGAGCAAGAGCGGCAGCATCTCGCGCGGGATCCTCTTCGGCAACAACCAGGACCTCTCGGTCAACAGCGCGCTCAACCTCGAGCTCAACGGCAAGCTCACCGACCGCATCAGCGTGATGGCCTCCGTCACCGACAACAACATCCCCATCCAGGCCGGCGGCAACACGGCGGAGCTGCAGGATTTCGACCAGGTGTTCATCAAGCTCTTTGACGACCGGCAGGAGCTGATGGCGGGCGACTTCGTGCTGCAACGGCCGAAGAGCTGGTTCCTCACCTATTTCAAGAAGACGAAGGGGCTGAGCTACGCCACCAAGCTCGGGCAGGACAAAGGCGTGCACGGGTCCCTGGGGGTGAGCGCCGCCATCAGCAAGGGCTCCTTCTCCCGCAACCAGATCCAGGGCATTGAAGGGGTGCAGGGGCCGTACCGGCTCACCGCCACCGATGGCGGCACCTTCATCATCGTGCTCTCCGGCACCGAGCGGGTCTATGTCGACGGCCAGCTGCTCACCCGCGGCCTGGAGAACGACTACGTGATCGACTACAACACCGCGGAGCTCACCTTCACCGCCAAGCGGCTCATCACGAAGGACCGGCGCATCGTGGTGGAGTTCCAGTACTCGGACAAGAACTACGCGCGCTCGCTGGTGCGCCTGGCGAACGAGCTCGACCTGGGCGCCACCACGCTGCACGTCGACCTCTACAGCGAGCAGGACCACAAGGGCCAGCCGCTGCAGCAGAGCCTCACGGACACCGAGCGGCAGGCCTTGGCCGATGCGGGCGACGACCCGCTCGCGGCCGTGGTGCCCGGCGCGGACAGCGTGGCCTTCTCCGCGGACGAAGTGCTCTACGCCCGCATCGACTCGCTCGGTTATTCACCGGTGTACCGCTACAGCACCAATGCCGACAGCGCACGCTACCGGGTCTCGTTCAGCAACGTGGGCGATGGGAAGGGCGACTACGTGCAGCAGCAGTTCACCCCGAACGGGCGCGTGTTCCGGTGGATGGCGCCGGACACGGTGGGCGGGAACATCGTGCACCGCGGGACCTATGCGCCGGTGCGGGCACTGGTGCCGCCGCGGGCGCAGCGCGTGATCGAGGTGGGGGCCGAGCACCGCTTTTCCGCACGGACCAAGGCCTGGGGGCAGGTGGCCTTCAGCGACTACGACCGCAACACCTTCAGTTCCCTCGACGAGGCCGATGACAAGGGCCTCGCCGTGCGGGCGGGCATGAGCCATGCGATCCCCTTGAGCCGGGCCGACACCACCCTGCGGCTGGTGGTGGGCACCGACAATGAATGGCGCGGCCGGCACTTCAGCGTGGTGGAGCGCTACCGCCCGGTGGAGTTCGAGCGCAACTGGAACCTGCCCACCGGCCAGAGCACCGCGGCCGTCACCATCCAGGACGGCGACCAGGTGCTGGCGAGCGCCAACATCGGGCTGCTGGCGGGGAAGCGCGGGCAGGCCACGCTCTCCTCCTCCCTGCTGCACATCGCGGACCGGTACGACGGCTACCGGCAGGCCCTGCAGGGCGACCTGCGCCTGGGCAAGCACGACATCACGGTGGACGGCAGCTTCCTCACCACCTCGACCGGGACGGTCACGAGCGATTTCCTCCGCCACAAGGCGCGCATCGCGCGGCGCATGAAGTGGATCACCGTGGGCCTGCGCGACGAGCACGAGCGCAACCGCTTCCGCAGCGATACCCTGCAGGCGCTGATCGCGGGGAGCTACCAGTTCTACGATTGGGAGGCCTTCGTGCAGAGCCCCGACTCGGCGAAGGCGCGATTCCGGCTGGGCGGCGGCCAGCGGTACGACCAGGCCTTCCGCGCGGGGGCGCTGGTGCCGGTGACCGAGGCCACCACCTACAACGCCAGCCTCGACCTGGGCGGCCGCAAGGTGCGCAAGCTCTCCACCACCTTCACCTACCGCCGGCTCCGCATCGTGGACAGCACCCTCACCGTCCAGCGCCCGGAGGACACCTACCTGGCGCGCGTGGACCACGGGCACAGCGCCTGGAAGGGCGCCCTCACCTGGGACGTGTTCTACGAGTTCGGCAGCGGGCTGGAGCAGCGGCGGGAGTTCATCTACGTGCAGGTGCCGGCCGGCCAGGGCGTGTACGTGTGGAACGATTACAACGGCAATGGCGTGAAGGAGCTCAACGAGTTCGAGCTGGCCAGCTTCGGCTATGAGGCCGACTACATCCGGGTGTTCGTGCAGACGAACGAGTACGTGCGCACCTTCAGCAACCAGCTGAGCGCCTCCACGGAGCTGCGGCCCGGCGCCGTGTGGGCCGACGCGAAGGGGATCCGCCGGTTCCTGGGGAAATGGAGCGACGTGGCCAGCTACCGCACCGACCGCCGCACCGGCAACGACGACCTGGGCAGCGCCTTCAACCCCTTCCTCGTGGACCCGCTGGACACCGCACTGATCGCCTTCTCCAGCTCCTCGCGCAACACGGTGTACTACGACCGGAGCGGCCGCAAATGGAGCGTCGACCATACCTACCAAAGCGACCGCAACAAAAGCCTCCTCCTGAACGGCTTCGAGTCACGCCTGCGCGAGACGAACATCGTGCACCTGCGCTGGAACACCACCCCCCGGTGGACCCTGGAGATCGAGGGCGAGTCGGGCCGCTCCGTGAACAACAGCGACCTGCTCTCGGGCCGCACCTACGCCATCGACCAGCGCGCGGGCAAGCCCAAGCTCACCTGGCAGCCGGGCACCAGCGTGCGGGCCCTGGTGCAGTTCAAGTACACCGAGAAGCGCAACCGCATGGAGCTGGGCGGCGAACAGGCCGACATCAAGGACCTGGGCGCGGAGTTCCGCTACAACACGGCCGGAAAGGGCTCCATCCAGGTGAACGCGAACCTGGTGGACATCACCTACAACGGCGTGGTGGACTCCTCCCTGGGCACGGAGATGCTCGCAGGCCTGAAACCCGGCACCAACGTGACGTGGAGCGTGGGCGTCCAGCGCCGCCTGAGCGACCACCTGCAGGTGGACCTCACCTATAACGGGCGGCGCAGCGAAGGCGTACCCGTGGTGCACGTGGGCGGCGCGCAGGTCCGCGCGTTCTTCTGAGCCTACTTCAGGTCGAAGGTGGCCTTGCCCACGCTGGTGCCCGCCTCGTAGATCTGCACGATGTACTGGCCGCCGTTGAGCTTGCCCGTGGCGGTCCAGAACATGCACACGTCCACCGGCTGGTTCTGGTAGTTCACCTCGCGCTTCGCGCTGAACTCGCCTTCCACCCCCTCGTACTTGAAGCGGTTGTCGCTCTCCGTGGCGGGCAGCACCGACCCATCGGGCCCGATGATGCGCATGTAGAGCGTCTTGTTGCCCGGCATGGTGGTGCGGTTCTCCCCGAGGGTGAAGCAGCACTTGATCATCTCGGCCTTGCTCGCGCGCTCGGTCTCCACCTGCTTGCCGCTGTTGCGCAGGAAGAGCGCACCGGCGGAGATGGTGGTGGTGGAGAGCACCGAGCCTTTCGCGATCAGCGCCTGCTGCTCGGCGGACTGGGCCTCCAGCGCCTGCTTCTGCCCGGTGACCTCGCCCAGTTGCTGCTTGGTGGCCACGTTCTCCGCCTGGAGCGCCTGGTTCACCTGGTTCAGCGAGTCGATGGTGACCACATAGCCCTGCATGATCTTCCGCAGCGTCTCGGCCTCCTTGCGCACCTTGAACAGGTCGGTCTTGCCGCGCTGCACCTGGTCCATCAGGCCCTTGATCTTCTCTTTCTGCGCCTCGATCTCGGTGCGGAGCTGCTCATTGTCGGTGCTGAGCGTATCGTACTGCACCAGCATGTCCTCCAGCAGCTTCGTCACGTTCTCCTTCTCGCTGCTCACCTGCGTGAGCTGGGTCTGGGTGGTCTGCGCCTGATCGCTCTTCTGGGACCAGAGGTAGAGCAGCACCACGTTGCTGATGAGCAGGAGCACCACCAGCACGAGCAGGACGGTGTTCGATCGGTTCTTGCGGGGTTCCGGGGTGGGGTTCGACTGGTCCATGGAGAACGCCTTGGAGGTTGTGTATCAAAACACGAAATTATCTGCGCTTGTTCGCGCCATTGCTGGGCAATGGCGCACTTTTCAACACCACGGATGGGACAGCCGCGCAACAACCCCTTCCAGGCCCTGCTCGGGCTGTTCATGCCCCGGCGCTGCTCCGCCTGCGACCAGGCGCTGATGGCCTTCGAGCGGAGCATCTGCACGGCCTGCCTCGCGGACCTGCCCCGCACCCGCTTCCACGACGACCCCGCCAACCCGGTGGAGCGCATCTTCCACGGCCGCGTACGGCTCGAGGCGGCCAGCGCCTTCCTGCGGTTCGAGCGCGGCGGCCTCGTGCAGCACATGCTCCACCGCCTGAAGTACCGCGGCGATGCCGAGGTGGGGCTGGAGCTGGGCCGGCGGATGGCCGAGGACGCGATGCACAGCCCGCGGTTCGCGCAGGTTAATGCCGCGCTGGCGGTGCCGCTGCACCGCCGCAAGGAGCGGCAACGGGGCTACAACCAGAGCCAGCTGCTGGTGGACGGCCTGCGCGAGGTGTGGCCGCTGCACGACCTGGGCCGCGGGCTGCTGCGGACGGTGCGCACCTCCACCCAGACGAAGCGGGGCCGTACCGACCGCTGGGACAACGTGAAAGCAGCCTTCGAGGTCACCGGCGGCGAGCGCCTCCGCGACGCGCACGTGCTGCTGGTGGACGACGTGGTGACCACCGGCGCCACCCTGGAAGGCTGCGCCCGCGTGCTACAGGAGGTGCCCGGCGTGCGGGTGAGCGTGCTCACCTGTGCGTGCGCGTGAGGCCGGTATCTTCGTGGCCGACCGGCGCGGCGCGCGGAACACCATGACCACCACCTTGGACCTTCCGGCGACCACCGACCGCGTCGCCCTGTACACCAGCCTCGTTCCACAGGTGGGGGAACTGCTGCACGACGAACGCGACGTGGTGGCCGCGATGGCCAACCTCAGCGCCGCTGTGAAGCAGGCTTTCGGCTGGCATTGGGTGGGCTTCTACCGCGTGATGGGCGCCGAGCTGGTGCTGGGCCCGTTCCAGGGGCCGGTGGCATGCAACCGCATCGGCCACGGCCGGGGCGTGTGCGGCACGGCCTGGGCCGAGGAGCGCGTGCTCATCGTGCCGGACGTGGAGAAGTTCCCCGGGCACATCGCCTGCAGCCCCTTGAGCCGGAGCGAGATCGTGGTGCCCATCCGCGCACGCGACGGCCGCATCGCCGCGGTGCTGGACATCGACAGCACCACGGCCGATGATTTCTCCGAGGTGGACGCCCACGGCCTGGGCCGCCTGTGCATCCTCCTGGAACCGCTGTTCGAATGAAGGGTCCGCTGGGGGCCGCCCTCCTGGCCGCGGTGCTGGCCTCCTGCGCCCAGGTGCGCGAGCCGCAGGGCGGGCCCAAGGACACCGCTGCGCCGCGATTGCTGGCCGCGGAACCGGCCAACGGAAGCACGGGCTTCGCCTCCGAGCGCATCGTGCTCCATTTCGACGAGCGCATCAAGCTGGACCGGGTGCGCGACCGCCTGCTGATCTCGCCACCGCTGGCGGCGCCTCCGGAGGTCGCCATCAGCCGCGGGTCCGACGTGATCATCCGCCTGAAGGCACCGCTCGCCCCCAACACCACCTACACCTTCAACATCGGGGAAGCGGTGCTCGACCTGAGCGAGGGGAACGTGGCCGCGGGCCTGACGTACGTGGTATCGACGGGCACCTACCTGGACAGCCTCGCCGTGCATGGCCGGGCCGTGGACGCCGCCTCCAGCGCCCCCGCGGCCGGGGTGTTCGTGCTGCTCCACGATACGGCGGACACGGCGGGCGTGGTCCGCGGCATGCCGGCCTATTTCACGCGCACCGATGCGCAGGGAAGGTTCACCCTGTCGCACCTCCGCCCTGGCCGCTTCCGCATCACTGCGCTCCGCGACCAGAACGCCGACTTCCGCTACGACCTGCCGAACGAGGACATCGCTTTCGACGCGCGCCTCGTGGACACGGCCGATACCCTTGCCTGGCGCCTTTTCCTCTTCCGTCCGCTGGCCGCCGAGCAACAGGTGCTCGAAGCGCGCGTGCTGCCGGACCGCGGCTGGCGGATCGTGTTCGCGCGGCCTTCGCCGAACGCCGCCCTGCACGCGCTGGACCGCGAAGGCGGCATGCTCCAGTGGTGGCCCCGCTGGAACACCGCACGGGACACGGCCGTGTTCTGGCCCTCCGACACCACGCTGCTGGCCGACCAGCGCTTCGCCATCAGCGAGGCCGGCCGGGTGCTGGATACGCTCACCTACCGGATCGCCCAGCGGATGCCCTTCAACCTGACCGCCCAGGTGGCCACCGATGCGGTGGACAAGCGCCAGCACCTGCTCACTTCGCGGCCCCTGGCAAGCCTCCACCCGGAGCGGATGCACCTGCGCACCGATACCGTGGACAGGCCTTTCACCGCCGAGATCGACACGGTCGACCGGCGCGTGGTGCGCCTGTCACCCCCCCTGGCGCTGGGGGAAAGCGCCACGCTGGAGCTGCTGCCCAAGGCGCTCATGGACACGTATGGGGGGACCAACGACACCCTGCGGCTGACGCTCGGCAGCGCCGCTGCCACGGCGTTCGGCGACCTGCGCCTGCGCGTGAGGACCGACAGCACCACCACGCTCCCCGGCCCCTTCGTGGTGCAGCTGCTGGGGGCACAGGGCGACCCGGTGCGGGAGGAGCGCATCGCCGCACTTCCCCATACCAGCGAATGGCGGCTCCTGGCGCCAGGGGCCTATACCCTGCGGCTGATCGAGGACCGCAACGGCGACGGGCGCTGGACCACCGGCTCCTTCACGGCCGGCATCCAGCCGGAGCGCACCTATGTCCATACGGAGCCCGTGACGGTACGGGCCAAGTGGGACATCGAGGTAGAGTGGGTCATCACCCCTTGACCGACGTTCGTCGAGGGACATCCGGCTGACGGTCAGGCCGATCGATCTTCATTTTCGCACGTAGGAATCCACGGCCGCCAGCCGCTCCCAGGGGCCCGTTGCAGCCTTCAGCCTGGGGTAAGGGATCCGATCCTGCCGAGCACGATCCCAAGAATATTTTCTTCTCCAGCCAACTGTTGATAACTTTCATCGTCATAAATTCGGCATTCGTCGAAAACAACCTTTCGCCAGGCCTACCGTAAGAAGGCGCTCTTGAACCCATGCTTTCGGTGCCCTTTGTCCGCTCTCTCCGTGTACTGACCGGCCTGGTCCTGTTGGGCGCAACGAGCGTCCAGGGCCAGTCGACGCTGTTGAGCGACCGAGGCAAGGAGTTCTGGGTCGGCTTCATGCTCAATAGCAACGGCGGGCAGGAGCTCCGCCTGAAGATCGCCTCCCTGGGCGGCACCACCGGCACGGTGACGATGCCGCTGACGGGATGGAGCGTGCCCTTCACCGTACCGGCCAACAGCGTGGCCACGGTGGTGGTGCCGAACACCGCGGAGAACACGGGCTCGGAGGTGGTCCGCAACCTGGGCGTCCACATCACCACGCTGGACAGCGTGACGGTGACGGCGATGAACTACCAGACGCAGACCTCCGACGCGGCGCAGATCCTGCCGGTGCCGTCGCTGGGGACCAGCTACCGCACCGATGCATACTCCGGCCTTCCCGGCTGGGGCGACATCTTCCGCAGCGAGATGCTCATCGTGGCCACCGCCGATGGCACGGAGGTCAATGTCATCCCCAGCGTGCCCACCGTAGGGGGGCATCCGGCGGGGGTGCCCTTCACCGTGCTGCTGAACGCGGGGCAGACCTACCAGATCCAAGCGGCGGCATCGTCGCAGGACCTGACGGGCACGCGCGTGGTCGGCACCGCCCAAAGCGGTCCTTGCCGCCCGTTCGCGGTGTTCGGGGGCAGCAGCTGCGCGCAGATCCCCTTGGGCTGCATGGCCTGCGACCATGTGTACGAGCAGATGACCCCGGTGAACACCTGGGGCACGGCTTTCCATACGGTGCCGCTGGACGGTCCGTCGGTGTATGCCTGGCGCGTGATGGCCGACCAGAACGGCACCATGGTGTCGGTGAACAGCGGTGCGCCCTTCCTGCTGAACGCGGGGCAGACCTACCAGGAAACGGGCGTATCCCAGGCCGTCTGCATCACCGCGAACAAGCCGGTGAGCGTGGTGGAGATGATGGAGGGGATGAACTGCGGCGGGGTCGGCGATCCGGCCACCGTTCAGTTGATACCCGATGACCGGCTGAGCCGGAAAGCGATGTTCGAGACGCTGCATTCCGCGCTCACGATCAACCACCACCTGAGCGTGGTGACGCCCACCGCCGCCATCGGCCAGATGGTCCTGGACGGGGTGGCGATGAACGCCGCGCTGTTCCAGCCCTATGCCGCATGCGCCGGCTTCTCCTATGCCAAGCTGCCCCTAGCGCCGGGCACGCACAAGCTGTCCTCGAACACGGGCTTCCTGGCCTACACGTACGGCACGGCCCAGGGGGAAGGGTACATGTGCAGCGTGGCCGGCGTGTCCATCCCCGCACCGCCCACGGACACGTTGATCTGCAGCGGCGATCCGCTGACGCTGAGCCCTCCGGTGACGCTGGTGAACGCCGTGTGGACCGCCGCCAGCGCGCCCTCGACCATCCTGAGCACCTCGTCCAGCTACACCTTCACCCCCGACCACAACGACATCTACCGGGTGGACGGCGAGCTGCCGGTGAGCGGCTGCCCCAAGCATTATGAGTTCCAGGTGGGGCTGCCCGTGCAGCCGCACCTGCTCCTCAACGTCAACGGGTCGTCCACCGCCACCGTCTGCCAGTACGCCCCTGCGCAGCTCGGCAGCGGCGCCGGCCTGGACCCGGCCTGGTTCGACCTGCACTGGAGCCCGGCCGCCCAGGTGAGCGATCCGGCCAGCCCGAACCCCATCGCCTACCCCACGGCCACCACCTGGTTCAAGCTTTCCGTGACGAGCCCCATCGGCTGCGGGTCCGCGGTGGACAGCGTGCTGGTGACGGTGACCCCGAACAACCTGTACGCGGTACATGCCTCCACGACGGACGATGCCATCTGCGCGGGCAACAGCACCACGCTGCAGGCGCTGGCCGAGCGCGTGTTCCGCTCCGACGCGTTCGACCCCGGCCTGGCCTCCTGGTGGGCCCAGGTGCAGGGCGGCGTACCGGCCGCCACCTGCGGCTCGGTCAGCGGGAACGCCTTGTACTTCAATGGGGCCGGGACGCGCAGCGCCACCACCACGCCCATGGACCTCTCGATGGGCGGCCGCGTGCATTTCGCCCTGAAGATCGCCGCCGGCGCGGCGCCCTGTGACGATGCGGAACCCGGCGAGGACGTGCGCCTCGAGTACAGTCTGAACGGCAGCTCGTGGGTCCCCCTCAACACCTTCAACGAGGCGATGTACCCGGCCTTCACCGTGGTCCACGTGACGATACCGGCCCTCGGGCCCACGGGCACGAACGCCCAGCTTCGCTGGCGCCAGCTGGCGAATTCCGGGGCGGGCCAGGACAACTGGTGCCTCGACAACGTGCTGATCGCCCGCTACGACAATACGGGGCTCGGGATGGCCTGGACGCCGGCCGCCACGGTGGGCACCCCCGCGAGCGCCAATACCACCGCAACGCCCACCGCCGACCAGTGGTACCACATCACCGCTACGACCCCGGGCGGCTGCAGCTACGCCGACACCACGCTCATCACCGTGGCCCCCGCTTTCAGCATCGTGCCCATCAATGACACCACACGCTGCGGCGTCGCCGGCACCCAGCTGCAGGCCGCGGTGACCTCGGGCACGGGCATCGCATGGTCGTGGGCGCCGAACGACGGCTCCCTGAGCAACACCGCGGTGGGGGCCCCGGTGGCGACACCGGCCACTACCACCACCTACACGGTGACCGCGACCAACGCCATCGGCTGCACGGACACGGAGGACGTGAGCGTGCGCGTGAGCCGGCTCACGGGGCTCTCCGTTTCCGCGAACGACCTCACCCTGTGCCAGGGCGAACAGGCACAGCTGAACGCCACCATCACCGCCTCCGGTCCCAATACCGTATCGTGGTCACCGGCCGCCGGCCTGAACGATCCCACCTCCCCCACGCCGATCGCGACGCCGACGGCGACCACGAACTACGTCTGCACCGTCACCGACAGCGGGAGCGGATGCTTCCTCACCGGCAACGTATCGCTGAGCGTCAACACCGCCTATGCGGCGCACGCCTCCAACGACACCACGGTATGCACGGCGCTGGGCCTCCAGCTGCACGTGCAGCACAACGTGCCGGCCCCCTACCAGATCGCCTGGACGCCCGCGGCCAACCTGAACGCGGCCAACATCGCGGACCCGAGCATCCTGGTGGACGCTTCCGCGACCTACCGTGTGCGGATCACCGACGCGAACGGCTGCAGCGTGCAGGATTCCGCGGTGATCTCCGTGGCCTTCGACAACCTGATCACGCCGGTGAACGTGAGCTCATGCGCGGGACAGGGGCTGGTGCTGAACGCCGGCTTCCCCGGGTCCACCTACGACTGGTCCACGAACGAGCACACGCAGACCATCACCGTGACGGAGCCGGGGTCGTACACGGCGACGATGACCGACATCCAGCAGTGCCAGGCGATCATGACATTCATCGTCGCCTTCGATCCGCTGCCCTCGATCGACCTGGGGCCCGACCTCGCGCTCTGCGGGGTGAACACATACGTGCTGGACGCGAACAACCCCGGCAACGACGTGCACTGGAACACCGGACCGCACACGCAGCAGCTCACGGTGACCAGCACCGGCACCTATAGCGCGGTGGTGACCACACCGCAAGGCTGCCAGAGCTCCGATGCGATCCACATCGCGCTGGACCCGCTGCCCGTGAACACGCTGCAGAACGTGACCGCCTGTGTGAGCACGCCGCCCGTACTGAACGCCGCCAACCCGGGCAGCACCTACGACTGGAACACGCACGAGACCACGCAATCGATCGTGCCGGCGGCCAGCGGCGCCTATTCGGTGACGGTGACCACTGCGGCCCATTGCTCGGCCACCTTCAGCGCCCAGGTGACGCTGATGCCGGAGATCCACGTGGACCTCGGGCCGGACACGACGCTCTGCGCCGGACAGCCGCTGGTGCTCGATGCGGGCAACGCGGGGAACGCCTTCGACTGGAGCACGTCCGCCCACACGCAGACCATCCCCGTCGGCAGCAGCGGCACGTACAGCGTGCAGGTGACCAACGGCTACTGCACGGGGAACGATGCGGTGCTGGTCACCTTCGATCCCTTGCCCACCGATGTGCTCAGCGACGTCACGTCATGCATCGACCAGCCGGTGATGCTGGATGCCGGCAACCCCGAATCGAGCTTCCACTGGAGCAACGACTCCACCACGGCCGGCATCGAGGTGGCGACGGGCGGGCTGTACACGGTGACCATCACGAACGCGCACGATTGCAGCGCGACCTATGATGCGCTGGTGACCTTCGTGGACTATCCGGTGGTCGAGCTCGGTCCCGACACGTCCTTGTGCGACGGGGAGGTCCTGGTGCTGGACGCCGGCAACCCCGGTGCCACCTATGCCTGGAGCAACGGGCCTGCCACCCGCACGATCGATGTGACCGAGGCCGGCACCTACACCGTGAGCGTGGACAATGGCTATTGCGTGAGCACGGACACGCGCCTGGTGCACTTCGATCCCGTGCCCGGACGCCTGGGCGATCATCAGCTGCACACCTGCTTCGACGAGCGGCCCACCCTGGCGCTGGACGCCGGCAATCCCGGCTGCCTGTACCTGTGGAACACCGGCGAGCACACGCAGGCCATCGAGGTGGGCACCTACGGCACCTATACGGTGCGCATCACGAACGGCTTCGACTGTTCCACTGTGGACAGCGTCATCGTGCACGAGTTCTGCCCCCCGAGCCTCTTCATCCCGAACACCTTCACGCCCAACGGCGACGGCCTGAACGACGTGTGGACCCCGGTGGGCCGCAACCTGGCGCAGTTCGAGCTCTTCGTGTTCGACCGCTGGGGTGGCATCGCCTTCCACACCACCGACCCGGACAAAGGCTGGGACGGCACCATCGATGGCAAGCCCGCGCCGAACGACACGTATGCCTGGCGGATGATCTACCGCTTCGTGGAGAAGAGCGACGGCGGGCTGGGCTTCGAGCACAAGGAGCTCGGCCACGTGCAGATCATGCGCTGACCGCGCTAGAGGACCAGCCGGAAATCATCCGCGTCCAGGCCCGCCGGGAACTTCGCGCGGAACTCCTCCTGCATCGCCCGGTCGAGCCGCACGGTGGCCACCTCTTCCTTTCCCGCGTCGAGCGCCCGCACCGGCTGGCCCTTGGGGTCGAGCACGACCGAATCGCCCGTGTAGTGCAGGCCGGCGCCGTCCATGCCCACACGGTTCACGCCCACCACATAGGCCTGGTTCTCGATGGCCCGCGCGATGAGCAGCTGGCTCCAGGGGTACCGCCGCACCTCGGGCCAGCAGGCCACGTAGAGGATGGCATCATAGTCGCCGCGGGAGCGCGCGAAGACCGGGAAGCGCAGGTCGTAGCACACCTGCAGGAGCAGGCGCCACCCGTGCAGCTCCACGATGACGCGCTCCGTGCCGGGCGCGTAGTGCCGCTGCTCCTCGGCCATGCGGAAGAGGTGCCGCTTGTCGTAGTGCGTCACCGATCCATCGGGCCGCACGAACAGGCCGCGGTTATGGGACCGGCCTTGCTCGGTGATGATGACGCTGCCGTACAGCACCGCCCCGGTGGCCTTCGCCTGCGCACGCATCCAGGCGAGCGTGGGACCGTCCATGGGCTCCGCCAGCCGGTCGCTCTTCATGCTGAAGCCGGTGGTGAACATCTCCGGCAGCACGATCAGGTCGGTGGTGCCAGCGAGCGGCCCGAGCTTCTCCGTGAACATCGCGCGGTTGGCGGTGGCATCCTCCCAGTGGAGCATGCTTTGCACCAGGGTCACCCTCAGATCAGGCATAGTTTCTCGATGGCTTGGTCCAATGTCGCATCGCTTTTCGCGAAGCAGAAGCGCAGCAGCCGCTGGCCCGGCGGTGGATCGTGGTAGAACGGCGAAAGGGGGATGGCGGCCACGCCGAACTCCCGCGTGATGCGCTGGGCGAAGGCGAGGTCGGGCTCGTCGCTGATCGCGCTGTAGTCCGCCAGCAGGAAATAGCTGCCTTCGCAGGCGAGGGGCGTGAAGCGTGAGGCGCTCAGGCCCTCCAGGAACCGGTCGCGCTTCCGCTCATAGAACGATGGCACGGCCGCGTAATGCGCCGCATCGTCCAGGTAGGCCGCCAGCGCATGCTGGACGGGCGTGTTCACGCTGAAGACCGTGAACTGGTGCACCTTCCGGAACTCGGCCATCAGCTCCCGCGGGGCCAGCACGTAGCCCATCTTCCAGCCCGTGGCGTGGAAGACCTTGCCGAAGCTGAAGACCACGAAGGCGCGCTCACGCAGCTCCGGGTAGCGGACCACCGAGGCGTGGGCCTCGTTCCCGAAGACCAGGTGCTCGTACACCTCATCGCTGAGCAGGAGGATGTCCGTGCCGCGCAGCATCGCCGCGATCCGCTGCATGTCCGCCTCGCGCAGGATGGTGCCCGCGGGGTTGTGCGGCGTATTGATCATCAGCATCCGCGTGCGCGGGGTGATCGCCGCGGCGACCGCGGCGGCATCGAAGCGCATGTCGGGCCCCAGCCGCACGTGCACGGGGATGCCGCCGAACAGCGCTACGGTGGGCGCATAACAGTCGTACGCCGGGTCGACGATGATCACCTCGTCGCCTGGGCGCACGGTGGCGCCCACGGCGGTGAAGATGGCCTGCGTCCCCCCGGCCGTGACGGTGACCTCCGTGTCCGGATCATAGCCGATGCCATAGAGCCGCTGCACCTTCGCCGCAATGGCCGTCCGCAGCGCCGGCACGCCCGGCATCGGGGCGTACTGGTTGTGGCCCGCGCCCATGGCGGCATGCACGAGCGCGGCCAGCCGCTCGTCGATGGGGAAGTCCGGGAAACCCTGGCCGAGGTTGATGGCGCCATGCTCCTGCGCCAGCTTGCTCATCACCGCGAAGATGGTGGTGCCGACGCGGGGGAGCTTGCTTTGGAACATCGACGGAGCCGACGTTGGGGCCATTGGTCGCGAAGCTAACCGACGGCCCACCAAGCATCACCAAAGAAGCATAGCTTCGGCCTACAGGAAATGAGACCTCTTCCGGTCCTGGCCCTTCTCCTAAGCCTGGTAGCTCCTATCGCACTTGCTGCGCAAGGGGCCTCGGACCAATGCGACCCCACGCAACTGAAGGCCATCTTCAAGCGTAGCCTGAAGGTCGCTGATGAACGTCTCGGGCAGGCGTATCAGCTGATCGCGGAGAACACCGCTTCGAGCCAGCACCATGAGAAGCTGCGCTCGACCCATCCGGTGGAGTGCACGCAGGCGGATCACTGGCCATCCACGTGGGTGGACAGTGAATTCGCGACGGTCGCTGCCCGGGATAATGTGGAGCATGGGGATCGGTCCTGCTTCCTGTCACGTCCACTGTTCAGCCAGGAGGGCACCGACTGTGTGGTCGTTCTTTCGATCCACCAGGGTGAATGGGGCGGTTGGACCGGATACCTGCACTTCAAGCGAAGAGGCGGGAAGTGGAAGCACGTGCGGACCTCCGTCGTGTCGGTCTCCTAGGGAGACGTCACTCCTTCGTCAGCGTCGCCGTCAGGTACTCGCGGTTCAGCCGCGCGATGTGCTCCAGGCTGATGTTCTTGGGGCACTCCACCTCGCAGGCGCCGGTGTTGCTGCAGTTGCCGAAGCCTTCCTTGTCCATCTGCTCCACCATGGCCAGCGCGCGGCGCTTGCTCTCGGGCTTGCCTTGGGGCAGCAGCGCGAGCTGCGACACTTTCGCGGCGACGAAGAGCATGGCCGAGCCATTGGGGCAGGTGGCCACGCAAGCGCCGCAGCCGATGCAGGTGGCGGCGTCGAAGGCCTTGTCGGCATCGTCCTTGGGGATGGGCAGCGCATTGCCGTCCACCAGGTTGCCGCTGGTGTTCACGCTCACGAAGCCGCCGGCGGCCTGGATGCGGTCGAAGGCCGCGCGGTCGACGGCCAGGTCCTTGATCACCGGGAAGGCCGTGCTGCGCCAGGGCTCCACGTAGATGGTATCGCCGTCCTTGAAGCGGCGCATGTGCAGCTGGCAGGTGGTGATGCCGCGGCCCGGGCCATGCGCCTCGCCGTTGATGAAGAGGCTGCACATGCCGCAGATGCCTTCGCGGCAGTCGTGATCGAAGGCGATCGGGTCCTCGCCCTTGCGCACGAGGTCATCATTGAGCACATCGAGCATCTCCAGGAAGCTCATGTCCTCCGACACATCGCTCACGGGATAGTCCACGATGCGGCCCTTGTCGTTCGGGCCGCCCTGGCGCCACACCTTCAATGTCAGCTTCATGTTGCCCATCACTTGTAGCTCCGTTGCGTCAGTTTCACTTCGTCGAAGGTGAGCGGCTCCTTGTGCAGCTCGACCTCGCCGGCCTTCCCTTTCCACTCCCAGGCCGCCACGTAGGCGAAGTGGGCGTCGTCTCGCATGGCCTCGCCGTCGGGCGTCTGGTACTCCTCGCGGAAGTGCCCGCCGCAGCTCTCGTTGCGGTGCAGCGCGTCCATGCACATCAGTTCGCCCAGTTCGAGGAAGTCGGCCACACGGCCGGCCTTCTCCAGCTCCTGGTTGAACCCGTCGGCCTTGCCCGGCACGCGCACGTCCTTCCAGAACTCCTCGCGGATCCGCCGGATCTCCTGGATGGCCTCCTTCAGGCCCTCCGCATTGCGCGCCATGCCGCACTTGTCCCACATCACCTTGCCCAGTGCGCGGTGGAAATCGTCCACCGGCTTGGTGCCTTTGTTGTTCAGGAAGTGGCTGATGCGGTCCTTCACCTCCTTCTCCGCGGACTCGAACTCGGGGCGCTTGGTGTCGATCGGCCCGGTGCGGATGTCGTCCGCGAGGTAATCGCCCACGGTATAGGGGATCACGAAGTAGCCGTCCGCGAGGCCTTGCATCAGGGCGGAGGCGCCCAGGCGGTTGGCGCCATGGTCGCTGAAGTTCGCTTCGCCCAGCGCGAAGAGCCCAGGTACCGTGGTCTGCAGGTCGTAGTCCACCCACAGGCCGCCCATGGTGTAGTGCACGGCAGGGTAGATCTTCATCGCGTGGTCGTACGGGTTCTCGCCGACGATGTTCTCGTACATGTCGAAGAGGTTGCCGTACTTCTCGCTCACCACGGCGCGGCCCAGCTCGGTGATCTTCTCCTTGGTCGGGCCGTCGATCTTCTGGATGTTGGCCTGCTGTTTCCCGTAGCGCTCGATGGCGGCGCCGAAATCCAGGTACACGGCCTCGCCGGTCCTGTTCACGCCGAAGCCCGCGTCGCAGCGCTCCTTCGCGGCGCGGCTGGCCACGTCGCGCGGCACCAGGTTGCCGAAGGCGGGATAGCGGCGCTCGAGGTAGTAGTCGCGGTCCTCCTCGGCGATGTCGCTGCCTTTCTTCCTGCCCTCCCGGATGGCCTTCGCGTCCTCCAGGTTCTTGGGTACCCAGATGCGGCCGTCGTTGCGGAGCGATTCGCTCATCAGCGTCAGCTTGCTCTGGTGGTGGCCGCTCACCGGGATGCAGGTGGGGTGGATCTGCGTGTAGCAGGGGTTGCCGAAGAAGGCCCCGCGCTTGTGCGCCTTCCAGGCGGCGGTGACATTGCTGCCCATGGCGTTGGTGCTCAGGAAGAACACATTGCCATAGCCGCCCGTGCACAGCAGCACCGCGTGCGCGCCATGCCGCTCGATGGCGCCGGTGATCAGGTTGCGGGCGATGATGCCGCGCGCCTTGCCGTCCACGATCACCACATCGAGCATCTCGTGGCGGTCGTACATCTGCACGGCCCCCTTGCCCACCTGGCGCATCAGCGCGCTGTAGGCGCCGAGCAGCAGCTGCTGCCCGGTCTGCCCGCGGGCGTAGAACGTGCGGCTCACCTGCACGCCGCCGAACGAGCGGTTGTCGAGCAGCCCGCCGTAGTCGCGGGCGAAGGGCACGCCCTGCGCCACGCACTGGTCGATGATGTTGGCGCTCACCTCCGCCAGGCGGTACACGTTGGCCTCCCGCGCGCGGTAGTCGCCGCCCTTCACCGTGTCATAGAACAGGCGGTACGTGCTGTCACCGTCGTTCATGTAGTTCTTCGCGGCGTTGATCCCGCCCTGTGCGGCGATGCTGTGCGCGCGGCGGGCGCTGTCCTGGAAGCAGAAGGCCTTCACGTTGTAGCCCATCTCCGCCAGCGAGGCGGCGGCCGCACCGCCGGCGAGGCCCGTGCCCACCACGATCACGTCGATGCGGCGCTTGTTCGCGGGCGCCACGATGCGGATGTGGCCTTTGTGGTCGGTCCACTTCCGGTCGATGGGGCCGGGAGGGATCTTGCTGTCAAGCTTGGTCATGGAGGGAAGGTCTGGCGTGCGGCCTACTTGATCCAGTTCAAGTGGATGCTGATGGGCATGAGGGCGAAAAGCGCCGGAACGATGATGCTGAAGGCCGTGCCGCACATGGCGATGAGGCCGTTGTAGCGGCTGTGGTTGATGCCCAGCGATTGGAACGCGCTCTTGAAGCCGTGCAGCAGGTGCCAGAAGAGGCTGAAGCAGCCCAGCACGTAGATGATCACCGCCGCGGGCGATCGGAAGGTCTGCTGCATCACGGCGAAGAGGTTCTCGCGGCCGGCGGCGTCCACGCCGTAGCCCTCGATGCCCGTGAAGCGCGTCTTCACCCAGAAGTGCCAGAGGTGGAGGACCAGGAAGAGCAGGATCAGCGTGCCCAGGAAGCCCATGCTCGCACTGTACCAGCTGCGGTTGGCCCCGCCCTTCTCCATGGCGTACTTCACCGGGCGCGCAGCACGGTTCTGCGACCACAGCATCAGGCCGTCCACCACGTGGGCGATCAGGCCCAGGAACAGCACGATCTCCATCGTGCGGATGAGCAGGTTGGTGCCGAAGAAGTGCGCCCACTCGTTGAAGGTGACCCCGCCGTCATTGAAGAAGATCATCCCGTTCACCGTGGCGTGCACCACGAGGAAGCTGATAAGGAAAAGGCCCGTGAGGGCCATCCAGAACTTCTTAGCGAGCGAGGAACCGAAGAGCCCTTGTCGTGCCATGCTGATCCATTGGGGGCGCGAAGGCGCGCCGCTTTCGCCGGCGAATTTACGGGCCGGGCGATCGCCGGACGATCCGGCCGGGCCAAGGCGGCTATTTGGAATGGTTCTGATCGGGCGCGGCCAGGTCCCGGGCCTGGCGATCGAAGGGCCTACGTCTGCGGGTAGGTCTTCGCCACCAACGCGATGGAGCGCTGGAGCAGGGCCTTGAGCGCGTCCAGGTCGATGTCCGCCAGCCGCTTGACATAGAGGCAGGCCTTGGTGCTCTTGCACCGGCCGAGCCGGGCCAGCAGCTTGGGGTCGAGCGCGCCGGGCATGAAGTAGATCACCAGGTCCGGCTTCCGGGGGCTGAAGCCGACGAGGAAGGCATCGCCTTCGCGGCCGCTGGCATACCGATAGTGGTAGCTGCCATAGCCGATCATGGTCGGCCCCCACATGCGCGGCTGCTCGCCGGTGAGCTCCTGCATCAGCCGCATCAGCACGCGGCAGTCGTCACGGACGGCCTCGCTCGCCTGCCCGTCCACGAAGGCATCGACACTGGCGGCGGTCGCGCGGGTCTTGTTGGGCTTGGCGGGCATGGAAGCAAGATAGGGAGGCGCCTTGCGAACGGACGGACCACCCCGGCCTCCCGTACCTTCGCTCCTCATCCCCCGGTCATGCGTTACACCCCGCTCTCCGCCGCCACCTACCGCGAGCACCGCGCCCGCTTCCGCCAGCACATGGACAAAGGCGGCCTCGCCGTGTTCCACAGCAACGACGTGATGCCCACCAGCGCCGATGGCACCATGCCGTTCAAGCAGGCCTCGGACATCTTCCACCTGAGCGGCATCGATCAGGAGGAGACCGTCCTGCTGCTGTTCCCCGACGCGACGGACCCGAAGGACCGCGAGATCCTCTTCGTACGCGAGACCAGCGAGCTGATCGCCATCTGGGAGGGCGCCAAGTTCACGCAGAAGGAAGCGAGCGCGCTGAGCGGCATCGCCACCGTGCTGTGGACGAGCGCCTATGAAGCGACCATCAAGCGGCTGGTGCCGCAATGCGAGCTGCTGTACCTGAACAGCAACGAGCACCTGCGCCAAAGCAACGAGGTGGAGACGCGTGAGGAGCGCAAGAACAAGGAGCTCCGCGCGCAGTATCCCCTGCACGGCGTGAAGCGCAGCGCACCGATCATGCACCGCATCCGCAGCCGCAAGACGCAGGAGGAGGTGGAGCAGATCCAGCGCGCCATCGCCATCACCGGCAAGGCCTTCGAGCGGGTGTGCGGCTTCGTGGAGCCCGGCGTGAAGGAGTACGCCATCGAGGCGGAGATCATCCACGAGTTCATCCGCCACGGCTCACGCGGGCACGCCTACACCCCCATCATCGCCAGCGGGTACAATGCCTGCGTGCTGCATTACGTGACCAACGACCAGGTGTGCCAGGACGGCGACGTGGTGCTGATGGATTTCGGCTGCGAATACGGCGGCTACGCCAGCGACCTCACCCGGTCCATCCCGGTGAACGGCCGTTTCACCAAGCGCCAACGTGCGGTGTACAATGCGGTGCTGCGCGTGAAGAACGCGGCCACCCAGCTGCTGCGCCCGGGCACCCTCCTCGCCGAGTACCACCGGGAAGTGGGGCGGATCATGGAAAGCGAGCTGATCGGCCTGGGGCTGCTGGACAAGCACGACGTGGCGAAGCAAGACCCCGAGCGGCCGCTCTACAAGAAGTACTTCATGCACGGCACCAGCCACTTCCTGGGCCTGGACGTGCACGACGTGGGCCTGTGGAACGAGATGATCCAGCCGGACATGGTGTTCACCGTGGAGCCCGGCATCTACATCCGCGAGGAGAAGCTCGGCATCCGCCTGGAGAACAACATCCTGGTGACCCGCGACGCCCCGATCGACCTGTTCGCGGACATCCCGGTGGAGGCGGAAGCGGTGGAGGCGCTGATGGCGCGGTCCCGGAAGAAGGCCCTGGCCTAGCGCGGGCGCGCCCCGGGCAAGCGTTCACCCGGCCCCGGCAGCGGATCGGCCGCATATTGCCCACCTTGCGGACCCACCGCATCGGCCATGAGCGAATGGACACCGCCCGTACGACCGCCTGAGCCACCCTCTCCACTCAGCGATCCCCCGGAGATCCTTCGGCTGGTCGGCTTCGCGCTGCTGATCATCGGCTTCCTCTTCAAGCTGCTGCACTGGCCCTGGGTGCCCTACTTCCTGGCCGTCGCCTGGCTGGTCACCCTGGCCGCCATGGTCTGGCGCTTCGCCCAGCGCAAGGCCATCGTGCCGAAGGCCATCGCCCGCGACCTCTTCACCCTCGCGCTCGTCTCCCTGCTCGTCATGCACCTGCTCCATCTGCCGGGCCGGGGGATCCCGATGGTCCTCCTGATCATCGGCCTGATCGGTTCGGTCCGGCTCGACCGCGACCGCTACATGCCGCGGAGCGGGGAACAGGGCGCGCGCGGGACCTGGCTGTTCTATGCGGGCCTCGTGCTGGTCGTCATCGGGACCTTGTTCCGGATCCAGCATTGGCCCTATGGTACCATCCTGCTGATCGCCGGCCTGGTGCTGGGGGCCGCCGGATGGTTCTCCGCTCCACGCTCAAGGGATTGAACGCCAGAGGCCCCGGATCTTCACCCGGGGCCTCGCACATTCCACCGAACCAAAACCGGAACTTTCCTGCGAAGGCTTGTTGACATACAAGGGCCATCGCACCACCAAATTACCCCGGGCGGCCTGGGACGACCGGTGAGGAACAGGGAGCGGACCCGGACAGGTCAGCAACGGCAGGAAAAGGCGGGAAGGAGAACGCTCAAGCGGCCGGGACGACCGTATAGCGGACCTCGACCACCTCGATGGCGGTGGTGTCCACGACCACTACATGGGACAAGGCGCCTTCGGCGTCGGGCATGAAGGCCGTGACCACCAAGGTCATCCCCTGGTAGGCCGGCATGGGGCTGGAACTGGAACGCATCAGCCGGCCTTCTTCAGCTGGATGGGCCGAACGGTGGAGGTCTCGCCGTCCAGGACCATGAGGATCAGGTCGTCGCCATGGACGTCGGTCAGGCGCACCCGCGTAACGGGCCCTTTGATCTCGCCGGTCTTCAGGATGTGGCCCTGGGCATCGCAGATGTCGAAGAGGGCATCCTCCGAGCCGGGTTCATAATCGAACATGAGCAGCCGTTCGATCTGGTCGACACGGATGCGAAGTTCATGGGTCTGGTTGGGGCGCATGACGGGGTCGTGGCCCATCGATACGCACCCGGCCGGACAAGGTTGCATGGACGCGGCAGGCCCCGGCCCACACGAGCCAGGACTTGGCCCGCAGGCGGCGGGGTCAGTTGCCTTGGTCGTTGAAGATCCAGAACGGAGCGGAGCCCGTGCTGAAGGTGTAGTGGCGTTCCATCGCGACAAGGGGTTGTTCGTGCAACGCCAAACTATCCGCCCACCATCCGTTGGGAAAGGGACGAACGAGCAACGGCGCCCCGGCCCCGATCAGCGGTCGGACGGCCCGGGCGGGCCACAGGCGTGTACTTTCGCTCACATGCCCGCACCCCGGTTACGCGCGCTGTTGGTCGATGACGAGGAGCTCGCGCGGGAGAACCTGCGGTTCATGCTGGAGGATGGCTGCCCCGAGGTGGAGGTGGTGGATACCGCCGACGGGCCGGAACGGGCCCGCCAGCGCATCGGCGCGCTGGACCCCGACCTGGTGTTCCTGGACATCCGCATGCCCAGCGGCACCGAGGGGCTCGACCTGCTGGAAGGCTTCCGCGATGCGCGCTTCATGGTGATCTTCGTCACCGCCTTCAAGGACCATGCGGTGCAGGCCTTCCATGCCAACGCCGTGGACTACATCCTGAAGCCCATCGACCCGGACGAGCTGCGGGGGGCGGTGATGAAGGCGATGAAACGGTGGGCGCTGATGGCCGGCGCCCGCGACGAAGGCCGCCGTTACCGGGAAGGCCTGAACGAGGCGGTGCGGACCATCAAGGCGCACGAGGCCACCCCGCGCCTGGCGGTGGACCACGCCAAGGGCTTCAAGCTCTTCGACCCGCGGAGCATCATGCACCTGGCCGCCGACGGCAACCGCACCCGGCTGCACTTCACCGACGGCTCGGCCTACCTGGACGCGCGCACGCTGAAAGTGTACGAGGACATGCTGGACCCGCTCCAGTTCATCCGGGTGCACCGCTCGCACGTGGTGAACATCGAGCAGCTGAAGGAATACCTGCGGGACGACGGCCACTGGGCGGTGATGCGCGACGGCGCCCGCATCCCCATCGCGCGCGAGCGCCTGCAGCAGTTCCTCGACGCGGTCCGTCCCTGACCCTGTTCCCGTTCGTTCGCCCGGGAACGCCGCCCGCTCGCTGGAACGCACCGTCCATGGGTCCGCGCGGATCACGTGGGACGTTCCGTTACTTTTCCATCCTACCCCTTGTCGCCATGGCCTTACGAGCACTGATCGTCGATGACGAAGCGGATGCGCGGGACAACCTGCGCCTGATGTTGGAAGAGCACTGCCCCGAGGTGACGGTGGTGGCCCAGGCCGCCAGCGCCAAGGAAGCGCGCAAGCTCATCGAGGCCGAGCGGCCCGAAGCGCTCTTCCTGGACATCAAGATGCCGGGCGAGGACGGCTTCTCCCTGCTGCGCTCCATCGCCGACCAGGAGCTGCCGGTGGTGTTCACCACCGCCTACGACGAATACGCCCTCCAGGCCTTCAAGGAGAACGCCCTCGATTACCTGGAGAAGCCCATCGACCCCGAGGAGCTGAAGCGCGCGGTGCGGAAGCTCATGCGCACGGTGGCCGACCCGGCGGCCGCGCAACAGCACACCAGCGCCCTGGAGGCCCTGATGAACGACCCGGCCTCGCCGCTGAGCACCCGCGTGGCCGTGCCGAGCCGCGACGGGCTGGTGCTGCTGAAGCACGAGGACATCCTCTATATGGAGGCCAGCGACAGCTACACCACGGTGTTCACGCGCGATGGCAAACGCACCATCAGCAGCAAGCACATCCGCGTGTTCGAGACCAACCTCGACCCGAAGAAGTTCTTCCGCGTGCACAAGTCCTACATCATCAATCTGGAGCACCTGAAAGGCTTCAGCCGCAGCGAAGGCAACATGGCGGTGCTCGACACCGGCGCGCTGATCCCCGTGAGCCGGCGGCGCCTGCCGGACTTCCTGGCGATGATCAACACCTTCTGAATGGGGGGAACGGCAGGGACCGGAAGGAAGGCCTGGGGACCGATGCTCCGCTTCGGGGCATGGCTGGCCGCCCTCCTGCTCCTGTCCGCCGGAGGCCGGGCCCAGCAGTACGGCTTCACCCAGTTCACCCCGCGGGAAGGACTCGCTCAAAGCCAGGTGCGCTGCATGGCCCAGGATGCGCAGGGCTACCTCTGGTTCGGCACCCTGGGCGGCGCCAGCCGCTTCGATGGGAAGAACTTCACCAACTACGCCCTGCAGGAAGGCCTGCCCGATGCGCAGGTGAACGCGATGCTGGCCGGGCGCGACGGCACGTTCTGGATGGCCTGCGGCACCGCATTGGTGGCGTTCGACGGGCGGCGGATGCGGCACGTGCCCCTGCCCGGGCGGGGCAAGGACCAGCGGATCGTGGCCCTGAGCGAGGACGACCGGGGCACCGTGTTCATCGGGACCGAAGGCGCCGGCGTGTTCCGCTCGGTCGGCGGCCGCATCGAGCCCCTGCCCGGTTTTCCACTGGACTCCGCTTTGAGCCTGCGCACCCTGCTCGCCCTGCCGGACGGCGGGCTGCTGGTGGGCCTGCGCAACGGACTGCTCGAATGGCGCGACAACGCCTGCACCCCCGTGGCCGCGCTCAAGGGCATGTACGTCAGCGCCCTCACCATGGGCCGCGATGGCACCAAGTGGGTGGGGACGCTCGGCTACGGCCTGATCGGGCTGGGGCCCAACGGGGCGGTGCAGACCTATGAAGAGGCCAACGGCCTCCTGCAGGAGAACATCCGCACCCTGCTGGTGGACGCGCGGGGCCGGCTGTGGATCGGCACCAAGGTGGGCGTGAACCTATTGGAGGGCGGGCGCCTGCGGGCGCTCACCGTGCACCAGGGCATGCCGAACGACAACGTCTGGTGCCTGCTGCAGGACAATGAGGGAAGCATCTGGATCGGCACCGACGGGGCGGGGGCCCTGCGCTATGCCGGCGACCGCTTCGTGACCTACACCACGGCCGACGGCCTGTGCAGCGAGCAGGTGATGTGCGCGGTGAGCGATGCCCGCGGCGACATCTGGCTGGGCACCTACGGCAGCGGCGTGTGCCGCATGGACGCCATGGCGATGATCTCCACCGCGGACGGCCTGCCGAACAACACCGTGTGGTGCGGCCTGACCGACACGGACAGCTCGCTCTGGTTCGGCACCAGCGATGGGCTCTGCCGGATCGTCAAGGGGCACGTGATGCCGCTGGACAGTGCGCACCGGCTCACCGACATCCGCGTGCTGTCGCTGCTGCGCCCCAGCGACGGCCGGCTATGGTGCGGGACGCGCGAGGGCCTGTTCATCATCGCGAAGGACGGGACCGTGGAACGCATCACGCGCATCGGCCAGGTGACCGTGCGGGGGGTGCGCAACATCCGCGAGACCGCGGACGGGGCCATCTGGTTGGCCGACGACCTGGGCGTGGTGCGGATGCAAGGCGGCCAGGCCCAGCGCTACACCACCGCCGACGGGCTCTGCGACAACACCGTGTTCTGCCTGCGGGAGGACACCAAGGGCCGGCTGTGGATCGGCACCTCGAACGGCCTCTCCCACTACGACCGGGGGCGGTTCACCACGGCCCGCCTCGGGCAGGACTTCGGATCCAACTACGTGTGCCTGCTGTTGAACGATGCGCAGGGCACCCTGTGGGCGGGCACCAACAACGGGCTTTTCCACTTCGACCCGGACAGCCTGCTCGCCCAGGGCACCGTCATCGACCACATCACCCTGGACGATGGCCTGCGCGGGACCGAATGCAACCTCAACTCCGGCTTCGCCGACCGGCGCGGCCGCCTCTTTTTCGGCACCAACGCGGGGTTCGTGATGCACGACCCGGCCCGCACGCCCCAGGCGCGGGAGATACCCCCCGTCACCTACATCACCGGGCTGCGGAGCTTCCTGCAGCCTTCCGACTGGAAGGGGCTCAGCGACAGCCTGGACCGCGTGACCGGCCTGCCCGTGGGCCTGCACGTGGTGTACCGGAAGAACCACCTGACCTTCGACTACACGGCCGTGGCCCTGGCCGATGGGGACCGGGTACGCTTCCGGTACCGCCTGATCGGCTTCGATCCCGACTGGCTGCCGGCCACCGAGGCCCGGTTCGCCAGCTACTCCAACCTGCCCCAAGGCGACTACACCTTCGAGGTGTGCGCCTCGGACCAGGCCGGCGCCTGGGGGCCCACCGCGCGGTTCGGCTTCCGGATCACCCCGCCGTTCTGGCTGCGCTGGTGGTTCTTCCTGGGCTGTACGGTGCTCCTGGCGGGCCTGGCCTATGGGGTGATGCGGTACCGGCACATCCGGCGCCTGCGCCGCGAGAAGACGCGCCAGCTGATGCTGCGCTCGCGCATGCTCCAGCTGGAGCAGCAGGCGCTGAACGCCAACATGAACCGCCACTTCATCTTCAATGCGCTGAACAGCATCCAGTACTACATCAACCGCCAGGACCGGAGCGCGGCCAACAAGTACCTCACCAGCTTCGCCAAGCTCATCCGCAAGAACCTGGACGCCAGCCAGACCGACACCACCAGCCTGGCCGAGGAGCTGTCGCGCCTGGACCTTTACCTGCTGCTGGAGCACATGCGTTTCAAGGACAAGTTCCGGTACGGCATCACCGTGGACGCCAGCATCGATACCACGGCCATCGAAATCCCTGCGATGATGCTGCAGCCCTATGTGGAGAACAGCATCTGGCACGGCATCCTGCCCATGGACCATCCCGGGTCGGTCACCATCACCGTGGAGCGGGGCGAAGAGGGCCGCGCCCGCGTGAGCATCGTGGACGACGGCATCGGGATCGAGCGCAGCCAGGCCCTGAAGAACGGGGCCGAGGGCGACCACATCTCCCGGGGCATCGAGATCACCAAGGGCCGGGCGGACGTGCTGCGCAAGCTGGACCTCACGGATATCCGCATCACCGGCCCGGAGCAGCTCGGGGACGCCCAAGCCCCCCGGGGGACCCGGGTCGTCATCGATCTCCCTTCCAAGAACGGTCAGGGAAAAGGGCACCTGGATTTGCGGATCGGGGAAGAACGACTTACATTTGATAGCCCATGAGGACCGCCCGTCCATCCGCCTTCTGGAAAAGCGCCGCGTTCTGCGCCCTTTTCGCCCTGCTCGCCACGGGCTGTGCGAAAGAGGAGCTGGTGGCGCCCGTAGGCCCTGATAGCGGTGCGCAGGTGAAATCCGGCGGCGGCAGCTGCGGGGACACCGGCACCGGTACGGTGGGCAATTCCGGTCCCAAGGCCACCGGCATCTCCGATGACGGGAACGACCAGGGCGACAACGAGAAGAGCCGCAAGAAGCCGCGCTGAGCCGCTTCGGTGACGAACGGATGGGCCCGGTACCGACCGGGCTTTTTTCTTGCCGTTCCCGTTCCTCCATCCTGCATCGCCGTTCCCCGTACCGCGGGGAGCCCGCCGGACGCTTCGGTCTAGCTTTCAATATCACCGGGACGGGCCGGACCGTTCCGCAATGCACGACCGACGATGGCCAACAGTCCGCAGGACCATGTGCACCGCCTCATCCGCTCGATGACGCGGCCCGAGAAGCGCTATTTCAAGGTCTACACCTCGCGCCATCTTCTCGGCGGCCAGAGCAACCACCACCGGCTGTTCGATGCGATCGCCGCGATGGACGTGTACGACGAGGAGCTGCTGCACCGGAAGTTCACCGGGCAGGCCTTCATGCACCGCTTCTCCATCACCAAGCGGCGGCTGTACGAGGCCATCCTGCAGAGCCTCGACGCCTTCCACGCGGAGAGCTCGGTGGACGCCCGGCTGCGCCGGTCGCTGCACCAGGTGGAGCTGCTGTACGAGCGCGCGCTCTACGCCGACGCGGAGAAGATGCTGCGCAGCGTGCGGGCGCTGGCGCGTGAGCACGACAAGCAGGCCGCCCTGCTCGAAGTGGCGGAGTGGCAGCGCAAGGTGATGGAGCGGAGCAACTATTCGGGCGTGGGGATGGCCGAGCTGGAGGAGCTGGCCCGCAGCACCGCGGAGGTCCAGGCCGAGTGGAACGAGACCGATGCCCTCTGGCACCTGAAGAGCCGGTGCTTCCTGCTGCTGTACCGCAACGGGCAGGTGCGCGACGACGCCGCGCTGGAGGAAGTGAAGGCCCTGCTGGGCCACCCCTTGCTGGCCGAGGGGGCCGTGCTGCGCACGGCCAAGGCGCGGTTCCTCCACCACCACGTGCGATCGGCGCTGGCCTTCGCCCTGAACGACCTGCCGGAGTGCGAACGCCACCTGGCGGAGAGCGCGGCCCTGCTCGAGCAGGAGCAGGCGCACTTCAAGGACGAGCCCAACCTGCTGCTCGGCGTGATGAGCAACCAGGTGACGGTGCGCATGCGGCTGGGCCGCTACACCGAGGCGATGGAGGGGCTGCGGGAGTTCCGCCGGCTGCCGCTGATGATGCCGGAGGCCCCCTCGCCGGACCTGGGGATGAAGCTTTTCATCATGGGCTCGAGCCTGGAGCTGATGGTGCTCTGCCGCATGGGCGACTTCGGCAAGGCCCTGGAGAAGCTGCCCGCGCTGGAGGAGGGCATGGCCCTGTACGGCGAGCGCCTGAGCGTGATCCGGCGTGCCGGGCTCTGGTTCCAGGCGGCCTACGCCTGCTTCGGCGCGGGGCAGGCCGACAAGGCGCTGCGCTGGTGCCACCGGCTGCTGAACGAGAACGGCATCGATGAGCACGCCGAGGTGCACGCGATGGGCCGCATGCTGAACCTGATGGTGCTGGTGGAGCTGAACAAGCGCGACCTGCTGCCCTATGCGCTGCGCAATACCGAGCGCTTCCTGCGCTCGCGCGACCGCACGTTCCGCTTCGAGAGCGCCCTGCTGGCCTATGTGCACGAGCACCTGCGCGCCCTGCGCCCCGCGGAACAGGGCCAGGCGCGGGCGCGGCTGCGCGATGAGCTGGAGCTGCTGTCCAAGGACCCGTTCGAGGCCACGGTGTTCGACCATTTCGACCCGCTGGCGTGGGCCGAGGGCAAGGTGAGCGGGCTGCCGTTCGCGAAGGTGGTGCGGGCCCGGGCGGCCGAGGCGGCCGCGCGCACCAAGGGGTCCAAGGCCCAGCGGGCGGCCTGAGCGGCCGGGCGCCGCTGCGTTACCTTTGCGCAGCCGGCCGTGGGACCGTAGGTTCGCGGTCGTTCCCGCATGAGCACCCCGCACGACTACCTGCCCATCGTTGTACAGACCCTGATCGCGCTGGGCTTCGTGGGCGTGGCCCTGGGAGCCGCGGCCTGGCTGGGCCCCAAGCGGCATGGGAAGCACAAGGACGAGAGCTTCGAGTGCGGCATCGAGCAGCAGGGCAATGCGCGCACCCCCTTCTCGGTGAAGTACTTCCTCATCGCCATCCTGTTCGTGCTGTTCGACGTGGAGGTGATCTTCCTCTACCCGTGGGCGGTGAACTTCAAGCAATTGGGCCTGGTGGGCTTCGTGGAGATGGTGCTGTTCATCTTCTTCGTGCTCGCGGGCTTCTACTACGTGATCAAGAAAGGTGCGCTGAAGTGGGAATGACGCGAGCATGAGCGAAAAGACCATCATCCCCGGTACGGAGCGCGGCAAGCCCACCATCGTGGCGCCGCCGGAAGGACACACGGGCTCCGGCTTCTTCGCCACCACGGTGGAGCAGGCCATCGGCCTGGCACGCAAGAACAGCCTCTGGCCGCTGCCCTTCGCCACGAGCTGCTGCGGCATCGAGTTCATGAGCACCATGAGCGCCCACTACGACCTGAGCCGCTTCGGCATGGAGCGTCTCAGCTTCAGCCCGCGGCAGAGCGATCTGCTGATGGTGATGGGCACCATCGCCAAGAAGATGGCGCCGGTGCTGCGCGAGGTGTACACCCAGATGGCCGAGCCCAAGTGGGTGCTGAGCATGGGGGCCTGCGCGAGCAGCGGAGGCATCTTCGACAGCTACAGCGTGCTGCAGGGCATCGACCGGGTGATCCCCGTGGACGTATACATCCCCGGCTGCCCGCCGCGGCCCGAGCAGGTGATCGACGGCATCCTGAAGATCCAGGAGCTGGCCGCCAACGAGAGCCTGCGCCGGCGCTACAGCAAGGAATACGAGGACCTGCTCACCAAGTACAAGATCGACTGACGTGCCCGCCTTCGCCATCAAAGCCGACCGCGACCAGCTGGTGACCGACCGGCTGACGGCCGCCTTCGGCGCCGACCTGCTGTCGCACGAGCGGCTCTACGACGTGATGTGCTTCACCGTGGTGAAGGAACGCGTGCATGAGCTGCTGGCCTTCCTGAAGAACGAGCTGGACTTCGGCTTCCTCACCTCGATCTGCGGCATGCACCACCCGGGCGAGGCGCTGGAGCTGGGCCTGGTGTACCACCTGCACAGCATGCACAACGGCCACCGCATCCGGGTGAAGACCTACATGGCGTTGAAGGACCCACAGGTGCCCACGGCGACCGACCTCTGGGCCGGGGCGAACTGGATGGAGCGCGAGGCGTGGGACTTCTTCGGGATCAAGGCCGTGGGCCATCCCAACCTGAAACGGATCCTGAACATGGAGGACTTCCCGGCCTTCCCGATGCGGAAGGACTACCCACTGGAGGACCCCACGCGGCAGGACAAGAACGATAGCATGTTCGGGCGATGAGCGAAGGGACGAAACCGGACTACTGGCAGCGCGACGTGGTGGACGCGGGCGGGCTCAACGAGCTCACCACGCTGAACCTGGGCCCCACGCACCCCGCCACGCACGGCATCTTCCAGAACGTGCTGACGCTGGACGGCGAGATCATCGTGAGCGCCGAACAGACGATCGGGTACATCCACCGGGCCTTCGAGAAGATCGCGGAGCGGCGGCCGTTCTACCAGATCACCACGCTCACCGACCGGATGAACTACTGCAGTGCCCCCATCAACAACATGGGCTGGCACATGACGGTGGAGAAGCTCTGCGGCATCGAGCTGCCCAAGCGCGTGGAGTACATGCGGGTGATCGTGATGGAGCTGGCCCGCATCGCGGACCACATCATCTGCAACACCATCATCGGCCAGGACGCGGGGGCCACCACGCCCTTCCTGTACGTGTACCAGTGGCGCGAGAAGATCTACGAGGTGTACGAGGAGGTCTGCGGGGCGCGGCTGACCACGAACATGGGCCGCATCGGCGGGTTCGAGCGCAACTTCTCGGACCTGGCCTGGCAGCGGATCCGCGCCATCCTGAAGGAGTTCCCGCCCGTGCTGAAGGAGTTCGAGAAGCTGCTGGTGCGCAACCGCATCTTCATGGACCGCACCATCAACTGCGGCCCCTTCCCGGCCGACCGGGCGTTGCAGTACGGCTGCACAGGCCCCAACCTGCGGGCCAGCGGGGTGGACTATGACGTGCGCGTGGCCGACCCCTACAGTTCCTACAGCGACTTCGACTTCCTTGTGCCGGTGGGGCAGAACGGCGATGTGTACGACCGCTTCATGGTGCGCCAGCAGGAGATGTGGGAGAGCCTGAGCATCATCCGCCAGGCGATGGAGAAGCTGGACAAGATGGCCGACAAGACCACCTTCCGCGCGGACGTGCCCGACTGGGTGCTGCCCCCCAAGGAGGAGGTGTACAACCAGATGGAGGCGCTCATCTACCACTTCAAGATCGTGATGGGCGAGACCGAGGTGCCGCGCGGGGAGGTGTACCACTGCGTGGAAGGCGGCAACGGCGAGCTGGGCTTCTACCTGGTGAGCGACGGTGGCCGCACCCCCTTCCGCCTGCACCTGCGCCGGCCCTGCTTCATCTACTACCAGGCGTTCCCCGAGATCGCCAAGGGCGGCCTGCTCAGCGATGCCATCCTCACGATGAGCAGCATGAACGTGATCGCGGGCGAGCTGGACGCCTAGGTCGTCCTTCCGCGCGTCCATACGGGCATGCCGCCCGGGGGCCCTGCTATGATCGGCGGACCTGTCCCGGCCCGGCGATCGAAGCATTTCCGACCGACCTTCGTCCGCCTTCCCATGACCCCTGAAGCCCCGGCCGCCAAGGCCCCCTTGTTCTCCCGTTACCAGGTCTTCCTGATCGTGGTGCTGGCCTTCATCCAGTTCACCGTCATCCTGGACTTCATGGTGATGGCCCCCCTGGGCGCCATCCTGATGCCGGTGCTGAAGATCACGCCGGGGCAGTTCAGCCACGTGGTCTCGGGCTACGCCTTCGCGGCGGGCATCTCCGGCCTGCTGGCGGCGGGCTTCGCGGACAAGTACGACCGCAAGAAGCTGCTGCTTTTCTTCTACACGGGCTTCATCGCCGCCACCTTGTTCTGCGGCCTGGCCCCCACGTACGAACTGCTGCTGGCGGCGCGCATCCTCACCGGGGTGTTCGGCGGCGTCATCGGCTCGGTGGGCATGGCCATCGTCACCGACAGCTTCCCGCTGGAGAAGCGCGGACGGGTGATGGGCTTCATCCAGATGGCCTTCGCCGCCAGCCAGGTGCTGGGCATCCCGGTGGGCCTGTACCTGGCGCATTTCTGGGACTGGCACGCGCCTTTCCTGCTGATCGTGGGCGTGGGCGTGGTGGCCGGCCTGGTGATGTGGCGGTACATGCGGCCGGTGGCCGAACACCTGCACCTGCACCACGACACCGACCCGGTGAAGCACCTGGTGAGCGTAGCGGGCAATCCGCGCCATTGGGTGCCGTTCCTGGGCGTGGTGCTGCTGGCCACGGGCGGGTTCATGATGATGCCCTTCTCCACGGCCTTCCAGGTGAACAACCTGCTGATCCCCGAAGCCAAGCTGCCGCTGGTGTTCATGATCGTGGGGGCCTTCTCCTTCATCACCTTCCCCCTGGTGGGCAAGCTCAGCGACAACGTGGGCAAGCTCCCCACCTTCATCTTCGGATCGGTGCTGGCCATCGCGATCACCATCTACTACAGCCACCTGGGCCCCACCCCGCTCTGGCTGGTGATCATGCTGAGCACCATCATGTTCGCGGGCATCTCCTCGCGCATGGTCTCCTCCTCGGCGCTGATGAGCGCGGTGCCCGAGCTGCGCGACCGCGGCGCGTTCATGTCCATCACCTCCTCCGTGCAGCAGATCTCCGGCGGGATCGCCGCCTGGATGGCCGGATTGATCGTGGTGCAGCCCGATGCAGGGCCGCTGCTCCACTACGATACGCTGGCCTACGTCTGCAGCGCCACCATGGTCATCTGCGTGGTGCTGATCTGGCTGGTGGACCGCCAGGTGAAGCGCCACCAGTCGACCGCCCAGGCCATGCGCCAGGCGGCCTGACCGCCCGACGCCAAAGCGGCATCAGCCGATGCCTTTGCCATAGAACGCCCGCAGGCGCTCCGGTATCGGGCGGCGCATGCGGGCGGCCAGGCGGTCGGCCTCCCGGTGGGCGTCCAGGTCCTGCCGCGGCCGCTCCAGCCAGCGGAGCGACTCCCCGTCGTGCACGGCGATGGGGACGCCCTCGCGGTAGAGCAGGCGGTCGTTCGTGCGCGCGGGCACGCGCTCGCCGGAGGTGATCACGCCAGTGAGGTTGAGCGGATCGGCCGCGGAAAGCACCACCAGGCCGGCGTCGCCTTCGGTGCGCGGCGGGGCCGACGCCGCGTTCTGCTGCGCGCGGAGCAGCGGGATCGCCGTGGGCAGGGCGAACTGCTCGCCCCAGACACCGCTGACGAAGCGTCCTCCGCGCAGTTCCCCGCGGTCCTCCAGGCGGCGCAGCACCTTCAGCAGGTCGCGCCAGGGTGGTGCGCAGCGCTCACGCTGCACCAGCTTGCGGAAGAGAACGCCGTAGCGCAGGAGCAGGATGCGGGCGACCCGTTCGATCCGGTCCTGGGAAGACCCTTCCGCCGGGGAGCGCTCATCGAAGAGCCACCAGCGGCCCGCCTGCTCCAGGTTGAAGGGCAGGGCGCTGCTGCGCCGTGAACGGCTCTCTTTCAATGCCGCCCGCCGGGCCGTGGGGACCAGCAGGGCCCGCAGGCCGGTGAAGCCATCGGCGCTGACGCGCCCCTTGGCCACCAGCTCGGCCAGGCCGTTCTCCACCTGCGAGGGGAGCAGGTTGCAGGCCTTCACCAGGTCGTGATAGAAGAGCGCGCCGCGCTGTTGCAGCTGCTCCAGCACCCGTTCCGCATCGCGGCTCAGCATCCGTTCCGTGGCCGCTTCACCGTTCGTGCCATCGCCCATGCCCAGGAGCAGCGGCAGGTCTTCGCGCAGGCAGAGGCTGATGGGCGAGGTGCGCAACGAGGCCGGGGCGTTGGCCTCGCCGGCATAGGGGGTGAGCTTGCCCCAGGCGATGCGCCCGCTGAAGCAGAGCTGGTCCATCCACTCGGGCGCGTAGTTCGCCAGGCGGGCGGGCAGGATCTCGCTTTCCCAGGCAAGGGCGGGGGCCTCACAGCCTTGGAGCTTCGCGACCACATCGCACAGGGCCTCTGGGCCTTCGGCGTGCACCTCGCCGGCCAGCCCGTGCCACGTGAAGAGGAAACGCATGAACGCGGCGGGCGATACGGGCTCCACCTCCTTCCGCAGCTTCTGTAGCGTGTAGCGGTGGATGCGGGCCAGGAGCCGGCGCTCGCACCATTGCTCGCCCTCGATGTCGGGGTCGTAATAGCCGCGGAAAAGCATGCCGTCCGCTTCCAGCCGCAGCAGGGCCTGCTCCACCTCGCTCGCCGGCAGGCCGAACCGCGCCGACAGGTCGGGTAGCGTGGCCGGACCTTCCACCTCCATGCGGCCGCGGAGGAGGTCGGTGAGCGCTCCGTCCACAGGATGGACGTTCCGCAAGGCTTCCGGCACGGCGGGCGGGGGCACGCTGGCCATGGCCGGATATACGGCCTGCAGCTGCGGCCACCGTTCCAGGGCGCACCAGAGCGACAGGCCATCGGCGGGGAGCGACGCCTTGACCGCCCGCCCCTGGCGCTGCAGCTGGTCGAAGAGCGGCCCCCAGCCCTGGGCCGCACCCTCCGTGGCCGTGAGCAGGCCCACCTGCACCAGCACGTCGTAGAGCTCGTCCGCATCGGCGGCCTGGGGCCAGGCTTCCTCCCGCACCAGGCGCACGGCGGCGCCATCGAGGCGGCCCAGGTCTCGGGCGGTCTCGGGATCGAGGGCGTGGCGCACCCGGATGGCGCGGGTGCGGCGTTCCTCCAGGGGCGCGGGGTCCAGGAAGGCGTATGGCCGCGCGTTGATGATCTCGTGGCTGAAGGGTGAGGGCTCCCGCAGGTCGCGGGCGATCAGCTCCACCTCCTTGTTCGTGATGCGCGTGATGATCGCTTCCAGCCCCTCGATGTCCATGGCCTCGTACAGGCAATCGTGGATGGTCTGGTGCACCAGCGGATGGTCGGGCACCTCGCGCTCGCCCACGATGTTCTCCAGGCAGGCCAGCTGGTCGGGGAAGACGAGGGCCACCAGGTCCTCGCTCTGCATGCGTTGCAACTGGGGCGGCACCCGCTTGTCGAACCAGCGGCGCTGGACGGCCAAGGCACGGGTGCTGTTCCAGCGCCAGCGGGTGCCGAACATCGGCGCGTCGAGCAGGGCCTGCACGAGCACCTCGCGGACGGTGTTGGGGTGGAGGTACTTCCACACGTCGTCCAGGGCGAAGCTGTGCGTGCTGCCGAGGGAGAGGATGATGGCGTCCTCGGTGGCGGCGGCCTGCAGCTCGAAATTGAAGTTGCGGCAGAAGCGCTTCCGCAGGGCCAGGCCCCAGCCGCGGTTCAGGCACGCGCCGAACGGGGCGTGGATCACCACGTGCATGTCGCCGGCCTCGTCGAAGAAGCGCTCCATCACCAGGCGGTCGCGCGTGGGCATGGCGCCCAGGGCCGTGCGCGCGGCGCACAGGTAGTCGAGCACCTGGTCCGCGGCGACCTCCCCCGCCTTCACCTCCTCCACGAGCCACCGGAAGGCCGGGGCCTTCCAGCGCTCCAGTGCTTCAGCACCATCGCCGAGGTCGTCGGGAACGGGCCCCAGCCGCTGGTCCACTTCCTCCCGCAGGCGCGAAACAGCCTCGCTCAGCTCCTTGGTGCGGCCGGGCGCCTCGCCCAGCCAGAACGGCAGCGAGGGGGCCTGCCCCTCGGCGTCCACCACGCGCACCTTGCTCTCGCTGACGCCGAGGATGCGCCAGGTGTTGTTGCCGAGCTGGAAGATGTCGCCCTCCAGGCTCTCGATGGCGAAATCCTCGTTGAGCGAGCCCACGACCACGTTCTCCGGCTCGGCCACCACGTCGTAGTCGAACAGGTCGGGGATGGCCCCCCCGTTGAGGATGGCGTTCTGGCGGGCGCCCTTCTTGGGCCGCAGTCGGCCAGTGATGACGTCGCGGTGGAGGTTGGCCCCGCGCTTGCCGCGGCGGGTGGTGAAACCGTCGGCGAGCATCTTCACCACCTCGTTGAAGGTGGCGCGGTCGAGCGCACGGAACGGATAGGCGCCGAGCATCAGGCCGAAGAGCTCGTCCTCGCTGATGCCGTCGCCGCTGGCGTCGTCCGCGCAGGACACCTCCGCCACGATCTGCTGGCAGAGGATGTCGATGGGCCGCTCGGGCATGATGATGTGGTCGAGGTCCCCATGGCGGATGGCATCGAACATGGCCACGCTCTCCACCAGCTCGTCCCGCGAGAGGGGGAACACCCGGCCCTTGGGCAACCCGCCCACGTGGTGGCCGCTGCGGCCCACGCGCTGGAGGAAGGCGGCGATGCTGAAGGTGTTCCCGATCTGGCACACCAGGTCCACGTCGCCGATGTCGATGCCCAGCTCGAGGGAAGCGGTGGCCACCAGGGCCTTGTAGCGGCCTTCCTTCAAGTTGCATTCCGCGGCGAAACGCTCCTCGCGCGCCATGCTGCCATGGTGGGCGCCCACGGCCTCGGGGCCCAGCCGCTCGCGCAGGTTGAAGGCGAGGCGCTCGCACATGCGGCGCTGGTTCACGAAGATGAGCGTGGTCCGGTGCTGCTGGATGAGCTGCACGAGCTTCTCGTACACCTCGCCCCAGACCTCGTTGGCCATCACCGCGCCCAGGGGGCTTTGCGGCAGCTCGATGGCGAGGTCCATGGCGCGCTTGTGGCCGGTGTCGACGATCACGCAATCCGGCGTGCCATCGGCCCGGAGGTGCTTGTTGCCCACGAGGAAGCGCGCCACCAGCTCCACGGGGCGCTGCGTGGCGCTGAGGCCCACGCGCACGGCGGGCTTGCGCAGCAGGTGGTCGAGCCGCTCCAGCGAGAGGCTTAGGTGCGAGCCGCGCTTGTCGCCGATCATGGCGTGCACCTCGTCCACGATCACCGTGCGGACGGAAGCGAGCATGCGGCGGCCGCCAGCGCTGGTGAGCAGCACGTAGAGCGATTCCGGCGTGGTCACCAGGATGTGCGGGGGCTTCTCCCGCATGCTGGTGCGCTCCTGCTGGGTGGTGTCGCCCGTGCGCACCATCACGCGGATCTCGCGCTGGGGCAGGTCCTGTTCCTTCAGCACCTCGCGGATGCCGCGCAACGGGCCCTGCAGGTTCTTCTCGATGTCGTTGCTGAGGGCCTTGAGCGGGGAGATGTAGAGCACGCTGGTGCGGTCCTCCAGGCGGCCGTCGAGGCTTTCACGCACCAGCTCGTCGATGGCCCAGAGGAAGGCGGTGAGGGTCTTGCCGCTGCCGGTGGGCGCGGCCACCAGCACGTTCTTGCCGGCCGCGATGGCCGGCCAGGCCTGCTGCTGCACCGGGGTGGCGCCCGGGAAGGAACGTTCGAACCAGGTGCGGACGGCGGGATGGAAGTCGTGGAGCGGCATCGGGAGCGACAGGAATTCCGGCAAAGCGTTGCCTACAAGATAGGGGCCGGGGTGCGGCCCTGCCGAACCGGCATGGAACGGGCCCGGCTATCTTTGCGCGCCTTTTCAAAGCCGCGATGGACAAGCGTTTCCCGCAATATGAGGAACTCGACCTGCCCCGGGTCGCCCAGGAGGTCTTGACGCAATGGAAAGCCGAGGACACCTTCGGCCGAAGCCTGGAGCTGCGCAAGGACGCCCCGCCGTTCGTGTTCTACGAGGGCCCCCCCAGCGCCAACGGCCTGCCGGGCATCCACCACGTGATGGCGCGGACCATCAAGGACATCTTCTGCCGCTATCGGACCCAGCAAGGCCACCGCGTGGACCGCAAGGCCGGCTGGGACACCCACGGGCTGCCCATCGAGCTGGGGGTGGAGAAGGAGCTGGGCATCACCAAGGAGGACATCGGGAAGAAGATCTCGGTGGAGGACTACAACGCCGCCTGCAAGAAGGCGGTGATGCGCTACACCGATGTGTGGAACGACCTCACCGAGCGCATCGGCTTCTGGCTCGACCTGGAGCACCCGTACATCACCTACAGGACCAAGTACATCGAGAGCGTCTGGCACCTGCTGAAGCAGCTGTACGACCAGGACCTGCTGTACAAGGGCTACACCATCCAGCCGTATTCGCCCGCGGCGGGCACCGGCCTCAGCTCGCATGAACTGAACCAGCCCGGCACCTACAAGCCCGTGAAGGACACCACGGTGGTGGCGCAGTTCCTGGTGAAGCGCGATGCGGGCAGCGAATTCCTGTTCGCGGACGCGTTCGGTGAGGTGTTCATCCTCGCCTGGACGACCACGCCCTGGACACTGCCCAGCAATACCGCGCTCACCGTGGGCCCGAAGCTGGAATATGTGCGCGTGAGGACCTTCAACCCCTACACGCACGCCCCCATCACCGTGGTGCTGGCCAAGGCGCGGCTGTCGGCCTACTTCCCGGAGAAGACCCGGGCCGAGGGGGACGCGGCCTTCGCGGCATACAAGAAGGACGGGAAGAACATCCCCTGGGCGCTGCTGGACGGCGGGTTCTACGGCCACCAGCTGGAAGGCGTGCGCTATGAGCAGCTGCTGCCCTATGCGCAGCCGGAGGGCGGCGGCGACGCCTTCAAGGTGATCGGCGGGGATTTCGTGACCACCGAGGACGGCACGGGCGTGGTGCACACGGCGCCGAGCTTCGGCGCGGACGACCAGCGCGTGGCGCGGCAGCACGACATCGGCTCGCTGACGCTGGTGGACCTGCAGGGCCGCTTCACGCAGCAGATGGGCGAGTTCGCGGGCAAGTACGTGAAGAACGAGTACTACCCCGCCGGGCAGGCGCCGGAAAAGAGCGTGGACGTGGAGCTGAGCATCCTGCTGAAGGAGATGGGCCGCGCCTTCAAGGTGGAGAAGTACGAGCACAACTACCCGCACTGCTGGCGCACGGACAAACCGGTGCTCTACTACCCGCTGGACAGCTGGTTCGTGCGCGTCACGGCGAAGAAGGACCGGCTGATCGCCCTGAACCAGACCATCAACTGGAAACCGGAGAGCACGGGCACCGGCCGCTTCGGCAACTGGCTGGAGAACCTGCAGGACTGGAACCTGAGCCGCAGCCGCTACTGGGGCATCCCATTGCCCATCTGGCGGACCGCCGACGGGGACGAGGAGCTGTGCATCGGCTCGCTGGCGCAGCTGAAGGCGGAGATCGCCCGCGCGGTGAAGGCCGGCGTGATGGCCGCCGACCCCTACGCCGCGTTCGACCCGGCGGACATGAGCGACGCCAACTACGACGCGGTGGACCTGCACCGGCCCTATGTGGACGATATCACGCTGGTGAGCCCCAACGGCAAGCCGATGACGCGCGAAACGGACCTCATCGACGTGTGGTTCGACAGCGGCGCGATGCCCTACGCCCAGTGGCACTACCCCTTCGAGAACAAGGCCGTCTTCGCCGAGACCTTCCCCGCCGCCTTCATCGCCGAGGGTGTGGACCAGACGCGCGGCTGGTTCTACACCCTGCACGCCATCGCCACGCTCACACAGGACAACGTGGCCTACCGCACCGTGGTGAGCAACGGCCTGGTGTTGGACAAGCACGGCCAAAAGATGAGCAAGCGGCTGGGCAACGCGGTGGACCCGTTCAAGACGCTGGACCAGTACGGCGCCGATGCCGTGCGCTGGTACATGATCAGCAATGCCTCGCCGTGGGACAACCTGAAGTTCGACGCCGAGGGCATCACCGAGGTGCAGCGGAAGTTCTTCCGCGCACTGCACAACACCTATGGCTTCTTCGCGCTCTATGCGAACATCGACGGGTTCACCGGCGGGGCGCCCGACGTGCCGCTGGCGCAGCGGACGGAGATGGACCGCTGGGTGCTCTCGCGGCTCAACAGCCTGATCGTCGGGGTGGAGGAGGCCTATGGCGCCTATGAGCCCACGCAGGCGGCCCGCGCCATCCAGGACTTCGTGGTGGAGGACCTCAGCAACTGGTACGTGCGCCTCAACCGCCGCCGCTTCTGGAAAGGCGAGCAGGGCCCGGACAAGAACGCGGCCTTCCAGACCCTGCACCGGTGCCTGGAGGTGGTGGCCATGCTGAGCGCACCGATCGCGCCCTTCTACAGCGACCGGCTCTACCGCGACCTACGGGGGAGCAGCGTGCACCTGAGCGACTGGCCCGCCGCCGACCGCGCGGTGATCGACAGCGAGCTGGAGCAACGGACGGCCCTGGCGCAACGGCTCACCTCGCTGGTGCTCTCGATCCGCAAGAAGGAAGGGCACCGGGTGCGGCAGCCGCTGCGCCGGATGCTGGTGCCCGTGACCGATGCGGGGATGCGCGCGCGGCTGGAAGCGGTGCGCGACCTGGTGCTGAGCGAGGTGAACGTGAAGGACCTGGAGGTGCTCGACGCGGCGGAAGGCCGCCTCACCAAGCGGATCAAGCCCGACTTCAAGAAACTGGGCGCGCGGATGGGGAAGCTGATGAAGAGCGTGGCCGCCGCCGTGAACGGCTTCGACCAGGCGCGGATCGCCGAGCTGGAGCAGGCCGGGCGCCTCACCCTGACCGTGGAAGGCCAGGAGGTGGAGCTGCTGCGCGACGACGTGGAGATCAGCGCGGAGAACGTGCCCGGGCTGAGCGTGGCCAGCGATGGGACGCTCACCGTGGCGCTGGACATCACCCTGGACGAGGCCCTGCTCCAGGAAGGCATCGCCCGCGAGCTGGTGAGCCGCATCCAGACCCTCCGCAAGGAGACCGGGCTGGAGGTGACCGACCGGATCGACCTGCACATCCAGCGGAACGGGGATGCGGGCTTCGAGCGGGCGGTGCAGGCCTTCGCCCCCCATATCCTGGCCGAAACGCTGGCGATAACTCCTGAGAACCAGCTACTTGTATCCGAGCTGAAGGATCCGGCCGGAAGGGTCCACCGCGTGGAGATCGAGGGCACGGCCGGATGCGCGCTGGCCCTAGGCCGATCGGGCGATTGAGGCGCTGGAAGGCCTATATTTGCGGATCAATTTCAAAAGGGTCGCGCCATGGCCAAGAAAAAGACCGCATCCAAAGCGTCGAAGCCGGCGAAGAAGGCAGCCGCCAAAAAGCCGGTGAAGAAGGCGGCTCCTCCCAAGAAAGCCGCCCCGAAAAAAGCCGTGGCCAAAAAACCCGCGAAAGCCAAGCCCGCGCCGAAAAAAGCGGCCAAACCCGCCAAGAAGGCCGTGAAGGCCGCGCCGAAGAAAGCGGCGAAGCCGGCCCCGAAGAAGCCGGTGGCCAAGAAGGCCGCGCCCGCTCCGAAGAAAGCCCCCGCCAAACCGGCCCCGAAGCCCGTGGCGGCCAAGGCCCCGGCGAAGCCCGTCCGCCCGGCGCCGGCTCCCGCACCGAAACCCGTCGTGGCCAAGCCCGTGGTGGCCACCAAACAATCCGTAGCGAAAGCTCCCGTGAAGAAGGAACCCGAACAAAAAGCACCCGCCAAGCCGCTGGTGACGCAGACCTCCGCTCCCAACATCCCCAAGGCCACGCCGATGGTGAAGAAACAGGTGAGCACCCTGGAGGCCGGCAACAAGGACCGCTACTCCGACAGCGAGCTGGAGGAGTTCAAGGCCATCATCAACGCCAAGCTGGAAGAGGCCCGCAAGGACTACGACCTGCTGAAGCAGACGCTGGCCAACACCGACAACAACGGCACGGAGGACACGAGCCCCTCGTTCAAGATGATCGAGGACGGCAGCGAGACCCTGAGCCGCGAGGAGACCGCGCAACTGGCCGGCCGCCAGGAGAAGTTCATCAAGCACCTGGAGGACGCGCTGCTGCGGATCCGCAACAAGACCTACGGCATCTGCCGCGTCACCGGCAAGCTGATCAGCAAGGAACGGCTGCGCTTGGTGCCCCACGCTACGCTGAGCATCGAGGCCAAGCAGCAGATGAGCAACTGAGGCGTTCACCCGCCTCGCTGCTGTTCCGGTCTTGAAGCGCGCGATCCTCGTCACGCTCCTGGTCCTGGTGGCCGACCAGGCCCTGAAGGTCTGGGTGAAGCTCACCTTCTTCCTGGGCGATTCGCGGCCGCTGTTCGGTGAAGGCTCCCGCTGGGCCTACCTGCAGTTCGTGGAGAACAAGGGCATGGCGTTCGGCCTGGAGTTCGGCGGCGAGGCCGGCAAGCTGACGCTCACCCTGTTCCGCATCGTAGCGGTCATCGGCATCGGCTACATCCTCTGGCGCATGGTGAAGACCCAGCGCGGGAACTGGTTGGTGCTGAGCCTCTCCCTGATCTTCGCCGGCGCGCTGGGCAACATCATCGACAGCACGTTCTACGGCCTGCTCTTCAGCGCCAGCACCCCGTTCCAAAAGGCCGTCCTGCTCCCCGCGGAGGGCGGCTACGCCCCGCTGCTGCACGGCGCGGTGGTGGACATGTTCTATTTCCCGCTCCTGCACGGCCGCTTCCCGGCCTGGATGCCGTTCTGGGGCGGCGAGGAGTACGAGTTCTTCCGGCCGGTGTTCAACATCGCCGATGCGGCCATCAGCGTGGGCGTGGTGATGCTGATCCTGGTGCAGCGGAAGGCCACCGGGGCCGTTGTGGCGGCCCCATTGCCCTTGGACGGCCCCCCGACAGCGGCCAACTCATCGGAACACGTGCCCGAAGGCACCACATCCCGACCCTGACACCGAGCATTCATGGGGGATCGTCCTATAGCCGCCCCCCCTCCTGCCCCACTGGGTGGCCACATGGTCGCCCTGGACGGCATGCGCGGGATGGCGGTGCTGTTGGTGATCCTCTCTCATTCCTACAACGCAGGACCGCTCGCTCACTGGGCCGATCTGGGCTGGATCGGGGTAGACCTCTTCTTCGTGCTCTCCGGCTTCTTGATCAGTGGCATTCTCCTGGATACGCGCGGGCAAAAGGGCTATTTCAAACGTTTCATCATACGGCGAGCGCTGCGCATATTCCCCCTGTACTACCTCACGCTTGCGACGATATTCCTGCTTGAGGCCTTACACCCCGTACCTGCGGTCCGGGGCCTCACCGAGCACCAGGCCTGGTTCTGGTCCTATATGCCCAATCTGTTCTTCGCCTTCCATGGGTGGGCATCGATGGGCAAGGCGCTGAACCATTTTTGGTCGCTTGCCATCGAAGAGCAGTTCTATCTCGCATGGCCATGGGTGATCGCCTTCGCGGGAGAGCGATGGCTGGTCCGCTTCATCCTGGCGGGCATCGGCTTCAGCATCCTCCTACGCTTCATCCATCCGGTATCCCCGTTCTCCTATGCGTTCACGCTAGCGCGTTTGGACGGGCTGTTGGCCGGTGCATTGCTCGCTTGGGGCCTGCGCCGTCGTTCGGCGTGGGTGGCGCGTTACGCCCCGATCGCTTTCATGCTGGGCATCGTGCTGATCATCTCGGCCGCATTGGCCGGGCGGGCCCTTTTCCGTGATCCGCACATGATGCGTTGGGGGGTGAGCGGGGCCACATTGCTGTTCGCCGGGCTTGTGGGGCTCACGGTGAAGGGTGGAGGCTTCGACCGCTTCTTCCGCATGAAGCCGTTATGTTGGCTGGGACGCTATTCGTACGGCCTGTATGTGATCCATTGGCCGCTTTATGTCCTTCTGTTCCTTCCCTTATGGTCCAGCCTGAACGCCCAAGGATGGGATCCCCATACGGCTTGGACATTGACCGCGCTCCTCTATTCACTCTTGCTCCTGGCGTTGGCCATGGCAAGCTATGAGTGGATGGAAAAGAGGTTCCTGGCCCTGAAGGATAGGATCGCGCCGTACGACCGGCCTGCTTGAGAGATCCAACGCACGCCAGTAGGATGGGAGTTCTTCCGGCCCGTGGGGTCGCTCGATCCTTGCGATCGATCGGCATCCATCGGATGGTCCTATGGCTTAATCTCGTGGCCGTACCACCTTCATGGCAATGACGACCACCGATATCTTGAAGGAACGGCCTGCTCCTGCCATGAGAGAGCCTCCGCTCATCCGTTGGTCCATCAACTTGGTGCTGGCGCTGCCGGTGGTCCTTCTCTATATCGCCCACTATGCCGGAACACGTCCGGGCATGGTCGCCCTGGGCTTCATCCAGTATGACCAAGCCTACTATATGGCCAACGCTCGGGAACTGGTGGAGCATGAGAGCCTTGGTCCCGCCTATCCACTTCCCTTTTCAGCCGACTACGATAACAAGGCGATCTACTTCCAACCCCAGGTGTGGGTGCTCGGACAGCTCTGGCGCATCATGGACATCGATCCCGCTGTGTTGCTGATCCTTTTCGGTGCGACGTTCTGCCTGCTGGCGATCGACATGTTCCGCCGAGTGTTCGACGCTTTCATTCCACAGGCGGGACGATGGAGGGTACCGGGGCAGTTGGCCTTTATCTGGGGAGGAGGGCTCCTTTGTGCTGCAAGCATCTTTTCCCATGGTATCCATGGCACTACGGTACGAGCGCGTCTGGAGAGCATGTATGCGCTTGATCCGGGGGATGGATGGTGGTTCCTCAATCTGGGCCGTAACCTGATCCTCCCGTTCGAGGCATACTATCATTATCTGTTCTTCGCCGTGCTCCTTCTTCTTCTCCGACAGCGCTACATGGCGGCGCTTCCGGTACTGGCTCTATTGGCCTTCTCGCACCCGTTCACGGGCATGGCGGCATTGCTCGTCATACTTGCTTGGGCGATGCTGGAGCAATGGTACATACGCGCCTCCGCGATGCCTTGGTGGTTCATCCCGGCGATGATCGCGGTACTTGTCCCGGTCGGCCTGTACTATGGGGTCTGGATGGTGCGCGATAGTGAGCATCGCATCCTGATGCAACAGTGGACCCTCGAGTGGCTTGTGCAGGCTAAAAGCTTCATTCCGGCTTATTCCCTTGTGGGGCTGATGGCCCTGCTCCGCCTTCGTACTCCGTCGCGCACCCTGACCTTCCTGCGTTCTCCGCACCAGCGGCTATTGGTGATCTGGGCGGTGCTGAACTTCGCTTTCGAGAACCATGAGTTCGCAGTGACCCCGCATCAGCCAGCGCATTTCACACGCGGTTATACGTGGTCGGCGCTCTTTCTCATCGGCGCACCTGCGGTGTTCGAGATCCTGGCTGGCCGGTGGAAGCGCGGGCCTTCTTCATTGCGCCCCCTGATCGTAAGCGGAGCGATGCTCCTTCTTCTGTCCGACAACGTGCTTTGGTTCTATGGTAATGCACGTCTGCAGTATCGCATGGAACGAGGGCTCCATGCATCTCGGGACCAATTGGACGTATTGGATGAGTTGAACCGTTCTTCCGCCGATCGCTCCATTCTCCTTTGCAAGGACCCCTTGTTGGCCTATTTCGCCACCGTGTACACCTCGTTCCGGCCTTACCATTCGCACATGTACAATACCCCCTGGTTCAAGGAACGATCCGTTCATGCCGAGCACTTCTTCCATGGGGCCGTGACCGACCCCCTTCTGCAAGGCAGGCTTATTGTGGTGGGTGAGCGTGATAGCCTGCCGTTCGCATCGCTTGGGCGAGCTCGTCCGCTCTATGAGAATGCCTCATACCGCATCTGGGCGGTGAACGAATGACGCCGCTCAGGCCATCGCCTTTCTCACAGCCAACAGCCCCTTCTGCACCAGCAGCTCCGCGATCTGCACGGCGTTCGTCGCCGCTCCTTTCCGGAGGTTGTCGGACACGATCCACAGGTTGAGCGTGCGCGGCTGCGTCTCGTCGCGGCGCAGGCGGCCCACGAACACATCGTCCTTGCCGTTGGCGAGCAGCGGCATGGGGTACACGTCATTGGCCGGATCGTCGGCAAGGGCGATCCCCGGAGCGGCGGCCAGCAAGCGGCGCAGCTCGTCCAGGTCGAAGTCGCGGGCGAACTCCACGTTCACCGATTCGCTGTGGCCGCCGGTGACCGGCACCCGCACGGCCGTGGCCGTCACGCGGATCGCCGGGTCGAGGATCTTCTTCGTCTCGTTCACCAGCTTCATCTCCTCCTTCGTGTAGCCGTTCTCGGTGAACGCGTCGCAACGCGGCAGCACGTTGCGGTCGATGGTGTACGGGTACGCCTTCTCGCCCTCCACGCCGTTGCGCTCGTTCTCCAGCTGCTGCACGGCCTTCACACCGGTGCCGGTGACGCTCTGATAGGTGCTCACGATCACGCGCTCCACCCCATAGGCCTTGTGCAGCGGGGCCAGGGCCACCACCATCTGGATGGTGCTGCAGTTGGGGTTGGCGATGATGCGCCCGGCGGCGGTGGCCAGGTCGTCCGCGTTCAGCACGTGGCCGTTGACCTCCGGCACGACGAGCTTCTTGTCGGCCTGCATGCGCCAGGCGCTGCTGTTGTCGATCACCGTGGTGCCCACCTCGGCGAACCGCGGGGCCCATTCCAGGGAAGTGCTGCCGCCCGCGGAGAACAGGGCGATGTCGGGCCGCTGGCGAACGGCCTCCTCCATGCCGATCACCGGCACGTCCTTGCCCTTGAAGCGGACCGTGGCCTTACCGGCGCTGCGCTCGCTCGCCACAGCGAGCAATGTTTCCACCGGGAACCGGCGCTCTTCGAGCACCTTCAGCATGACCCCACCGACCAGACCGGTGGCTCCGACGACCGCGACCTTCATGATGTTACCGGTCTGTTACCGGCGGCGCGAAACTACTACCTTTCCTTACCTACGGACCCCATGGACAGGGCCTTTCTTCGCATCCTGACGCTTGCCGGTGCCTGTTCCTCGGGGACATTCCTCCATGCCCAGTTCACGGACGACTTCAGCGACGGTGACTTCACCGCGGACCCTGGCTGGGGTGGAAGCACCACCCTGTTCACCGTGGACGCCGGACGCCTGCGTTCCGGTTCACCGGGTGCGGCCACGTACTACCTGAGCACCCCTTCCGCCCAGGCCCTCGAGGCCCAGTGGGCGTTCTTCGTGGACCTGCGCTTCAGCACGTCGGGCGCGAACTACGCGGACGTGTGCCTGATGAGCGATGCCGCCGACCTGACCACGGCCGTGAACGGCTATTTCGTGCGCATCGGCGATACCAACGACAATGTGGTGCTCTACCGCAGCGATGCGGGTGCGGCCGTCCCGCTGGTGGCCAGCGCCACGGGCATCGTGAACAGCAGTTCGAGCAACCCCTTCCGCATCCAGGTGACCCGCGACGCATCGGACAGCTGGTCGTTGCTCATCGATGACGGGGCCTCGGGGACGTACACCCTCGCGGGCACGGCCACGGACGCCACGTACGGCACGTCCACGCATTTCGGCCTCCGCATCGTGCAGAGCAGCGCGGCGGGGCCGGTGAACAACCATTTCTTCGACGACTTCGCCGTGGGCGCCATCGTGGTGGACACCGAACCGCCGGTGCTGCTGAGCGCCACGGCCACGTCCGCCACCACGGTGGATGCCCGGTTCAATGAGGCCGTGGAGCAGGCCAGCGCGGAGGCCGCCGGCCATTATGGCCTGACCCCCACCGTCGGCATCGCTTCCGCAACGCGTGACGGTACCGACCTCGCGCTGGTGCACCTGACCCTTGCGTCGGCACTGACCAATGGAACGGACCATACCCTGACCGCCACCGATGTGGCGGACATCGCCGGCAATGCCACCCCGGGGACGAGCACGGTGTTCCCGTTCATCGTCCCGGACATCCCTGTGCCGGGCGACGTGGTGATCAATGAGATCATGGCCGACCCGACACCGGTGGTGGGCCTCCCCGAAGCCGAGTTCGTGGAGCTCTACAACGCCACGGGCGACAAGACCTTCGACCTGGCCGGATGGACCTTCAGCGACGGCGGCACCACCGCCACGCTCCCCACGTACGTGCTGGCGCCGCACGCCCATGTGCTGCTCACCTCCACCGCGAACGAGCCGCTGTTCGCGGCCGTGCCCGGCCGGCTGGGCGTCGCCTCCTTCCCCTCGCTGAACAACGACGGGGATGCGCTATCGCTCCATGCCCCCGACAACGCTGTGATCGACGCGGTGACCTATGCCCTGGGCTGGTACCACGACGCGGTGAAGGACGACGGCGGCTGGACGCTCGAACGCATCGACCCCACGGCGCCCTGTTCCGGCGCGGCGAACTGGACCGCCTCCACCGCACCGGCCGGAGGCACGCCCGGCGCGGAGAACAGCGTGTACTCCACCGTGCCCGATACGCAGGCACCGGCGCTCATCGCCGTGGCCGTGGACAGCCCCACCCTGATCACGCTCACGTTCAGCGAGCCGATGGACGAAGCGAGCTTGGCGGCGGGGAGCTACACCCTCGTGCCGGCGATCGGCATCGCCGACGTGGCCGTGCCGGACGCGGCCCACGCCGTGCTCACGCTCGCCTCGCCCTTGACCGCCGGACAGCTCACCACCCTCACCGTGACCGGCGTGACCGACTGCCCCGGCAATGCGATCGGCAACGCCAACTCCGCGACGTTCGCCCTGCCCGAGCCCGTGGCCGCCGGCGACGTGGTGATCAATGAGGTGCTGTACGACCCGCCCACCGGGGGAAGCGACTTCGTGGAGCTCTACAACCGTTCGCAGAAGGTGCTCAGCCTGGCCGGCTGGCTGATGGCGAACGTGGACGATGGCGCGGTGGACCACCGGATCCCGATCACCACCCAGGCGCTCCTGCTGCTGCCCGGACAATACCTGTTGCTCACGGAGAACGCGGCGGTCACCCGGAACGCCTACCCGCTGGCGCATGCCGACCGCTTCCTGGAGGCCGACCTGCCGAGCTACAACAATGGGACGGGCACCGTGGTCCTGCTGGGCCCGGACAGCGCCCTGCTGGACCGCTTCACGTACGACGACGACCTGCACTTCGAGCTGTTGAACACCACGGAAGGGGTCAGCCTGGAGCGCATCGACCCCGCCCGGCCCAGCGACGACCCCAGCAACTGGCACAGCGCGGCGGCCGATGTGGGCTTCGCCACGCCGGGCTATGTGAACTCGCAGCACGCACCGGCAGCGGAGGCCCGCGGCGAACTGAGCATCGATCCGGCCATCTTCTCGCCGGACAACGACGGCCACCAGGACGTGCTGACCATCGGCTACCGCTTCCGGGAAGCGGGCTTCGTGGGTACCATGAAGGTGTTCGACATCGCCGGGCGCGAGGTGCGCACGCTGATGGACAATGTGCTGCTGAGCGCCACAGGGGCGATCTCCTGGGACGGCATCATGGGCACGGGCGATCTGGCGCGCATGGGGCCGTACGTGGTCTACCTGGAGGCCTACGACCTGGGCGGCAACGTGGAGAAGTTCCGCAGCACGGTGGTGCTGGCGCACCGATTGGACTGAGACCGATGTGCCGCTTCCTGGCCTACCTCGGCGAGCCCGTGAACATGGGCGACCTGCTTTTCGCGCCGGCCAACTCCATCGTGAAGCAGAGCTACGCGGCGCGTGAGATCGAGGAGCCGCTCAACGGCGATGGCTTCGGGGTGGGCTGGTACCACCACGACCGCACGCCCGACCCCGCCGTGTTCGTGAGCGTGTCCCCGGCCTGGAACAACCGGAACCTGCGCTACCTCGCGCCGAAGGTCCGCTCCCACTGCATCCTGGCGCACGTGCGCGCCGCCAGCGTAGGCGACGTCGCCGAGGCGAACTGCCATCCGTTCCACCACGCCGACCGCTTGCTGATGCACAACGGCGGGGTGGAGCGGTTCGACCGCATCAAGCGCGCCCTTGTGAACGAACTGTCCGATGAACGGTACCGGTGGATCGCCGGCCAGACGGACTCCGAGCACCTCTTCGCGCTGCTGCTGGACCGGCTTCGGCCGCAAGGAGCACATGCCACCGTGGAAGAGGTGGCGGATGCGTTCGAGGCGATGTTCACCGTGCTGAAGGCCGAGATGCGCACCGCCGGCATCACCGAGGCGGCCTGGCTGAACATGGTCTATAGCGACGGCCGCATCCTGGTGGCCTCGCGGTACGTGACCGATGCCGGTGAGGAGCCCTTGACGCTCTATTACAGCGAAGGCAAGCGGTTCCAATGCGCGGGCGGGACGTGCCGCATGCTGCCGGCGGAAGGGCCTGACCGGGCGGTCCTCATCGTCTCCGAGAAGCTCGACGACCTCACAGAGGAGTGGACGGCGGTGCCGGCCCAGAGCTTGGTGCTCGTCGATCACGACCTGCGCGTCTCGGTCCGCGGCATCCGGTCCTGAGCACCGAAGGGATCCGTCCAGCGCAGAACTTCGCACCGATGGCCCACGACGGACTGGACGTGCGCGAAAAGGTGCGGCTGCTGCCGCACAGGCCCGGCGTATACCAGTTCTTCGACGCCGAGGGCACCCTGCTCTATGTGGGCAAGGCGAAGGACCTGAACCACCGGGTGGGCAGCTACTTCGCGAAGCAGCACCCGGACGGCAAGACCAACGCGCTCGTGCGCCGCATCACGGACCTGCGCACGATCGTGGTGGAGACCGACTTCGACGCGCTGCTGCTGGAGAACTCACTGATCAAGGAATACCAGCCGCGGTACAACATCCGGCTGCGCGACGACAAGAGCTACCCCTGGATCCGCATCCGCGACGAGCGCTTCCCGCGCGTGGAAGGCATGCGCAACCCGGAGGACGACGGCGCGGAGTACGTGGGGCCCTTCGCCTCGGTGCGCACCATGCGGACCCTGCTCGGCCTGGTGCACAAGCTGCACAAGCTGCGCACCTGCAACTACGACCTCACGCCGAAGAACATCGAGAAGGGCAAGTTCAAGAAGTGCCTGGAGTACCACATCGGCAACTGCAAGGCCCCGTGCGAGGGGCTGCAGAGCGAGGAGGACTACAACGCCAACATCGTGCTCGCGCGGCAGATCGTGAAGGGGCGCATCAACGTGGTACTGAAGCTGCTGAAGGAACAGATGCATGAGCATGCGGAGAAGCTGGAGTTCGAGCGGGCCGAGGAGGTGCGGGAGAAGATCGAGCGGCTGGAGACCTACCGCGCGCGCAGCACCGTGGTGAACCCGGACGTGGGCGACGTGGACGTGTTCGGCCTGGCGGCCAACAGCGACAGCACCTTCGTGAACTACATGCGGGTGATCGACGGCGCCATCGTGCAGGGCATCACCCTGGAGCTGAAGCGGCCGCTGGAGGAAAGCGAGCAGGAGGTCCTCCAACTCGCCATCGCGGAGCTGCGGCAGCGCTACCACAGCACCGCGCCCGAGGCCCTGGTGCCGATGGACCCCGGCATCGAGATGCCCGGCGTGTCGTTCACCGTGCCGCAGCGCGGCGACAAGCGGAAGCTGCTGGAGCTGAGCGAGCGCAACGCGCAGTACTTCATGCTGGACAAGCAGAAGCAGGAATCGCTGGTGGACCCGGAGGCCGCGACGAACCGCATCCTGGAGCAGCTGAAGCAGGACCTGCGCCTGAACGAGCTGCCGCGCCACATCGAGTGCTTCGACAACAGCAACACGCAGGGCACCGATCCCGTGAGCGCCTGCGTGGTGTTCAAGGACGCCAAGCCGAGCAAGAAGGACTACCGCCATTTCAACATCCGCACGGTGCAGGGGCCGGACGATTTCGCGAGCATGGAGGAGGCGGTGGAGCGGCGGTACGCGCGCCTGCTCACCGAGGGCGAGCCCCTGCCACAGCTGGTGGTGATCGACGGCGGCAAAGGCCAGCTGCACGCCGCGCTGAACGTCTTCGAGCGCCTGGGGCTGCGCGGGCGCATCGCCCTGGTGGGCATCGCGAAGAACCTGGAGGAGATCTTCTTCCCGGACGACCCCTACCCGCTGCACATCGACAAGCGGAGCAGCTCGCTGAAGGTGATCCAGCACATGCGCAACGAGGCGCACCGCTTCGGCATCACGCACCACCGCAGCAAGCGCTCCAAGCGCACGGTGCGCACCGCGCTGGAGGACATCCCCGGCATCGGCCCGGAGACCGCCCGGAAGCTGCTGCGGCGTTTCGGCAGCATCAAGGGCATCACCCAGGCGCGCTATGAGGAGCTGGTGGACGAGGTGGGCGAGAAGAAGGCGGCGGTGCTGAAGGAGAAGTTCGGGGCGGCATGAGCACCGTGTGCGTGCTCCTGCCCTTTCGCGATGCGGAAGGGACGCTGGATGACGCCATCGCCAGCATCGCGGGGCAGGGCTTCCAGGACCAAACGCTCCTCCTGATCGACAACGCCAGCACCGACGGCAGTGCGGCGATCGCCGCGCAATGGTGCGCCCGCGATCCGCGGATCCGGACGATCGCCGAGCCGCGCATCGGCATCGCGCACGCCTTGAACACCGGGCTTTTCCACGTACGGACCCGATTCATCGCCCGCATGGATGCGGACGACGTGGCGCACCCCGAACGACTGGCGAAGCAGGTCGCCTTCCTCCAGGCCCATCCGGACATCGGCGTGGTGGGCACGCGCACCACGTTCGCCACCACTGTGCGGAAAAGCAGCGGCATGCAGTGGTTCGTCGGCTGGCAGAACGCGATCCTCACCCCGCAGGAGCACTATGTGAAGCGTTTCGTGGACGCCCCCCTCGCGCACCCCACGGTGATGTTCCGCCGCTCGCTGATCGACGCGCACGGCGGCTACGACGAAGGCCCGCTGCCGGAGGACCATGAGCTGTGGCTGCGCTGGATGCACGCCGGGGTGCGCTTCGCGAAGCTGCCGGAGGAGATGCTCACCTGGAACGACCACGAACGACGCCTGAGCCGGACGCACCCGAACTACAGCGTGGACGCTTTCTTCGACGTGAAGGCGAAGTGGCTGGCGGCCTGGTACCGGCGGCGGTTCCCGGAAGGGCGGCCGATCATCGTCGCGGGCACCAGCGGCCTGTGCCGGCAACGGGCCGCGCGGCTGGAAGCCGAGGGGCTCCGAATCCACGCGTTCACAGACGTGAGCGGGCGGGGCGTCCCAGGCCGGGCGTTCATCCCGCACGACCGGCTGCCCGGCGCCGGCGAGGCCTTCGTGGTCTCGTTCATCAGCCAGCGGGGCACCGGCGACCGCATCGCGGCGTTCCTGGCCGCGCGCGGGCTCGTGGAGGGAACGGACTTCCTGCTCGCGGCCTGACCGATCCGCCGCTCAAGGCTGGACCCGCTCGGCCCGCTTCGGCCGGAGGCGGTCGCGTACGAGCACGAGGTGCTGCTCATCGCATGCCAGCGTGGCCACGCAGCGGCCCTGTGCCGGTGCGGTGGACGTGCGGTACGGAACGACGCCTTCGCGCGCGCAGAACTCGCCCAGGTGTTTGCAGAAATGCTCCGCCGTGCCCTGCGCGTCCGGCCCGAAGAAGTCCCAGTGGAAGCGGAGCTCCGCCATCACGCGAGCTTGTCGCTGAGCAGGCGCATCTCGATCAGGGGCGCGATGCGCTCGTAGAGGATGCGGTAGGTGGCCTCGGTGATGGGCATGTCCACGCCGAGCTTGCCGTTGATCTCGTGCACGCACTTCACGGCATAGTACCCTTCGGCCACCATGTTCATCTCGAGCTGGGCGGCCTTCACGCTGTAGCCCTTGCCCACCATGGTGCCGAACTCGCGGTTGCGGCTGAAGGTGGAATAGGCCGTCACCAGCAGGTCGCCGAGGTAGGCGGGCTCCTTGATGTCACGGGAGATGGGATGCACGGCGTCCACGAACCGCTCGATCTCCTGGATGGCCCGGCTCACGAGCACCGCGCGGAAGTTGTCGCCATAGCCCAGCCCCACGCTGATGCCGGAGGCCACGGCGATGACGTTCTTGAGGATGGCCGCGTACTCCGTGCCGTAGATGTCGTCGCTGAGGGTCGTCTTCATGAAACGCCCGTTCAGCGCCTTGCCCATCGCCTCGGCCTTGGCCGCGTCCTGGCTGGCGATGGTGAGGTAGCTGAGCCGCTCCATGGCCACCTCCTCCGCATGGCAGGGGCCGCAGATCACCCCGAGGTCGGGCTTCCGGACGTCCCAATGCTCGAAGAGGTATTCCCCCACGATCTGGTTCGTCTCGGGCACGATCCCCTTCACCGCGCTGAAGATGGTCTTGCCCCGGATCTCGGCCTTCTCCAGCTGCTCCAGGCTGCCCTTCAGGAAGGCCGATGGCACGGCGACGATCAGCGTATCGGCCTCGGCCACCACGGCATGGAGGTCGTCGCTCAAGGCGAGCCGTCCCACGTCGAGCTGGGCGGCGCTGATGTAGTTGGGGTTGTGCCCGTACTTGCGGATGTGCGCGATGGCCGCGGCGCTGCGCACCCACCAGCCCGTGCGCTCCGCATTGCCGCTGAGCAGCTTCACCAGGGCCGTGCCCCAGCTGCCCCCGCCGATCACCGCGATGCGTCCGGCGCTCATTTGAACGTGATGTCGGCTTTCATCTCCTTGCCCCCGCGGAGCACGGTCACCTGCGTGCCGTCGCCCTTCTTGAAGGCGCCCAGCGCCTTCATGTAGCTCATCATGTCGGCCACGTCGTGGTCGCCGAGCTTGATCACCACATCGCCCGGCTTCAGGCCGGCGGCGGCGGCGGCCTTGCCGTCGGTGACCCCGTCGATGCGCATGCCCTTGCCGTCGTACATGTAGTCCGGCACCACGCCCAGCGTCACTGTGAAGCGCGGGGTCTCGGTGCTGTCGGCTTCCTGCGTCCTGGTGAACGCGAGCTTGCCGTCGTCGTTCAGCGCGGTGATGAGCGACTCGATGTAGCGCGTGATGCGCAGCATGCCCGGGTAGTTGATCTTGTCCTCGTCGTCGCTGGGCTTGTGGTAGTCGTTGTGGCTGCCGGTGAAGAAGTGGACGGCCGGGATGCCCTGCAGATAGAACGAGGTGTGGTCGCTGGGCCCGATGCCGCTCTCGCTGGTCTTCACGTTCAGCTTGCCCGTCCCGATGCGCTTCAGCTCGGCCCAGGCCGGCGAGGTGCCCGCCCCGTTGATGGAGAGGTCGCCCAGGCTGTCCAGGCGGCCCACCATGTCGAGGTTGATCATGTAGTTCACCTCGCTGAGGGGCGCGGTGGGGTGCTTGGTCCAGTAGTTCGACCCGTAGAGCCCCTTTTCCTCGCCGCTGAAGGCGATGAAGAGGTAGTCGTTGGCGCGCGCTTCGGGCATCGCGCTCAGGTCGCGCGCCAGTTGGAGCATCATCGCCACGCCGCTCGCATTGTCATCGGCCCCGTTGTGGATGGCGGGCTCCCCGCGGTACAGCGAGCCGTCGTGGCCGTAGCCCAGGTGGTCGAGGTGCGCCCCGATCACCACCAGGTCCGGCCGGCCGTTGTCCAGCAGCCCCACCACGTTGTGGCCGGTGAGCTGCGCGCGCTCGATGTCGGTGGCCACCACCACGGGCTCCCCGTCGAGGCCCATCTTCTTGAAGCCGCTCTTCGTCACGAACACCACGGGCACCGGGCAGGGCTGGACCTTCGCGCTCAGCGTGCTGTCGATGTCGTCCACCGCCTCATCGTCGTTGTAGAGCAGGATGGCGTTGGCGCCGAGCTTCACGGCATCGTCGATGCGGCCCCGGATGTCGTTGTGCGCGATCCATTTCGAGTGCGGATGGATGCCATCGGGCGAGCTGATGGCGATGGCGGCGGCATGGTCCTTCACCTCCACTCCATCGAAGTCGTTGCGGCCCAGTTCGGGGGCCAGGATGCCGTAGCGGCAGCGCGCCAGGCGCGTGAACACCTGCCCCGACGGCGACCAGCTGACGGGGTAGAAATCGACCCCGGGGACCAGGCGGTTGCGGCCGAGCTGCAGGCTGTTCTTGGGTCCGCGCACGGGTTCCGCGGCGAAATGGAAGGATTGGATGTAGGTGGCGCTGTCGCCATAGGGCTTCAGGCCCATGGTGCCGAACGCTCCTACCACATGATCAGCCGCCAGGCGCTCGCCCGGCTGACCGGTCTCGCGGCCTTCCAGCCGGTCGCTGGCGAGGTACTGGATGTCGTGCCGCATCCGGTCCAGGGCCTCGGCATCGGACATCGGTTGCTGCGCGCACAGGCCGATGGGCGCCAGGGCGAGAACAGGAAGAAGTCGGTTCCGCATCAGGGCCGCGAAGGTACTGAGCCCGTTCCTTGGCCTATCGGGACACCGTGCCCGCCGAATGCCGAATTTCCCGGCATGATCGGCCGCTCCCTCCTTCCGCTCACCGTGCTCGGGCTCTTCGGCTGCACCGCTCCCGATGCGCCGTCGGCATCGCACGATGATGCCGCGAACATGTGGGCGGACGACCGCCTGTGGAACGTGCTGCAAGCCCAGGACCACCGCGATGCGAACGCGCTCTGTGCCGGGCTCAGGGACACCTCCGCCACGGTCCGTGCGGCCGCGGCACTGGCCCTGGCGAGCGTGCAGGACAGTGCGTCCATGTCCTGCCTGCTGCCCGCCCTGACGGACACGGTGCCTGCCGTGCGCCGCGCCGCGGCGTTCGCCCTGTCGTTCAGCACCGATACCCTGCTCCTGGCCAAGCTGGAGGCCCGGATGGCCCATGAGCCCGACAGCGCCGTGCGCACCGCCATGGCCCGGGATGCCTTCCGTGCGGCATCGGGCCGGAAGAAGGACGCCGCGTTCATCCTGGGCTACCTGGAGAGCAGCGATCCCGGCATCCGCACGCGGGCCGCGGCGATGCTAGGCCGCTGCGCGAAGGACCAGCTGTGGCGGGAGGAGCCCAGCGTGGTCCACGCGGTCGATGTGGAACGGGACCCCGACGTACGCGCCCTACTGGTGATGGCCTTGAAGCATGCAACGGACCGGGGCACCGTGGAGCAGCTGCGGCGGTACGCCGCATCCGACAGCTCGGCCGCGATGCGCGTGAACACGCTCCGGGCCCTGGGCCGCCAAGCGGACGCCCCCTTCCTCCTGGAGCGCCTGAGCGACACGGTGGCCGCCGTCCGCCAGACCGTGATCGAACGCCTGCAGGACATGCCTCCGCTCAACGGCGAAGCGCTCTGGGCGGCCGCCCGGCATCAGGGCGATCCGAACACTTCCATCCCGCTCTATGCCCTGGCCATGCGATACGGCCTGCCGGGGACGCAAGCGGCCTGCCGGGCCTGGCTGGACTCGATGGCGCGGCAGGACCTCGGACCCTATCTGGAGGCAGCCTTGCTGAAGGCGCGCTTCGGCCTGTACGCCGACCTGGACACCTTGCGCACGGTCATGCTCAGCGGGGCACCGGCCGTTGTCCGCCAGGCGGCCTTCACGCAGTGGCTCCAATGCTTCAACGACCACCTGAAGAAGGCGGATAGCGATCGGCGCGCGCGGGATCGCGCCCATGCCGGCTTCCTGCGCGCCGCCCTGCTCAGCGGCGATGCCGGCCTGGCCGCCTCCGCCTGTGAGCAGGCCGTGGAGGAGGACGCGGACTACCTGAAGCTATTGCTGGACGACACCACGGTAGCGCGGGTCCGGCGGTCGCTGCGCCCGATGCGCGACCTGGAAACCCGGCAACTGCTGGACCAAGCAATCGCCAAGCGCGATGGCCGGCCCGCACCGCCGTATGCGGGACCCGCCTTCGACCACCCGATCGACCGTGCCCGGCTCGCTACGTTGAAACAAGGCGGCCTGTACCGCATCACCACCACGCAGGGCGAGATCGTCCTGGCCATCGAGCCCGATGCCGCGCCGGGCAGCTGCGTGGCCTTCGATTCGCTGGTGACCGCGCATTACTACGACGGGAAGTACATCCACCGCGTGGTGCCCGATTTCGTCGCCCAGGGCGGCTGCCCCCGTGGCGATGGCTACGGCAGCATGGACTGGACGCTGCGGACCGAGATCGGCTACGAAGGCTTCACCACGGGCGCGGTGGGGCTGGCCTCCGCGGGCCGCGACACGGAGAGCTGCCAGTTCTTCTTTACGCTGATGCCTGCTCCGCACCTCGACGGGCGGTACACGCGCTTCGCGCACGTGGTCAGCGGCATGGACGTGGCGCAGCGGCTGGTGGTGGGTGACCGGATGCTGAAAGTGGAACGGTCCGACCCGCCTTCTCGCCCCCAGGCGGAGAATAGCGGGCACCCATGATCGTCTAGCTTCGCCGCCCATCCACCAGGCCATAACGGCCCGTTGTACAAGCGTCATGGAACTTTCCGTTCGTACCCGTTCCGTCCACGTATTGAGCATCCTCGCCTTGCTGTTGGCGTATGCTCCTACGAAGGCCCAATTGATTATCGATCAGAGCATGTCCCCTGCCGCCCTGGTGGAGGATGTGCTGATGGGGCCGGGTGTGGCCATCAGCAATGTGACCTTCAACGGGGAGCCGGGCGATGTGACGATCGCTGCAGGCGTGGGCCCAAGCGAGGTCGGACGGTTCGATGGCTCCAACACCAGCATCGGGATCGGTACCGGCATATTCCTCTGCACGAACGTCGCGGCGCACCACCTTCCAGGCCCCAATGATCGGCTCGATCCAACAGGAGGGGGCACGGCCCAAGGCATCCAGACCCCTGACCTTGACTTGAGCTTATTGACCGGCTGGCCGTATGCGGAACAGAGCGGTGGGACCAACATCTACAACAAGTCCGTTCTTGAGTTCGACCTCATCCCCTTCAATGATCTGATCAGCTTCCGCTATGTGTTCAGCTCCGAGGAGTATGAGCGCTGGGCCTGCAGCCAGTACAATGATGCCTTCGGTCTGTTCATCAGCGGCCCGGGCATCCCTACCGATATCAATGGCCCGTTCACGAACGATGCGATGAACATCGCCTTCATCCCAGGCTCCCTGTCACCGGTGTCGATCAACACCGTGAACAGCGGGTTGATGAACGCAAGCAATGCCAATGGTCCGGATTGGGCCGACCCGTATCGTCCCTGTTTCGACGCCGACCCGAACTGGCAAGCCAATGCCATCTATTACCGCTACAATGGCGGCCAGTGGCCATCCGCACAGCCCCCGTTCAATGTTCCTCAACTGGAGGCCCCATACAATACCGACTCCTACTACATCCAGCACAACGGCATGACCGTGGTGCTCACCGCCAACGCGGCCGTGCAGATCGGCGAGACCTACCACATCAAGATGGGGGTGGCGAACGCCTTCGATAGCAAATATCCCTCCGCCGTCTTCCTCGAACAGGGGTCCTTCCGGAGCTCGGACCGGTTCACCCTCACCGTGGACGAAGGATCGAACGTGGACCTCTGGGGTGATGTGCCGGTGCTCCACGAGAGCGACATGGACAGCGTATACCTCCGCTTCAACCGCTGGGGCGGCTTCTACCTGGATGAACACCTGCAGATCGCTGTGGAGGGTGACGCGGTGGCGGGCGTGGATTACCTGCCCGCACTGCCCGACAACCTGCACTTCGACCAGCTGGATCCCGCCGCGGTCGTTCCCCTGGCCATCCCCGTGCATGCCGGGGAGCCCCGGGAGCTGATCGTCCACCTCATCACCAGCAATGGCGACAAGGTGCAGACGTTCCATTTCCTGATCGACGAACAGCTCACCGTGGACGTGAACGGAACGGGGGCCCGCGATCCGCTGGCCGTCCTGCTCGACCCCACGACGAACCGGCTGCGCGTGACCCTTCCCCGCAGCATGCAGGGCCGGGCGGAACTGCAGGTATCGGACATGGCCGGACGCGTCGTGATGCGCCAGGCCT
>JAFDZF010000024.1 GCA_018267055.1 Bacteroidota bacterium
ACGAGAACGCGATGACGCGGATCGACATGAGCGAGTACCAGGAGCGCCACAGCGTGAGCCGCCTGGTGGGCGCGCCCCCGGGCTACATCGGCTACGACGAGGGCGGCCAGCTCACCGAGGCCGTGCGCCGCAAGCCCTACAGCGTGGTGCTGCTCGACGAGATCGAGAAGGCCCACCCCGACGTGTTCAACGTGCTCCTGCAAGTGCTCGACGACGGCCGCCTCACCGACAACAAGGGCCGCGTGGTGAACTTCAAGAACACCATCATCATCATGACCTCGAACATCGGCTCGCACATCATCCAGGAGCGGTTCGAGAAAATGGATGAAGGCAACCGTGAACGCGTGATCGAGAGCACCCGCCGCGAGGTGATGGAGCTGCTGAAGCAGAGCGTGCGGCCGGAGTTCCTCAACCGCGTGGACGAGGTGATCATGTTCGAGCCCCTCACCCGCAAGGACGTGCGCGCGATCGTGCAGCTGCAGCTGGACGCCCTCATGCGCAAACTCGCCGAGAAGGACATCCTGCTCTCGCCCAGCCCCGAGCTGGTGGACCACATCGCCACGGTGGGCTACGACCCGCAGTTCGGCGCACGCCCCATCAAGCGCATGATCCAGAAGGAGCTCCTGAACGAGCTGAGCCGCTGGGTCATCGAAGGCAAGGTGGAGACCGGCACGCCGCAGGTGATCGACGTCTTCGACGGGCGGATCGTCTTCCGGAAGCCGCTCGACACCGAGGACGCCGCACCGAAGTCGCGGAAGCGCCGGGCGGAAGCCTGAACCTGTTCCCCCTGGACCCCGTAAGGAAGAGCGGCCGAAAGCCGCTCTTCCCGTTCCGGATCCTTCGCATCTTCGCGCACCTCTCCCATGCGTTCCTTCCTGCTCCTTCTTCTCGGTATCGCCTTGCTGGGCGCGGGCGCCTGGCTGTGGTCGCGGTCGACGTCGCGCGGGGACGAGGCGCCCATGCAGGCCCATTGGGAACGGGCCACACCGGAGGCACGCGACCAGGCCTTCGCAGCATGGGTGAAGGCCCGCTTCGGCCGGCCCGTCTTCAAGCTGCTGAACGGCACCGAGGGCCCGCACGCCGATGCCTCCGATCCCGGCCTGCTCGTCGCCTTCCAGACCGGCTCGGAGAAGGACCTGTTCGCCGTGGACTGCCATTGGCGCGCACGCTTCGACCGGCGCCAGGTGGTGCTGGCCGATGCGGAGCACGTGGCCGGCTATCGCCGCTACGAGCAGCAGAACGCCTGCCGGACCTTCATCGTCCTCGGCATCGCCGGCACGCCCGATGACCCGGCGGACGTGTACGTGGTCCCGCTCGAGCGGATCGGCAACGGCACCATCGACATGGGCCTGCTGGTGCCCTACAAGCAGCGCTCGGCGCTCGGCACCTTCTACTACTATCCGGACGATGGCCGCCTGGTCCTGTACGGACCGCCCGCCTGATCACTTCCGGCCGCCCGGGAAGGATCGTTCGATCGATCGTGCATAACCCATCGTCACCGGGGGGCGCACGTGTCCGCATCGCAACTAGTTTGCCCTCGTTCCCAGACGATCGGAAATGACCTTCACCGCCCAACTCGACGAGATGCTCTCCGCGTTGCGCATCACGCGTTCACGCCTTCTCGCCCCGCTGGACCACCGCCAGCAGCTCCTCCCCCGCGACCCCTCGATCTTCGCCGAGGACGTGCTCCATTTCGTGATGGACCAATGGTCCGACGACCTGCGCAAACAGGGCCACGTGCTCGAGGAGGATACCTCCTGGAAGGACCCCGTGAGCCTCTACCCGCGCTATACGCTGCGCATGGCCGGCGGCGATGCCATCGACCTGCTCTTTACCGGCGTGTATCCCGGCTCGCTCTTCCTCACCATCAGCAAGGGGCTGCCCCGCAAGCAGCAGTTCAGTGATGCGCGCGCCGTGCAGGTGCCGCTCAACCTGAGCAACGACCCCAACGCCTTGCTGCACGGCATCCTCCACGGCATCCGCACCTACAGCACGCCGTAGCTCCGCCGCCATGAAGACCCTCTACCTCGTGCGCCACGCCAAGAGCAGCTGGGCGGACCCGGGGATGGAGGACTTCGACCGGCCGCTGAACGACCGCGGCCTGCGCGATGCGCCCGCCATGGCGGAACGCTTCAAAGCACGCCACGAGCCGGTGGACCTGCTGGTGAGCAGCCCCGCCGCGCGTGCCCTCGCCACCGCACGCTGCTATGCGCAGGCGCTGGACCTGCCGGTCACGGAGGACAAGCGCATCTACGAGGCGCACCACCGCGCGCTGCAAGGCGTGGTGGAAAGCCTCCCGGACACGGCCCAACGCGTGATGCTCTTCGGCCACAACCCGGGCTTCAGCCTGCTCACCGAGCACCTGTGCGAGGCCGGCCTCGGCGACCTGCCCACCTGCGCCATCGTGCGCATCGACCTCACGGTGGCCTCCTGGGAAGAGGTCGCCGGCGGCCTGGGCACGCTGGTGTGGTGGGACTTCCCGAAGAGCGCCTGATGCCTCAGCGCAACCGCTCCCGGTAGATCGTCCGCTTCTGCAGCGATGCATAGGGCCGCGCGATATAGTACACGTAGCCGCCGTGCACCTGCACCCGCTCGGGGTATTCGCTCGTGATGCGGAAGCGATCGCCCAGCGCGCCCGTCCGGGGATCGACCCGCCGCAGCCAGGTGGCACCGTAGCGCGCATACTGGGCGTACAAGGCCTGGGTCTCCCGGTCCTGCACGATCCGCTCCGCCCAGTCGCGCCGCTCGCCCTTCACCAGGTAGCCCAGCGGCGCATCGCCCGCGGCGGTGAAGCCGCGCGTGAATTTGCGCAGGCGGCCGCGCGCGTGGTCGAACACCAGCAGCGTATCGCCCACCACGAACAAGGGCGCATATATGGGCTTGAACCAGATGTTGTGCTGGAAGCCGCTCATGTAGCCGGCCACCACTTCCTTGTCGATCCCCAGCTCGGCGGCCAGGTCCATCGCCACCACTTTCTCCGGGCCCTTCAGGTATTTGTACTCGCTGCGGAACAGGGCCATCATGAAGGTGTCCACCACGGAGCAGATCAGCGCGGTGCTGTCCTGCGGCGGCGCATAGGCCAGGTGGTCGAGCGCCGGGTACACATCGTCGCCGTTCGAGCCCACCACCCAGCCGGGGATGCTGTCCGTCCAGGGCAGCACGGCGCGGCGCAGCTCTTCCAGGCCGAACGGGCGCAGCACGATGCCGGTCCCCTGCCGCGCCACGCCGAACGCATGCCGCGTGCCCTCGATCACCACGTCGTTCCGCAGGTCGTGCCGCAGCCCGAAGACGTCCTCCGGCACCGGGCAGGAGGCCACTTCCGTGTACAGCGTGTCCAGCAATACCAGCCGCACGTCGCGCAGGATCTCCTTGCGCGCATCGCCTTCCGCCCGCAGCAGACGCGGATGCTCGTACGCCAGCACCCACAGCCCGTCCGCATTGATCAGGAGGTCGGCCGCGTGCAGGTCCTTGCGCAGGAAGACCGTCTCGGGCTTCGGCCGCTCGATCCCCACGGTGCCGAGAAGGATGTTGAGCGGCAGCAGCCGCACCACCCATGTGCCATCCGGAAGCAGCCGCTCGGGCGGGAACGCCAACACCCGTTCACCATAGGCCACATGCCGGAACCGCACGGCCAGGGAGATGCCTTGCTCCGCGATGATGCGGGCGCGGCCCTCCCGATCGGTGATGGCCAGCGTACGTCCTTCGGAGAGGAGGACCACCTCGGCGATCGGCCGGTCGTCCAGGCTGTCGAGCACCACCACCCGCTGCTCCTTCCACTGGGCGGAGAGCCGCCCGCCGGCGAGCGCGGCGAGCAGGACGAGGGCGTACCGGAGCGTTCGGGGCATGCGTTCTACCTTCACGATGCGCGGCACTCGGGGAATGCACACATCCCCAATGCTACGCCGATCGGATGAACGCCGCCCCGCGCGATCCCTACAGCGTGCTCGGCATCCCGCGCGATGCGACGGCCGCCGCCATCCGCGAGGCCTACCGCCGCCAGGTGAAGCGCGCCCACCCCGACCACGATCCATCGCCCCAGGCGGCCCAGCGCTTCATGGAGATCCACGAGGCCTACGCCCTCCTCCGCGACCCGCTGCTCCGCCTGGCCCATGATGCCCGCTCCCGGCGGCCGTCCCGTCCGGACGCACGCCATCCCGGCCGGCCGGCACAGCGTCCGGTGAACGCTCCCGCGGAAGCCCCGGACCTCGATACCCGCTCCTGGGCCTTCATCGGCCTGCACCTCACCGGCCTCGTCTTCGGGGTCGTGCTGGTGCTGGGCATCCTGGTGGGCATCACGTTCGCGGACTGGCCCTGGGCGGCCATCGTGTTCATCCTGCCCGGCCTGGTGCTGATCCCCGATGCCTGGGAGGGACTGCGGATGTGAGCGATGAAAAAAGAAGGCCCTCCGGAACGGAAGGCCTTCTTGGTGAACGCGGGTCTTCGCTCATCCCACCGGCACCATCCACCCGAAGGGATCGGGGCGACGGCCGCGGCGGATGTCGTCCAGCACCTCGCCGATGTGGTTGGTGAGCTTGCGCTCCTCCACCGCCGGCAGCTGGTATTCGATGCCGTCGTAGGCGATGCTCTGGATGTGGGCGATGGTGGCGGCCGTGCCGGCGCCGAAGGCGGACTTCATGTTGCCGCTGCGCAAGGCCTCCACTACTTCCTTCACGCTCACGCGGCGCACCTCGCAGGCGATGCCTTCGCTCTGCGCGATCTTGATGATGCTGTCGCGCGTGATGCCGCGCAGGATGGTGCCCGTGGTGTCGGGCGTGACCAGCGTGTCGCCGATGCGGAAGAACACGTTCATCGTGCCGCTCTCCTCGAAGTACTGGTGCGTTTCGCCATCGGTCCAGAGCAGCTGGTGGAAGCCCTGGTCGGCGGCCAGCTTGGCGGGGTAGAGCGAGGCGGCGTAGTTGCCCCCGCACTTCGCCTCGCCCGTGCCGCCGGGGAAGGCCCGGCTGTACTCGGTCTCGATCTTCACGCGGACCGTGTCCTTATAGTACATGCCCACCGGGCAGGTGAAGATGAGGAAGCGGTAGCCGTCGCTCGGGCGCACACCGATGTACTCGTCGCTGGCGAAGAGCAGCGGGCGGATGTACAGCGCACCGTCGGGGCTGTTGGGGATCCAATCGCTGTCGAGCCGCACCAGCTCCTTCAGCGCATCGAGGAAGATGTCCTCCGGGATCTCGGGCATGCACATGCGCACCGCGCTGCGGTTCATGCGCGCGATGTTGGCCTGGGGGCGGAAGATGCTCACCTTGCCATCGGCCCCGCGGTAGGCCTTCAGGCCTTCGAAGATGGTCTGGCAGTAATGGAGGACCAGGGCCGCCGGGCTCATCTGCATGTGGGCGTACGGCACGATCTCCGGCTGCTGCCATTGCCCGTCGCGGTAGTCCATCACGAACATGTGGTCGCTGAAGACCCGCCCGAACTTCACGTTCTCCAGGTCCGTCCCTGGCAGACGCGAATGCTCGGTACGGCGGATGGCTATCTTTTGCCCGGTGGTGATCATCGGAATGCGCTTGATGGGTCCAAATGTAGCCAATGCCGTGCGCAGCAGGGCCACGCCGGTCCAGGCCCCGTGCGCTTTTCCTCGCTTCCCGCTCCCATCCGCCGATCATGCGTGACCCCCTCGAGGTGCTCCGGACCACCTGGGGCTACGACCGTTTCCGGCCCATGCAGGAGGAGGTCGTGCGCAGCGTCCTCGCCGGGCGCGACACCCTGGCGCTCCTGCCCACGGGAAGCGGGAAGAGCCTGTGCTTCCAAGTGCCGGCGCTGGCCCTGGGGCGGCTGTGCCTGGTGGTGTCGCCGCTGATCGCCCTGATGAAGGACCAGGTGGAACGCCTGCGCTCCCTGGGCATCCGCGCCACGGCGATCACCAGCGGCATGGACCATGCGGAGATCGACAATGCCCTGGAGAACGCCGCCGTGGGGAAGACGGCCTTCCTCTATGTCTCTCCTGAGCGGCTGGGATCGGAGCTCTTCGTCGCCCGCCTGCCCCGCCTGCCCCTGGGACTGATCGCCGTGGACGAAGCGCACTGCATCAGCCAGTGGGGCTATGATTTCCGGCCGGCATACCTCGGCATCGCGCAGCTGCGCGAACGGCATCCGCAGGTGCCGGTGCTCGCCCTCACCGCCTCGGCCACGCCGGACGTGGCGCAGGACATCCAGGCCCGCCTCGGGTTCCGGGCGCCCAACCTGCTGCGCGGTCCCTTCCAGCGGCCCGAGCTCACGCTGTGGGTGAGCCGCGGCGAGGACAAGATGGGGCGCCTCCTGCGCATCGCGCAGCGGACGGACGGCAGCGGCATCGTGTACCTGCGCGAACGCCGCGGCACGGTGCGCATCGCCCAGTTCCTCCTCCAGCACGGCATCCCCGCGGCCGCCTACCACGCGGGGCTCACGTTCGAGGAGCGCGACCGCATCCAGCAGGCCTGGGCCAAGGGCGAGGTCCGTTTCGTGGCCGCCACCAATGCCTTCGGCATGGGCATCGACAAGGCCGACGTGCGCTGCGTGGTGCACCTGGAGCCACCGCCGGACCTGGAGAGCTATTACCAGGAGGCCGGCCGCGGCGGCCGCGACGGCCGACCGGCGCATGCGATCCTGCTTACGCACGCGGGCGACGAGGCGAAGCTGCGCGAGCGGATGCAGGCCTCCTTCCCTTCCCTCGCGGACGTGCGGCGCGTGTACCAGGCCTTCGCCGACCAGCACGGGATCGCGCTCGGCTCGGGACAGCATGAAGCGTATGACCTCGACCTGCGCGAACTCGCACGCCGCACGTCGCTCGTGCCCGCCCTGGTGGGCCATGCCCTCAAGGCCCTGGAGCTGGACGGCACGCTCGCGCTCTCCGACGGCGCACGCACGCCCTCCCGCGTGCTGATGCGCGCCTCGCCCAGCGTGGTGTATGACCTGCGCGTGGGCGATGCCCGCCTGGGCCCCGTGCTCGAAGCGCTGCTGCGCCTCTATGGCGGCCTCTTCGAGGAGCCGTCCATCATCGAGGAGCACCGCATCGCCCAGCGGATCGGGTGGACGGCGGCCCGCGTCACCGCCACGCTGCACGAGCTGGCGCGCACGCAGGTCCTCTTCTACCGCCCGCGGAACGATGCGCCGATGGTGACCCTGCTGGTGCCACGCCGCGATGCCCAACGCCTGACGCTCGACAAGGAAGCGCTGCACGACCGGGAGCAGCGGGCACGCGTGCGCATGGAGGCGATGGCGGCCTTCGCCTTCCACGCCGACGCCTGCCGCGAAGTGCTCCTGCTCCGCTATTTCGGGGAGGACGCGCCGCGCGACTGCGGCCGCTGCGATGTGTGCCAGGGCCGCGGCATCGGAACAGCGGAACACGTGCGCACGGCTCCCACGCCCGAGGAGATCGAGCGGCTGCGGTGGGCCATCGACGAGGGGCACGCCGCGCCCACGACGCTGAATGGCGACCGGTGATGGGCAGGCTGCCACGCTCCTTCTACCTGCGCGACGATGTCGTCACCATCGCACGCGAGCTGCTGGGCAAGGTGCTGGTCTCGGACATCGACGGGGTGCGCACCGCGGGCATCATCACCGAAACGGAGGCCTACGCCGGCGTGATCGACCGCGCCTCGCACGCCTTCGGCGGACGACGCACGGCGCGGACGGAGGTCATGTACGGGCGCGGCGGCATCGCCTACGTTTATTTGTGCTACGGCATCCACCACCTCTTCAACGTCGTGACCAACGCCAGCGATACGCCCCATGCCGTGCTCGTCCGGGCGATGCATCCGGTGCAGGGCATCGACGTGATGAAGGAGCGGCGACGCCAGGAACGGCTGACCACCGGCGGACCCGGCACGGTGAGCCAGGCGCTCGGCATCCGCACCGCACATACCGGCACCGACCTACTGGGCACCGTCCTCCACATCGAGGACCTGGGCATCACGGTCCCCGCCGCGGCGATCGTCACCGGCCCGCGCATCGGCGTGGACTATGCCGGCGAGGACGCCCTGCTTCCGTACCGCTTCCACTTCGATCCCCGCCTCCTGCCATGAACGGCCATCGCATCGTCTTCATGGGCACACCGCCCTTCGCGGTGGCCTCGCTCAACGCGCTCGTGGATGCACGCATCGAGGTGGCCGCCGTGGTGACCGCTCCCGACCGGCCCGCGGGCCGGGGCCAGCAGGTGCGCATGAGTGCCGTGAAGGAACGTGCGCTGCAGCTCGGCCTGCCGGTGCTCCAGCCGGAGAAGCTGAAGGCACCGGAGTTCCATGCGCAGCTCGATGCGCTCGGCGCATCGCTGTACGTGGTGGTGGCCTTCCGCATGCTGCCCGAAGCGGTGTGGGACCGCCCGCCGCTCGGCACCATCAACCTGCATGCCTCGCTCCTGCCCGACTACCGCGGCGCGGCACCGATCAACTGGGCGGTGATCAACGGCGAGCGACGCACGGGCGTCACCACCTTCTTCATCCAGGAGGCCATCGACACGGGCGCGATCCTCCTGCGCGAAGAGATCGCCATCGGTGCGGACGAAACCGCCGGCGAGCTGCACGATCGGGCGATGCACATCGGCGCGACGCTGCTGACGCGGACCGTGAAGGACCTGTTCGACGGGACCGTGGACAGCATCCCGCAGGAGCAGTTCCCCGGCGAGGCCGCGCACCATGCGCCGAAGCTCACGCCGTCGAACTGCCGCATCCCCTGGCACCTGTCCGCCCAGCGCGTGCACGATCACGTACGCGGCCTCGCGCCGTTCCCCGGCGCCTGGACCTCCTGGACGCAGGGCGGCCAGGCGCCCCAGCACTTCAAGGTGCTGCGCACGCGGATCGCGGACAGCGCGCATGCCGGCGCGGCGGGCACCGTCACCATCACCGGCGACCGGCTCTTCGTCCGCTGCGGCGACGGCGCGGTGGAAGCGCTGGAGGTACAGGCGCAGGGCAAGCGCGTGCTGGATGCCGCCGCCTTCGTGCGCGGTCTCCGCGATCGCACCGGCATCCATCTGGGGTGATCCGCGGACGTCCTCCGAGGGCCCGATACGTTGACCCAACGGAACGTCCGAAATGACCGACCCCGTCCTCCGGAAACCCTTGGTACCAGCGGGCTAGCGGCGCACTTATGAACAAAACTCCTGATTTTTCAACATTTTCCGACGGGACCGCCGGAAACCCTTGACCCCACTGGCTTTGCGAATACATTTGTCCGTGAGTTCTCTAACCCAACCAACTCAAACACCTCACAACAATGGGCCTGAACAAAGCCGAACTGATCGAATCGATCGCTGCTGAAGCGAAGATCTCCAAAGCGGACGCCAAGCGCGCTCTGGACGCTTTCGTGAACAACACCACGAAAGCCCTGAAGAAAGGTGACCGCGTCGCCCTGGTGGGCTTCGGCACCTTCAGCATCTCGAAGCGTGCCGCCCGCAAAGGCCGCAACCCCCAGACCGGCAAAGAGATCAAGATCGCTGCCAAGAAGGTGGTGAAGTTCAAAGCCGGTGCTGACCTGAGCAACAAAGTGAAGTAATCCACTTCACCGAAGTGGAAAGGTCCCTCCTCGCGAGGGACCTTTTCTTTTGTACCCCTCCATCCGGCCCCCATGCTCACCGACGCCGAACGTTACATCCAGCTCAGCGCGTTCATCTCCGACAACAAGCGCGCGCTCTTCGACCGCATCGCGCCCGAGCGCACACGCCATGTCACGGTGGTGCTGGAGGACATCTACCAGCCGCACAACGCGAGCGCCGTGGTGCGCACCTGCGACCTGCTCGGCGTGCAGGACATCCACATCATCGAGAACCGCAACAAGTACACGGTGAACCCCGATGTGACGCTGGGCTCGTCGAAGTGGACGGACATGGTGCGCTACCGCGACCGCACCGCCGACAATTCGCTCGCCTGCGTGCGCGCCCTCAAGGCGAAGGGCTACCGCATCGTGGCCACCTCGCCGCGCGCCGACAGCGTGACGCCGCACACGATCGATCTCGACACGCCCATGGCCTTCTGCTTCGGCACGGAGCTCACCGGGCTCAGCGATGCGATGATGGCGCATGCCGACACCTGGCTGCGCATCCCGATGTACGGGTTCACCGAGAGCTACAACATCTCCGTGTCCGCGGCGATCACGCTCTTCACCGTGATGGAACGCCTGCGTGCGAGCGACGTGCCCTGGCGCCTCAGCGCGGACGACCTCATCGCGCTGAAGCTGGCGTGGGCGCGCAAGACCGTGCACAGCGCGCAGCATCTGGAGGAGCGCTTCGAGCGCGAAGCACGCGAACAGCGGGACGACGCTTCCTGAACGATGCGCATGCACGCGGGACCGCGTGAAGTGCGATGCGTCACCGCAGGCGATCGATGCGATCGCACGATGCGGTTCTCAACACGCGTGCGTTAAGAAATGAAACCTTGCAAAAGAGGTCCGCGTTAGAGGCCCCGGGTACATTCGCATCAAACCCTTAACACTCCAGACAATGGGCAAAGGTGACATGAAGACGAAAAAAGGCAAGCGTACCGCCGGCAGCAAAGGCAAGAGCCGTCCGAGCAAGCGCACCGTAGCGACGGCGAAGAAAGCCGCCGCCAAGAAGGCCGCCCCGAAGAAGAAGGCCGCCAAGAAAGCTGCCCCGAAAAAGAAGGCCGCCAAGAAAGCTGCCAAGAAGAAGTAAGCAGCCTACGCTACAGAAGCAAAGACCCCCGAGCGATCGGGGGTCTTCTGCTTCATATCCCTTCCATCCGCATCGATCACGGCTGCAGGCGCATGCGCTGCCAGGTGCCATCGCCGAAGTGCTCGAACGCGAGCCGGTCGTGCAGGCGGTCCGCACGGCCCTGCCAGAACTCGATGCGCACCGGGCGCACACGGATGCCGCCCCAATGCGCGGGCCGCGGGACATCTTCTCCCGTGAAGCGATCGTTCCACCGCTCGAACCGTTCCTCGATCGCCGCCCGGTCCTCCGCCACGCGGCTCTGGTCGCTGCTCCATGCACCGATGCGGCTGTCGCGCGGGCGCGTGGCGAAGTAGGCGTCGCTCTCCTCCGCGGGGATCCGCTCGGCCTTGCCCTCGATCCGCACCTGGCGCTCCAGCGGCGCCCAGAAGAAGGTGAGCGCCGCGCGCGGATCGCGCTCGAGGTCCATCGCCTTCCGGCTGTTGTAGTTGGTGTGGAACACGAAGCCGCGCGCATCGAAGGCGCGCAGCAGCACGATGCGGCAGCTGATGCTCACGCTGCCCGCGGTGGCCAGCGCCATCGCGTTCGGATCGGGCAGGCCCGCCTGCCGCGCCTCTTCCAGCCAGCTGCCGAAGAGCGCCAGCGGGTCCGCGCCCGCCGTGGCTTCCGTGAGCTCGCCCCGGGTATAGTCCGCCCTGTCGTCCACCTTCCGTTCGTTGTCCATCGTCGGCCGTTGCTTGTGCGGCGAAGATACCCGCGCACGCGGCCGGGCCGTGATCCCGTACTTTCATCCTACGCTTCCCGCTCCATGGACAAGGACCTCCTCGACCTCGACCCGCCCAACCCGCACGCCCCGGCGCGCGGACGGCTGCTCGTCAGCGAGCCTTACCTGCCCGACCCCTACTTCCGGCGGACGGTGGTGCTGCTCTGCGCGCACGACAAGGAGGGCTCGTTCGGCTTCGTGCTGAACCGCTTCATCGACATGGACATCGCCGACCTGATGGAGAACATGCCGCCGATCCGGTCGCGGGTGAGCATCGGCGGACCCGTGCAGAGCGGCAACCTCTACTACCTGCACACCTTCGGCGACCGCCTCGAAGGCAGCGCACAAGTGGTGGACGGCATCCACATGGGCGGCGACTTCGAGCAGCTGCGCGCGATCCTGGCGACCGACCCGAAGCTGGCGAAGCACGTGCGCTTCTTCGTGGGCTACAGCGGCTGGGGGCAGGACCAGCTGGAGAAGGAACTGTCGCAGCGCTCATGGCTCATCTCCCCGGCGGACAAGCGCCGCGTGATGAACACCCGCCTGAAGGACCTCTGGGGCGATACGCTCCGCGGCATGGGCCGGGCCTATGCGCCGCTGGCCAACTTCCCGGAGGACCCGGCGCTCAACTGAGCACCTTCTTCACCAGCATGTCCACGAGGCCGAGCGCCATGCGGTGCGCGTAACGCTTGGTGCGGTAGGTGCTCACCCACTGGATGCCGCGCGCGGCGTTGGTGAAGAACATCTCGTCGGCGGCGAGCAGGTTCTGCGGGTTCAGCGAGCACTCGTACACCTTGATGCCGTTCTCCAGCGCCAGGTTGATGACCTGCATGCGCATGATGCCCCCGAGGCAGCCATCGGTCAGCGACGGGGTGTAGAGCACGCCGTTGCTGACGATGAAGATGTTGCCCGCGCTGCTCTCGATGATGTTGCCGCGGTCGTTCTGGAGCAGGCAGTCGTCGAGGTTGCGCTCCATGCTCCAGAGGTTCGCCATCACATAGAGCTGGCTGTTCAGCGTCTTGTGCACGGCGAGGAGGTTCACGGCCTTGCGCATCTCGGGGTAGATGTCCACCGTGAGGCCGCGGTCGTTGAGGATGTACACGTCGCGCGGCACCGGCATCAGCTCGATGGTGAAGGCCCCCAGGTGCCGCTTGGGGCGGTAGTAGCCGGGCGCGTCGCGGAACACGGTGAGGCGGCATCGCGCGTTGGGCATCTCGCAGCGCTCGACCAGCTCCAGGATGTAGTGCTCCAGGCGCTCACGATCCAGGGTGGCGGGCTGCTCGATGCGCAGCACCTTGAGGCCTTCGAGCACGCGGGCCCAGTGCGCATCCAGGAAGCAGGGCTTGCCCCGCACGATCCGCATGGATTCGAACACGCCGTCGCCATAATGGAAGGCGCGGTTGTCGAGGGTGATCACCGGCCGGTCGGCCGGGCAAAGCGTACCGTTCAGGTTGACGTAGGCCCCCATTCAGATGATCCGTTGTTCACGCAGCACCGGCAGCAGCGCGGTGTTCGGTGCCACCAATATCCCCTTCACGCCCACCGATCGGGCGGCCTCCACGTCGCGGTCCCGATCGCCGATCATCACCGACCGGCCCGGATCGATCCCGAAGCGCGCGATGGCCCGTTCGAGCAGCAGACCGCCGGGTTTACGGCAGAGGCACCGGCCATGTTGCGGATGATGGGGACAGTAGTACACCGCGTCGAGCGCCGCGCCTTCCGTGGCGAGGCGGTGGTGAAGGTAGGCATGCAGCCCCTCGACCTCCTCCCGGGTGTACAGCCCCAGCGCGATGCCGCTCTGGTTGCTGATGACGATGGCCAGCAGCCCCGCCGCACGGATCGCCCGCAGGGCCGGCGCCACGTCCGGCAGCACCTCGAAGTCCTCCAGGCGCCAGGTGTGCTCGCCCCGCTCGCGGTTGATCACCCCGTCGCGGTCGAGGAAGACCGCGCCCCGCATCCCCACCGCGCTCATGCGATCCCCACCGCTTGGAGGAACCGGCCCACGGCCTTGGGATCGAGCAGCGCGGTGAACGCGATGCCGTAGAGGGCGCCGAAGTAGTGCGCGTCGTGCGCGATGCCGTCACGCCCGCGCTTGCTCATGTACCACTCGTAGCCGAGGTAGAGCAGGCCGAAGGACCAGGCCGGCAGCGGGATCGGGAGGAGGATCAGCATCAGCTTGGTGTCCGGGTGCAGCAGGATGAAGGAGAACACCACCGCCGACGTGGCCCCCGAGGCGCCCACCGCCCGGTAGCCGGGATCGTCCTTGTGCTTGAAGTAACCGGGGATCGAACTGAGCACGATGCCGCCGAGGTAGAGCGCCAGGAAGGGCAGCGTGCTGGACCGCCCGGTGATGTCCGCGAAAGCGTTCTCCACCTCGGTACCGAACATCCACAGCACGTACATGTTGATGACCAGGTGCATGATGCCGCCGTGCACGAAGCCGTGCGTGAGGAAGCGGAACCAGTCGCGCTGCAGCTGCATCTGGAACGGATAGAACAGCAGGTTCTCGAACACCGTGCGGTTGTTCAGGGCGAGCAGGGAGACCACCGCGGTGAACGCGATGATGGCCAGGGTCATGGACATGTGCGGCCAAGATAGCCCGGTCGCTCCGCCTGTCGGCCGTCCCGCCGTAACGAGGAACGGATCAGTAGGTATGGTCGCGGAGGATGCGCCAGCCTTCCGCCTCACGCTCCCAGAACAGGCTGAAGCCGCCGCCCAGCGTATCCGCCGCACGCACCAGCTGCCAGCGCCCGGTGCACCAGGCATGGTCCGCACCTCCGGGCAGGACCTCCAGGCGATCGAAGGTGAGGTCGCCCATCGCCGCCCGATCGGGATAGGAGCGCTGGTAGTTCGCCGTCACCGCCGCCTTGCCGCAAGTGCTCCCTTTCTTGCCGATGAAGCAGACGCTGTCGGCATACCCGTCCATGAAGCCGGGGATGTCGCCCCGGTCCCAGGCCTGTTCCTGATCGGCCATCACGTGACGGATCGCCGCCTCATCGGCCGGCGTGAACGTCCGGCCGCAACCGATCGTCGCGGCGCACAGCAGGTAGAGGAAGCAACGTCGGCGCATGCGTGTATCCTTCACGGCAAACATAGGTCCGCACCAAAAAGAGGAAAGGCCCCGGAGGGCCCTTCTTCTTAGGAATAAGCAGGGGACCTGCTTACTTCTTCTTGGCGGCCTTCTTCTTCGGAGCGGCCTTCTTAGCCGTAGCTTTCTTCGCAGCGGCTTTCTTGGGGGCCGCTTTCTTCTTTGCTGCTTTCTTCTTTGCCATGGTTAATGGTTTGTGATGCCAAACTAGGATCACGCCGGACGATGGAGCACGAAGGCGGATACATGTTGCGAACAGGCGTTCGTGAATTACGCTCCGATCCCCTCGCGATCGATCGATGCGAAGCAGCGCGCATCGTGCCTTTCCGTGCATCGCTCAATGCTTGTCGCTCGAAGCGGGACGACGCAGGATCGAAGACGAAAGATGCACGACGCACCGATCCACCGATGCCGGCAGGTGGTCCGGGCCGGTGCGAACGATGACGGAGCCGATGCGATGGACCATAGTCTGTTCTTCGATCGCATCCATCCGCACGGCATGCACTTCATGCATGTGTCGCCTTGCAGCTGGACGATCGTCCATTCGATCGTTCGGACGATCACAGAAGGATCTCCGGTCGACACGGGAACTCTCTCACGCAGATGGACTGGACCAGGATGACCTATACCGAACGATCGCGACCCGATCGGCGACCTGCTTTCCCGATCATTGGAACATGCACTTGGCGATGCGTGCGCTCTCCGAACAACCTCTGTTGGAACGGGATCGATCGACGAGCATCATGGGGCAGGTGCCCACGCGCTAGTGCTGCATACCCGGAACGGATCATGCGATCCGTGGTGTTCGTTCCCTGACCCGCACGGACGGAACGACAAAGCCCCCGGATCTCCGGGGGCTTTGTCATGCCTTTCGTAGCGCCCTACCAGAACCTGAAGACACAGGCCTACTATGTGCTGGCTGAGAAGGTCAGGCAGGGTGTGGCCACGTTCGACATCAGCGACCCCAAGGACCAACAGCTGGCGATAGAGGAGTTCATGGCTCACAAGCAAGTGGATCGGTATCGGGAAACAAAGGCTAAACTGACCAAGAAGGACGATATACGTGCAGTCCTTGGGCGCAGCCCGGATAGGTCGGACGCCTTGTCGTTCAGGGCGGTGTTTGAGTACGTGGGTGGGGACTTTCTGATAGAGTGGATTTGATAAACTGAGGGTGCCTACGCTGAACGACAAAAGGTTAAAGGGAACTAGGGCCTTTTATCTTCGTCAGCCCGCATCCCTCTAGGGTTGAATCCACCCCACCAGCCACATTCTCCCCCGACTATGCCTCTTCCGCAACCCTACATCGTGCTGCCCAAACCTGACATGCTATCAGAATTTGTATTGAACGTTGACAAACCCGACCTGCATCGAACATTTGGTCCAATTGATCGTGTCAACATCATAGTCGGACCAAACAATTCAAGAAAGAGCAGATTCATTAGAGAGCTTATTCGATCGGGATCAATCAACTTATACCACGACATCATTGAACATCAGTTCCAGTCCATCGATGGTAGGTTCGACGACTTGAGGATAGCGTTTCCGCCTGAACTTGAATTCAGGTTCACGGCCACAAATGGAAATGTGCAATTGAGTCACCCATTCAACAATGAACAGGATAGACCGCTTCTTGCACTTCACGCTGGCTTGAAGGAGATGCCCACCTTCACCCTCAATCAGCAGGCTATCATTGATGGGATGAATTTTGTTCGGGCATTCATCAATCATACTACTCCAAACGAACATCAGAAGCTGTTAGGACCGCTCCAGCGACTTCGGTACTGCCTATGGTTCATCACCCAATATGAACGCTACGGCAACACGCGCATACAACATAACGGAATACCAGTTCGGGTGGCAACGAACCTATCGCCAAACGCCCAACAACTCAACAGGTTCATGGCTGAAGCGAATGGCGTCATAAACGCAATAGATGAGCTTCTGCGCATACAGATATCAGAGACGACTCCATTCAAGGAGGTCGTTCCTGCAACAAGGGTGATGCATAGGCTCTTTAACGTGGACGATGGGGCGACAAAGAAGTACATCCGTGAAAAAACACTAGCGGACACATTCATCCACAACTACGGATTCGCCGGAATCACAAACGTTCGATTTCACACAGGTCAGGATTTATACAGCTCAATCAAGTCCCTGCGCAATGATGTCAGACCACTTCGAACAAGGTTCGATGATTTTGAGAAGTTCGTAGGCATCGAATTCTTCGGGGGTAAGAGCATTGATATCGTCGCGAAGGAGAAATCGAAGGACATTCTGGTCTTCATCGATGATAAGGAAGAACGCCTTGAAGACCTAGGCGATGGAATACAGGCGCTCATCCAAATCACTCTTCCTCTATACCTAGCGGACAATAAGTCTTGGGTGTTCATCGAAGAGCCCGAATTGCACCTCCATCCGGGCCTGCTGACACTCTTCATGAAGACGGTTCTCAACAATGAGCAGATAAAAAAGAAGAATCTGATCATCTTCTTGACCACGCATTCCAATCATCTTCTTGATCAAAGCATCACACTGAACAAAGACATTTCCATTTTCACATTCACCCCAACCAAGAAAAAGACCGGCATACGAAATGTAATGAATCGTGATCTTTCTATACTTGACTTACTCGGGGTTGCAAATAGCTCTGTGTTCCTTTCAAAAACATCAATTTGGGTTGAAGGCATCACTGACAGAAAGATTATTTCAGCATATCTAAAGGCATATCTGAAAAAACACAATAAACAATATATAGAAGATTATGATTATGGATTCTTTGAATACGCAGGAAGCAACATCGTCCACTACATGTTCGCCGAAAGCCAAGGTCCAGAAGTTGAAGGCAAAATAAAAGCCTACTTTCTATCTCATCGAATTTGGCTTCTAGCGGATAAGGACTCAGGAAGGACCAAGGCTAACCGCTACAGGCAGTTGGGCGCAATGACCAACAAAGACTTCTGGTTCACAACTACGCACAGTCTGGAGATTGAGAATACACTATCGCCCGCGCTATTGAAGCATGTCATGATCAATGCCTTTAAGATGGACCCAAAGCGCGTGCAGAAGATGCGGTTCACCCATACTGATTACAGGAAGGCAAAGCTTGGCCTCTTCTTGAAACGCAAGGGCCTTGGCTCTTCGCACTATGATGAGAAGGGCAATTTGACCAGTGCAGCGAAAATTAAAATTGCCCAAGCCGTGGAATCTGCACCATTGGTTTGGAATGATGACTGGATGAGCACGCACGCAAAGAAGCTTGCGAAGTCTCTGGCGGAATTCCTCAGTACTCACTTGAAGTAGGACTGAACAAACCTCCCCCGCTGGCTACGTAGCAATGGATGCCAGCGACCATCACCCTTTCCCTTCCTGCTACCATTCAAGACGTCACCCTGGGCCAGTGTTTGGCCTTCCTACGCGTCCTGACCGATTCAGCCTTAATCTGTCCCGTCTTCACGCCCTTCGGACCATTCCATTCCTCACAGAGGATTGGAATACTCGAAGAGTGGAGCGATGGTCGCTTTTTATTGACGCTGGGAGGACTTAAAGAGATTCTGTGGCAAGCGGCTTGTAATGGTGGAGGCACCACCAACACGCAAACCACATGGACGATGTAAAGGCTGCTATCCTGGACAGGCTCAAGAGTCCTTTCTATGGACCGCTTATGATCGCGTTCGCTGTGATCAACTGGCAGGGGATCTATGCCTTGCTCTTCCCCAGCACCGACAATGGCTTCATTGAACGCCTGAACTGGGTCCATGGCAACCTCTATGACGGCTTCTGGCCTATAGCGTTGAAGGTCTATGTGCTGCCGCTCGCGGTGGCCGTGTTCGCCATAACGGTCGTACCCTTCATCGTCAACAAGTTCGATGCGATTGTCACGGACGCGGAAGTTCAGCGTCAGAACAAGCGATTGGAAATCTCAAAAAAGCTCTCAACCGTGCTGCAGGAAGTAACCGCGTTGAAGGAGCAGGTCGTCAACCTGAACAAGCAGGTCAGGGACATCGAATACCGATACAACGTGGTCAAGGGGAGTGTGGGGCTCTTGGCCGCCACGAACGAACGCTTTTTGAACTATCTCAGGTTCCTTGGTGGTGATGACGTCCAATTGGAGGAACCGACCAAGGAGGAACTGTACTACCTGAAGACCATTGGCTATATCGCCACCCAAAGGGTCAAGGACAACCAGTTGACCGAATCTGGAAAGGACTTCCTCCGCTCTTACAAAGCGACTCCTCAGGGAACGACCTTCCGGATGGTGCAGGAGGATTCAGAGTGAGCACCCTCCCCTCCCCGAACGTCCTGAAACGATCTGAACAGTCGCAGGGACGAAAAGTTGACCGCCTTAGGACTACAAGTCAACGCAGATCTCCACACAAACCCTTCCCTCCTCCCTCTGAAACCCACGCCAGTCGTGGGTTTCTCCTTTCACCTCGTAGCGCGAGAGTGACTTGAACACTCGACCTCATGATTATGAATCATGCGCTCTAACCAGCTGAGCTACCGCGCCATGTCCCGCCTGCGCTGCCGCAAGCGGGGCGCGAATATAGTACGGCCCTGGTTTCCGCAGCCCCGCGCCGGACTTGCACGGCTGGTGGATCTGCTTACCTTTCCCGCTCACCCCTAGAGCGCGTGGCAGACATGGCGAAGAAGAAGGCGACCCCCAGCAAGAAGGCAGCGGGCAAGGCGAAAGCCCCCGCCCGCAAACCTGCCCGACCGGCCGGCAAGCCGGCCCCGAAGAAGAAAGCGGCCCCTGCCAAGAAAGCGAAGCAAGCCCCCGCCGGATCCGCCGCCAAGACCGGTGGAAAAAAGCCCGCCCCCGCGCCCAAGAAAAAAGCGGCCCCGAAGCCCCCTGCGAAGAAGCCTGCCCGACCGGCAGGCGGGGCCGCCCCGAAGAAAGCCCCCCCGGCGCCCAAGCCTCCGGCCAAGAAGGCCGCGCCGGCCAAAGCGCCCGTGAAGAAGGCCCCTCCGCCTGCCTCGCCGGAACCGGCCGTGGCGGCGAAAGCCGCGGCACCGGCCAAAGCGCCGGCGCCCACCCCCAAGGCCGCCCCGGTCAAGGCCCCGGCCGCCCCGGCACCCGCCAAGCCCGGCCGTGCCCCCAAGCCGAAGGAGCCCATCATGGCCGTGATGACCGGCCTGGAACCCCTCGGCGGTCCCGCCCGCACCTTGAAGCGGGCCCTGAAGGAGCGCTTCCAGCAGGAGTTCTACCTGCGCGCCACGCCCGGCTCCCTCTACGACCTGATCAGCTCCCCCAGCGGGTTCAGCGAATGGTTCTGCGACGACGTGGACGTGAGCGGCGACGAGTTCACCTTCAAGTGGGGCCTGGAAAGCCAGCACGCGGAATGCCTCAGCCGCAAGTTCGGCGAGATGATCCGCTTCCGCTGGCTGGACGACGACGATCCCGGCGCCTTCTTCGAGCTGCGCATCCGCATCGACCCCATGACCAACGAGACCTGCCTGGTGGTGACCGACCACGCCTGGCCGCAGGACCTGGAGGAGGCCAAGGCGCTGTGGGAGTCGCAGATCCACACGCTGGCCCGGGTGTTGGGGGCCTGATCGGCTCCAAGCCGCAAGCCTCAAGCCCCTTGCTCGGCCGGAACTGAGCCGGGGGCTTGAGGCTTGCGGCTGAACGCCAGCGGCTGATCTTTGTACTTCGCATGAAGCGGCTGCACCGTCTCATCATCGGGGTCTACTGGGGGCCGTTGCTGGTCACCTTCATCATCGTGCTCTTCCTCTTCAGCATGCAATGGCTGTGGAAGTGGGTGGACGAGCTGATGGGCAAGGGCCTGCCCTGGGACGTGCTGGTGCGGCTGATCGCCTACGCCACCTCGGCCTTCGTGCCCGCCGTGCTGCCGCTGGCGGTGCTGCTCTCGTCCATCATGACCATGGGCGGGCTGGGCGAGCGCTCGGAGCTCACCCCCATGCGCTCGGCGGGCCTGGGCCTGTTCAAGATCCTGATGCCGCTGATCGTGTTCGTGCTCGGCCTGGCCGCCTTCTCGTTCTACTTCAGCAACAATGTGCTGCCCCTGGCGAACCTGCGCTTCCAGAGCCTGCTGTGGGACGTGACCAAGACCAAGCCCGCCCTGAACCTGAAGCCCGGTGTGTTCTTCAACGGGTTGGACGGATTCAGCATCCGCGTGAAGGGCAAGGACGACGCCACGGGCCAGCTGGAGGACGTGCTGATCTACGACCACCGCCAACCCTTCCAGGCCAACCGCACGGTGGTGCGCGCCGCCCGGGGCCACATGCGCCGCAGCACCGACGGGCATTACCTGGTGCTGATCCTGGAGGACGGGCGCATCTATGACGATCAGGACAAGAGCACCTCCGGCCTGCGCGGCAACAACCCGCTGCTGCGCGGCCGCTTCGCCCGCGACGAGATCCGCCTGGACCTCACCGGACTGGGCCTGAAGCGCACCAACGAGGACCTCTTCAAGGACCATTACAAGATGCTCACGCTGGGCCAGCTGGGCTATGCCGAGGACAGCCTGCAGCGCAAGCTCGACCAGCGCATCAACGAGCAGGACCATTACCTCCGCAACGGCCTCTATGTGACCCGCGACAGCGTGCGGGCGGCCGAGGACGGCCCCTTCAGCGACATGGCCAGCTTCCGCAAGGGCCTGACGGCGGACGAGCGCAACAACTACTACGCGACGGCCACGTCCATGGTGCGCAACACCATCAACTTCATCGACCGGGTGACGGCCGAGCGCCAGGAGCGGCTGCAGCAGATCTCGAAGTTCCAGGTGGAGTGGCACCGCAAGCTGATGCTGGCCTTCGCCTGCGTCATCTTCTTCTTCATCGGCGCGCCGCTGGGGGCCATCGTGCGCAAGGGCGGCATGGGCCTGCCCACGGTGATCGCGATCGTGTTCTTCCTGGTGTTCCACATCCTCTCCTACTCCACCGAGCAGATCGTGAAAGCGGGCACGCTCTCCGCCTGGCCCGGCATGTGGATCAGCAGCATGGTGCTGCTGCCCATCGGCATCTTCATCACCTGGAAGGCCGCCACCGACAGCCCGCTGTTCGACCGCGATGCGTATGATCGCGTCTGGTACCGCATCCGGGACCGTTTCCGCCGACGCCATGCGCATCCTCCAACTGTGCCATAAGCCTCCGTTCCCCCCGATCGACGGGGGCACCAAGGCCATGCACAACGTGACGCTCGGCCTGCTGGAGGCCGGCCACGAGGTGAAGGTGCTCTGCCTCAGCACGCCGAAGCATCCCCTGGACCCCGCCACCCTGCCCAAGGCCTACCGCGAGCGCACGGGGATCGAGGGCGTCTTCGTGGACACCTCGCTGAACATCGTGGACGCCTTCACCGACCTGGTGACGGCGGACAACTACAACATCAGCCGCTTCTTCTCGCCGGACATGGACATCCGGCTGATCCAACTGCTCTCGCAACGGACGTTCGACATCGTGCAGCTGGAGAGCCTGTTCATGACGCCCTACATCCCCACGATCCGCCGCTACAGCCGCGCGCGCATCGTGCTGCGCTCGCACAACCTCGAGCACGTGATCCAGGAGCGCATCGCCCGCGGGGAGAAGAACATCCTGAAGAAGCCCTACCGCCGCTTCCTGGCGAAGCAGTTGAAGGCCTATGAGCATGCCGTGCTCGCCCGCGTGGACGGCGTGGCGGCGATCACCCCGGCCGATGCCGCGCACCTCGCCGACCACCACGGCAAGCTGCCCATCGCGACGGTGCCCTTCGCCGTGGACCCGGCCGATTATGCCGCCGAGCAGCCCGACGGTCCGCCGGTGTTCTTCCACCTGGGCAGCATGGACTGGCTGCCCAACGAGGAGGGCGTGCGCTGGCTGCTGGGCGCGGTATGGCCGCGGGTGCAGCGGAAGCACCCGGACGCCGAGCTGCACCTGGCCGGCAACCGCATGCCGAAGGACCTGCTGAAGGCGCGGCTCCCCGGCGTCACCATCACCGGCCGCGTGCCCGACGCGGAGGCCTACATGGCGAAGCGCCACGTGATGCTGGTGCCGTTGCTCAGCGCCGGGGGCATGCGCGTGAAGATCATCGAGGGCATGGCCCTGGGCAAATGCGTCATCAGCACGCCCATCGGCGCCGAGGGCATCGCCTGCACGGACGGCGAGGACATCCTCATCGCCCGCACCGCCACCGACTTCGTGGAGCGCATGGGCCGGGTCATCGGCGACCCCGCGCTGGCGGGCCGCATCGGCACCCGCGCGCGCGCGCTGATCGGCCGCCGCTACACCAACGAACGGGTGGTGAAGGAGCTGACCGCCTTCTACCAGGGGCTGCTGAAGGCATGAAGCTGCTGGTGGTCCTCTCCCGCGTGCCCTACCCCCTGGAGAAGGGCGACAAGCTGCGCGCCTACCACCTGGTGACGCGTCTGGCGAAGCGCCACGAGGTGTACCTCTTCTGCCTGAGCGACCAGCGCAGCGACCCCGAGGCCATCGCGCACCTGCGCTCGCTCTGCGCGCACCTGGCCGTGGTGCACATCCCGCGCTGGCGGATCCTGCTGCGCATGCTCGCGGCCGTGTTCTCGCGCCTCCCCTTCCAGGTGACCTACTTCCACCACCGCCGGGCCCAGCAGGCCATCGACCGGGTGATCGCGGAGTTCCGGCCCGACCACGTGCTCTGCCAGCTGGTGCGCACCACCGAGTACGTGCGCCACAACTACGCCCTGCCGAAGACGCTGGACTACATGGACACGCTGAGCAAGGGGATGGAGCGCCGGACGGAGAACACGCCCTTCTACCTGCGCCCGCTGTTCCGCGCCGAGACGCGCCGCCTGATCCGCTACGAGAACCTGATGCTCGACCTCTTCGACCATCACGTGATCATCAGCGCCCAGGACCGCGACCTGCTCTACCACCCCCGGCGCGACGAGGTGGCGGTGATCCCCAACGGCGTGGACACCGACTTCTTCACCCCGCGGCCGGGCACCAAGCGGTTCGACCTGCTGTTCACGGGCAACATGAACTACCCGCCCAACATCGACAGCGTGCTGTACCTGGTGCACAAGGTGCTGCCGCTGGTGCGCAAGGAGCGGCCGTCGACCAGCCTGCTGATCTCGGGCGTGGACCCCGGGCAGCGCGTGCGCGACCTGGCCCTGCGCGACCCGGCGATCCAAGTGAGCGGCTGGGTGAAGGACATCCGCGACTCGTACGCCTCGGCCCACGTGTTCGCCGCCCCGATGCAGATCGGCACCGGCCTGCAGAACAAGCTGCTGGAGGCCATGGCCATGCGCATGCCGTGCGTGACCTCGGCCCTGGCCAACAATGCCGTAGGCGCCGTGCCCGGCCATTCCGTGCTGATCGGGCGGACGCCCGAGGAGTACGCCGCGCACATCCTGCGGCTGCTGAGCGACGCCACCGAGCGGGAGCGCCTGGCCGAGGGAGGATACCGCTTCGTCCGCGGGGCCTTCGACTGGTCGCGGGCCGCCGAGCGCATGGACGCCCTGATCAGCTCCTCGACGGGGCCCACGCCCACGGCGTAATTTCGCGCCACGCCCGCTCCGGCCCCAGCCGAGGGCGACCCATGAACGACCGAACGACGTTCGACAGCATCGAAAGCGCCATCGCGGACATCCGCGCCGGCAAACTGGTGATCGTGGTGGACGATGAGGACCGCGAGAACGAGGGCGACTTCATCACCGCCGCCCGCAATGCCACCCCTGAGGTGGTCAACTTCATGGCCACCCACGGGCGCGGCCTGATGTGCGCCCCGCTCACCGAGCAGCGCTGCAAGGAGCTGGGGCTGGACCTGATGGTGCAGGACAATACCGCGGTGCACGAGACGCCCTTCACGGTGAGCATCGACCTGCGGGGCCACGGCACCACCACCGGCATCAGCGCCAGCGACCGCAGCAAGACCATCCTCTCGCTGATCGACCCCGCCACCAGGCCGTCCGACCTGGGCCGGCCCGGGCACATCTTCCCGCTGAAGGCCCGCGACGGCGGCGTGCTGCGCCGCACCGGCCACACCGAGGCCACGGTGGACCTGGCCCGCCTCGCCGGCTTCGAGCCCGTGGGCGTCCTGATCGAGATCCTCAACGAGGACGGCACGATGGCGCGCCTGCCGCAGCTCCGCGAGGTGGCCAGGCGCTTCGACCTGAAGCTGATCAGCATCGAGGACCTGGTGGCCTACCGCATGCGCACCGAGCGCTCGGTGGAGCGCGTGGTGGACGTGAAGCTCCCCACCCGCCACGGCGATTTCGACCTCTACGCCTACCGCCAGATCGACACCGGCGAAGAGCACCTCGCCCTGGTGAAGGGCACCTGGACCAAGGACGAGCCCGTGCTGGTGCGCGTGCACAGCAGCTGCGTCACCGGCGACATCTTCGGCAGCTGCCGCTGCGACTGCGGCCCCCAGCTGCACCGCGCCATGGAGATGGTGGAGCGCGAAGGCAAGGGCGTCATCGTGTACATGCAGCAGGAAGGCCGCGGCATCGGCCTCCTCAACAAGCTGCGCGCGTACAAGCTGCAGGAAGAAGGCGCGGACACCGTGGAGGCGAACACGATGCTGGGCTTCGACATGGACCCGCGCGACTACGGCGTGGGCGCCCAGATCCTCCACGACCTCGGCGTGCGCCGCATGCGGCTGATGACCAACAACCCCCGCAAGCGCACCGGCCTCGTGGGCTACGGCCTGGAGATCACCGAGAACGTGCCCATCGAGATCGCGCCCAACGTGCACAACCGCAGCTACCTGCTGACGAAGAAGCTCAAGATGGGCCACCACCTCGACCTGGGCGGCGAGTAGGCGCTCACTCCACCGGCTTCTTGTTCCCCTTCTTGCGGAAGACGTTCGCGAACTTCACCAGGAACTCGCGGAACGTGTCGAACTCCTCGCGGTAGGCCAGGCCGGCGCCCTGCGTGGTGGGCGCCTGGTCCACCTGGTTCAGGTTGCGGTCGTTGCTCTGGCTGAACGCCTTGAAGCGCAGCTTCCCGTCCTGCGTCAGCATGTATTCCGCGGAGAAGTCGCCGATGAGGTTGTTGCCCTGCTGGGTGCCGCCGGAGCCGTAGGAGACGCCCACGTTGGAGGTGAGCTGCAGCCGGTCGTTGAAGATCTGCGTGCTCACCGCCACCTCCACCTCGTCCTGCGTGATGGCGTCGCCGGTGCGCCAGTTCACGCCCAGGTCGAAGTCCTTGCTCACCCCGCTCAGGAAATTGCTCAGCTGGTTGCTCAGCAGCTCGGTGCCGGTGGTGGCGCTGCCCGCCCCCAGGTCGCTCGTGTTCTGCGCGTCGGTGGGCAGGAAGCGGTTGAGCACGATGAGCGAGAACACCTGCTTGTTCAGGTCGTCGGCGTTCGCCAGCGCGCTGTTCACCTGCGTGCGCACGCCCTCGTCCACCGTCGGGAGCCGCACCTCGAACCCGATGTCGGGGTTCATCAGCTTCTGGGAAAGGTGCATCAGCACCTCCACCGGCACCCGCTTCTTGTAGGCCTCCGTGCGCAGTGCCGCCGGCATCACGTCGTACAGCCCGGCGCGCAGGCGGTACACCGCATCGATGTTGACGGTGGCGTCGAACGGGTCGCCGTACCAGGTGATGTGCCCCCCGGGCTCCACGCCGAAGCGCTTGTTCACCAGGTTCCGCAGGGTGAAGAGGTAGTCGCCCTCGGTGATCTCCACGTCGCCCTTCATGCTGAAGTCGCCGGCCGGCGTCACCGTCATCGCGATGTTGCCGCGCCCGCTGCCGCGCATGATGTCGCCCACGATCGGATCGAAGATGAGCTCGAAGCGCGCGTCCGGCGTCACCTCCACGTTCATGTCCAGCCGGACGCCGCTCAGGTCCACCTCCTCTTCCAGCGAATCGGCGATGGTGCCCGCTGCCACGAACCGGACGAACGAGATGCCCCCCACGTCCTTGCTCGCCCCCAGTGGGAAGTGGATGTCCGTGCCCGCCGCCGTGCGTGCGTCCACCACCACTTCCAGGTTGTCGGCGTAGCCGCTCACGCTCAGATCGCCCGTGGCGTAGGCCTGGCCGTAGTACAGCTCGTTGTTGCCGGCATCGGTGTCGAGGACCATCATCTGGTCCATCGTCATGCTCACATCGAAGTTCCAGTCCCGGAGGCCGTGGTGGATGATGGTACCGACCGCCGTGGCCGTATGGCCCTCCTCGTCGTGCAGCTTCACCAGGTCCAGCGCGAACATGTCCGGCTCGATGGTCACCCGGTGGGTGAAGCTGTAGAAGGTGTTCAGGTAGGTGACGCGCAGCCCCGCGTCCTCCATCAGCGCCGTGCCGCGGATGTCGGGCCTTGCCAGCTTGCCGGTGACGTCGATGGTGCCGGTGACCGTGCCCTGGAGGTCGCTGATGGCCGACGGCAGGTAGGGGTCCAGGAAGCGGAGGTCGAAATGGTCCAGGGTCAGGTCCACGTCCAGCTCCTGCTCCTTGCCCGGCGCCAGCTTGCCCGCGAACTGCAGGGCCTGCACCGTGTCGCGCTTCAGCAGGCCGTTCAGGTCGATGGCGTCGTCCGCATCGTTGTAGGAAGCCGCGAAGCGCAGGTCGCCCACGGGGTGGTCCTCGATCGCCAGGCTGTCGATGCAGAGGTAGCTGAGCAGGTACGGCGTGCGGTACAGGTCGAAGAGGCGGCCGTCCCCGCTGAGCTGTCCCTTCACCGCGGGGCCTTCATACAAAGGGCGCAGGTTCTCCAGCTGCACGTCCAGCAGGTCGAAGGACAGGGCGTACGTGGGGTCGTACCCCACTGCGCCGCCCAGCCGCACCACCTGTCCCGCGTTCGTCATCTCCAGCGTGTCCACGCGGATGGTGGTGCTGTCCACCTGGATGTGCGCGGTGCGCGCGTTGGTCCACTCCCCGCGGTTGAAGAAGAGCGTGCTCGGCTCCAGGTCGATCGCCAGCGAGCGCGGCCCCTTCACCTGGGCATCCACGTTGAGCTCGCCCTTGGTATCGCCCTTGCTGCCCGACCATCCCGCGCGCAGCTCCACCTCGTCCTGATAGGCCTTACCGGTGAGGTCGACGCCGTTCAGGTAGGTGCTGTCCTTCAGCATCTGGCGCGCGCCCTGCAGGCTGAAGCTGAGGATCTCCATGGTCTTGTCCACGGCGATCGTCAGCGAGTCGCCGTACAGGCCGCCGTAGGCCACGCGGGGGATCTCCGCGTTGAGCCCCAGGTCGAACGTCCGGCTGTCGAAGGACCCGGTGAAATGCGCGCCGCTGTCGAGCTTCAGGCCGGGCACCACGAGGTCGAGCACGGGCTGCGCGTCCTTCACGGTGGCGTCGAAGGTGAAGCGCTGCGGCTCCTGTTCGTAGCTCACCTGCTCCTCCAGTGCGGGGAACACGCTGAAGAGCACGCTCTGCACCGCCTCGGGCAGGCGCGTGGGGTAGAACTCGCCCTCCACCCGCGCGTCGGCGAGGTCGCTCCGGAGCTCGAGCTGCGGCACGCCCCGCTCGTGCCAGGCGCGCAGCGATACGTCGCCGATGGCCAGGTCCAGTGAATCCTGGCAGTAGGTCACGCCCTGCAGCAGCACGGCGCCCTGGAGGCTGTCCGGCGAGAGCTCGCCCTGCGCCCGCACCTGCATCACCACGTCGCTGTAGCCCGTGCCGCCGATGAGGCCGAGGGCGCGCGCATCGAGCCGCTGCACGTCGGCGGTGAAGTCCACCACCGGCCAGCGGCCGCGCAGGTCGGCCAGGCCGTCGAAGTGGAGCTTCAGCTTCGGGTCGTCGCAGTCGAGCTCGCCGTTGAACAGGTCCTTCTCCAGCTTGCCGTTGAGCGTGATGCCCCCGATGCTGAACTGCGCCAGGTCCAGCCGGGACACGCCCCCCTCAATCGCGGCCTCCAACGAGCCCACGTCGCGGCCCTTCGCGGCCACCCGGGCGTCGCAGGCGATGAGCCCCACGGCGGTGGTACCCACCACGCGGCCCAGGTCGAAGCCCTCCGTGGCCAACCGCCCGCGGAGCTCGAACACGCCCGACGTGGTGTCCTTCTCATAGGTGATGTCCGTCCGCAGCGCACCGGCGGCCGTGGAGGCCCGGCCGTAAGTGGTGAAGGCGTTGATGAAGCCCGTGAAGTTCCCGGAGAAGTCCACGGCCCCCAGGCGCTGCACCTCCACCGGCAGCTGCAGGGTGCCCTTTTCCATGAAGGGCGGCACCGGCAGGCCGGCCAGGTCCTCGGGGTCGGTGGCGAACGTCCTCACGTCGATCACCATGAAGGTGTTGGGCACGTCGGGCAGGCCGCTCAGCTCCGCGTCGCCGCGGAAGACCGAGCGCTCGCCGAACCGGATCTCCATGTTGCGTCCCTTGAGTTCGTTCACGGTACCCCGCACCGAGCCGCTCAGCCCGATGGGCAGGTCGACGCCTTGCAGGTCCGGCGCGAAGAGCGCCACGTCCGCGAACTGCAGCCGCGAGCTGTCCAGATCGGCCTGCAGGAAGACCCGCGTGGTGAACTCGCTGAAATCGCCGAAGCTCTCCGTGCGCAGGTCGAGGTCGCCGCGCAGGTCGGTGCCGATCGCGCCCTCGTGCTGCGGGCCGGTGGCCAGCTCCAGCCCCTGGATGCGGATGCCCCGGGGGCACACGCGGGCGGCACCGGCCAGCTGCCGCAGGCGCAACCCGCTGCGCTCGTCCAGCGCCAGGCTGTCGAACCGGAAGAGGATCGAGTCGCCCGCTACCTGCAGTTCCCGCCCCAGGATCCGTGCGTCCGGCACGTCCACGTGGTCGAAGTCCACCCCGAACGGCAAGGGGGCCACGTTGGCATCGTGGTAGCTGAAGTGCAGGCGACGGATGTCCACCTTCCCGCACTGGATGCGCCACCCGGCCCCGCTGGAGGTGGTGTCGCCGCTGGACAGCTTGTCCAACAAGGTGGTGAGGTTGCTGTGCACCTCGCCTTCCGCCTTGGCCAGGGCGAACCGGGCGCCGTGGAGCTCCAGGCGGCGCACCTTGATGAGGTGGGCGGCCGTGTTCAGCCGCAGCCCCCGGACCCACAGCTCCTCCGCGGCGATCAGGGTGTCGCCGGACAGGTCGGCGATGTACACCCCGTGCAGCCGGTTGGGCCCGAAGGGGCGCAGCTCCACGCGGTCGATGCGGATGGTGGTGCCCAGGTCCTTGCTGAGGCGCTCGCTCAGCAGGTGCGCGATCCAGGTCTGCACCACCGGATAGAGCAGCAGCACCGTGATGACCACCAGCAGGAAGAGGAGGCTCCCCAGGACCCACAGGACCCTGCGCACCACGCGCCAAACGCGCCGCCGTATGCCGTTCCCTTGCGCCAGGTCTGCTTAGTTTCGGACCCTCGCCATGCAAGCAACGGGCCTGAACGGCCCGAAATTACCGTGCTTGCGGCCTTCGCCGTGCCCACCGTGATCCTTGGCATCGAGAGTTCCTGCGACGAGACGGCCGCGGCCGTGCTGGTCGACGGGGCGGTGCGCAGCAACGTGGTGGCCTCGCAGGACGTGCACCGGTCCTGGGGCGGCGTGGTGCCCGAGCTGGCCAGCCGCGCGCACCAGGAGCACATCGTCCCCGTGGTGCAACAGGCCCTGCGGGAGGCCGGCGTGGCGAAGGAGGACCTCGGCGTGGTGGCCTTCACCCGGGGTCCGGGGCTGATCGGGGCCCTGCTGGTGGGTACCTGCTTCGCGCGCTCCCTGGCCCAGGCCCTGCGCATCCCGCTAGTGGCGGTGGACCACGTGCAGGCCCACGTGATGGCCCACTTCATCCGCGATGGCGAAGAGCGGCCCATGCCCGCCTTCCCCTTCCTCAACCTCACCGTGAGCGGGGGGCATACCCAGCTGGTGCTGGTGCGCTCGCCGCTGGACATGGCGGTGATCGGGTCCACGCTCGACGACGCCGCGGGCGAGGCCTTCGACAAGGGGGCCAAGGTGCTCGGATTGCCCTACCCCGGCGGACCGCTGATCGACCGGTACGCCCGGACCGGCGACCCGCACCGCTTCGCCTTCCCCAAGCCCGCCCTGCCCGGCCTCGCCCTCAGCTTCAGCGGCCTGAAGACCGCCTTCGCCCAGCTGGTGCGGCAGGGCGAGCAGCAGCATCCCGGCTTCGCCGAGGCGGAACGGGACAACCTCTGCGCCTCGCTGCAGCAGGCCATCATCGACCACCTGCTGGCCAAGGCACGCCGCGCAATGCGGGAGCACGGACTGCGCACCATCGGCGTCGCAGGCGGCGTGGCCGCCAACAGCGGCCTGCGGGCACGGCTGGCCGCCCTGGGCGGGCAGGAGGGCTGGACCGTGCACATCCCGCCCTTCGCCTACTGCACGGACAACGCCGCGATGATCGCCATGGCGGGCCATCACCTGCTCCAGGCCGGGCGCCTGGCCCCCCTCGATACCGTGCCCGTAGCCCGTTCCCACTAGCTCGTCGCCCCGCCTTCCGCCCTCGTCAGGCCGGAATGCACGCCGTTGCACCACAGGCTACATTTGCGGACCGATGAAGGGAGCGGAACGGTCGATCCTGATGGTGTTGGTGGTGCTGTGCGTCCGCGCCCATGGCCAGGACACCGCGCGCCTGATCGCCCAGGGCGACAGCCTGCTGGCCGCCGAACGGCCGCAGAAGGCGCTGGAGAAGTTCAATGCCGCCGTGCAGCTCGCCCCTACGGCCACGAGCTATTCCGCCCGCGCCCGCGCCTGGTCGTACATGGACCGCATGGACCGGTACCTGATGGACGTGGACAAGGCGCTGAAGCTCGACAGCCTGCACATCGAGGCGAACTACCAGCGCGCGGTCTATGCCCTCCGCGGGGAGGACCGCTCCCTGGCCGAACGCCTGGCGACCCGGGCGCTGGACCATGGTGCACAGGACCCGCTGCGCCGCCAGCTCCTGGTGCTCCGCGGAGAGGCCCGGGCCGAGCTGAAGAAGGACCTGCCCGCCATCAACGACCTCCAACAGGGGCTCGGCGACCGTACCGATGACCTGCCCGCGCTGAAGATCCTGGCCCGCCTCTATGACGCCACGGGCGAGCATGCGCTCAGCCTGGCCACCTTGGAGAAGCTGTGCACCCTGGAGCCCGGCGACATCGGCAACTGGACCAACCGCGGCTATGAGCTCACCGAGCTGGGGCGCTACGACGAGGCCCTGGACATCTACGCGAAGGCCCTCCAGCTGGACAAGGACGAGCCCACCGCCCTGAGCAACCGGGCCTATACCCTGCTGAAGCTGGGCCGCGATGCCGAAGCCTTGACGGACGTGGAGCGCAGCCTGCGGGCCTACCCCGCCAATCCGTTCGCGCTGCGCACCCGGGCGCTCCTGCGGCTGCGCAAGGGGGACCGCGAAAAGGCCTGCGACGACCTCTCGCTCGCGAAGATCCTGGGTGAGGTCCCCGACGTGGACGCCCTGATCAAGGAGCACTGCAACGGCGGCACGCCCAAGCACTGAGCGTCAGCGCCGTCCGATCACCGGACGATCATCCGCGCCACCGAACGGCCGCCTTCCGCACCCATCGCCTGCACGACATAGGTGCCCGGCGCCAGTGCGGCATCCAGGTGCAGCGCTCCGTTCCGCAGCGTCCGCGAAGGGCCCACGCGGCGTCCTTGCGCATCGAACAGCTCCACGCGGGCCTCGGCCAGGCCCGGAGCCGCCACCGTGCAATGGCCGTCGCTGGGGTTCGGCGCGATCATCAGGCTCGGCCGCACGCTCCCGGCATCGCCCACGCCGGTGCCGGACAGGTCCAGCTCGACATCGAGGGTGGTGTTCACGCCTTCCGGCAATTCCACACCCGTGATCGTCCGGTCGCTGTAGCCATCGGCATGCACGGTGATGTCGTACAGGCCCGGGGCCGTGAACCCGGTGCCGTAGCGGCCCTCCAGGTCGGACGTGGCCACGGCACCCGAAGCGCCGATGGTCACCGTGGCCCCGAAGATGTTCTCCCCGCTGCCGGCCTCCGTGATATGGCCATGCAGCCAGGTGGCATGCGTATAGGTGGGGGCCAGGATGAAGAGCCCGCGTTCGATGTCGCTCACCAGCAGGTTCCCGCTGGGCAGGAAGGGGTAGACGCCCCAGGCACCATTGAAGCTGCTGCCCACGATGGGCGAGGTATCGTAATGGCCGGTCTCCACGAGCAGCTCGGGCACGGACGCATCATAGATCGTCACCCCGTAGGTGTAGTAGCTCGTCACCAGGAAATCGTGCAGCCAGTAAGTGTTGTGCGGGATGGGATGGTGGTCGGGATCGCTCTGCAGGCGGTCCACCTCGCGGATGTCGGTGGGATCGCTCACGTCGTAGGCGGCGACGAAGGAGGCCGGCTGCTCATCGGTGGTGAAGAGGTAATGGCCGGTGTCATCGAGCCAGCAGTTGTGGGTGAAATGATTGGGCGTGGGCTGGGTGCCGAGCAGCATGGGGCTGGCCGGGTCGCTTACGTCCACCATGGAGAAGAAGCCATCATTGATGTGCGCCCCATAGAGGGTGTCGCCGCGGGCGAAGCTGTCGTG
>JAFDZF010000025.1 GCA_018267055.1 Bacteroidota bacterium
AGCATCCGATATGCCTGATAGCGGCAAGCGCGATCCGGACAAGGCCTTGCAGGCCCATGGCCAGCAGCTCTGCTTCGTGCTGAACCTGGCACCCGACACCACCCATTTCAAAGGTGATGTGATGTATGCCGGCGTGCGGAACGTGGAAGAGTTCAAGGAACAGGCCTATGCCTTGAACTTCCTCTGGGAGGAACACGTGGAGCTGCACTGCGGCGAAAGCATCTACCGTCCGGTGCTGAGCACCTTGGAGAACACCTACGGCCTGTCGAAGGACCGCAATGTGGTGCTCGTCTTCGCCCCGCCGACCCTCACGGACAGCAGCTTCTTCGGCTCGGAGACCCTGGACCTCGTGGTCGATGACGACCAACTGGGCACGGGGACCCAGCATTTCAAGTTCCAACGGGCCGACCTGCGGAACGTGCCTCGACCAATGATCTGACCCTTCTGCGCATGTTCACCACCATCCGCCGGCATCCGCGCATCGTGCGCATCCTGGCCTCCCTGTTCCTGATCACCTTCCTGGGCGACGTGGTCTTCCCTACCGCGGCCTGGGCGTTGACCTCAGGGCCCGCCCAGCCCGAGTTCAGCAGCTTCGAGCCGGTGGTGACCACCAATATGGTGAACGACTTCACCGGGGACTTCACCTACAACCTGCCCGTGCTGCAGATCCCCGGCCCCAATGGCGGCGGGTATGCGCTCTCGCTCTCCTACCAGAGCGGCACCTCCGCGGAGGAAGAGGCCAGTTGGGTGGGCTACGGCTGGACGCTCAATCCCGGAGCGATCGCTCGCCAGATGCGAGGCATACCGGACGATTGGAACGGCAAGGATGACGAGCGAATCCTGCAGCACAACAAGACCATACCGAGCCGGACGGTCTCCCTGAGCGGGACGCTCTCCGAACCCGAGGCCTTCAGCACGGACATCCCCGTGAGCGGCTCCGCGACCCTGCGGTACAACAACTACAAGGGGTTCGGATATAGCGCCGGTGCGGGGGCCATCCTCGCCGGCGGCTTGGTGAACCTGGGCTTCAACGTTACGGACGGGGAAGGCAGCTTCTCCCTGCAGGTGAACCCCGCCGCTTTGCTCAATGCACCGAAGGAGAAGGCGAAGAAGAAGGAGAAAGAGCTGCAGGACAAGTACGTCAATGACGTGTTCACGGACGAGATCTCGTTCAAGGGCGCATCGAACAACTACAAGAAGGCCAAGCAGAAGGAAAAGAACGCACGGTCGATGCGGCCTGACCTGAAAGCCATCGGGAACGCATACGGCATGTCCGCCATCACCGCCCAGACCTTCCCGCTGAGCGCGGCCCGGTACACCGGACGCTCGTTCACCCTGGGCCTGGGCTTCATCCCCACGCCCAGCCCTTTCGAAGTAGGCATGTCCGGCAATGTGAGCGGCCAGTACAATGTGCAGACGAACCAGGAGACCACCTCCCTGCCCTCGTTCGGCTACCTCTACTCGGCCAATGCGTCCAGCGAGGATGCGCAGATGGACTACCACACCGAGAACCTGACGACCTACAATAAGCGGGACAAGTTCCTCAGCGTCCCGTTCGCGGATGCGGACATCTTCGCCGCCTCCGGGGAGGGGATCTCGGGCTCGATGCGCCTATACCCTCGGAGCGTCCAGCATTTCCGGCCCAGCCGCACCATCAGCCCCACCGACCTGTTCAAGATCGGCGGGGAGCTCTCGGGAGGCCTCAACTGGGGAGGGGGCATCGACCTCAACTACGGGCATCAGGAATTGAGGGTGGAAGGCTGGCAGCACACGGCCGCGTCCACCATGGACGATGAGCCGTTCTTCTTCCGCATGGCCAATGACCCCGGAGGGTTCGTCAGTTATGGGTCCGACGAGGAAGAGAACGCCCATGTGACCACGGGAGGCTACGGCAACAATATCCTGACCGGGGGAATGAACGCAGGGAAGCGATCCGGCCGCTCCTCGTACATCGGCTACAACACCTTCAACGAGATGGCCAGCACACAAGGCGGCGTAGCCTATCGCCGCTATGAGAAAGCCGACGTGGGGGTGCCGCCCGACGAAGCGAACCCTGATCACCTGGGAGAGCTCTCGGTGCTGAACGGCCAGGGGCAGCGATACACCTATGGCCTACCGGTGTATGCCCGCGGCGACAAGAACCTGAACTTCACGCCCCGCGGGGACATCTCACTGGCCACCAGTCCCCACGTCTATGGGGCCGATGTCGACCCAACGGCGGGCGCGCAACTGATCGGCACCGAGAACCAGGGAGGATACGCCACCACCTACCTGCTCACGTCGATCACGGACGCGGACTATGTGGACCGCAACCACAACGGGCCCGATGAGGCGGACCTGGGTGGTTGGACGAAGTTCATCTACGAACGCAAGCACGGCGGCGAGGGTACCTGGTATCAGTGGCGCTCCCCTTACTGCGGATTCATCCACGAACCGGGGCAGTTGTCGGAGTGCAACGACGACATGCTCTCTTTCTCCTCCGGGGAAAAGGAGGTCTACTATCTGGCACGCATCGAGACGCGGTCGCACGTGGCGGTCTTCCACCTGGACGAAGAAGGCCGCAAGGATGGCCGGGGGGCGTCCACGGTCGATGCCGGCGTTCAAGTAGCGGACGGCGATATGGGAGAACCCGTGTACGCACTGGACAAGATCGAACTGTACACCCGCGAGCAGTATGCGAACATGGGCGCGAACCGCCCCATCAAGACGGTGCACTTCCGCTATTCCTATGCCGCATGGCCGAACGCCCCGAACGCGAAGAACGATGCGGGCAAGCTGACGCTCACACACGTTTGGTCCGAATACAACGGCGTGGTCAATGCCAAGATCGCTCCCTACACGTTCAACTACAGCTATCCGGCGGCCGCTTACCAAGCCCCGTACGACTCCCCGAGCATCGCATCGCCCTATGCCACCGCGGACCAGGATCCCGCATATGGTGACAATACCTCGGACGCATGGGGATGTTACCGCGCCGATGGCGATCAGCGTGTTGCCCACCAGCGGCCCTGGGTGGACCAGACCCAGGATCCCGGCTCGCCTTCCTGGGATCCCGCGGCCTGGCAGCTCAAGCAGATCATCCTGCCGTCCGGCGGAGAGATCCATATCCAATACGAGCCCGATGATTACCTGTATGTCCAGAACGAGCGGGCCCATGCCCTGTGCAAGCTGGACGGGGAGCTGACGGCAAGCGGAACGGGCAACCTCTTCGATGTGGACATGCTCGAGATGCTGCCCGCAGGGCTGGGGGTGGGTGAGCAAGCGGAAGCCTTCGACCGGATCATGCAGCTCGTACAGCAGCTCTATGTGGACGGCAACAAGAAGATGTACTTCCGGTTCCTCTATCGATTGGCCGGGAACGGGAGCTTCGACGAGGACATCGACCTCTCGCGGAACGACCAGGAGTTCATCGACGGGTATGTGAAGGTGCTGGGCGCCACCCGCACCGACAACGTCCTGCATCTCGAACTGGGCAATACGGGGCACAGCCTCCCCCGCCAGGTATGCCAGTCCTTGGTGCGGAGCGAAAAGAACGGCAAGGACCTGACCGACCCCTGCACGAGCATCGACCCTACCCAGGGCAGTGACCCAGGCGAGATCATCGGGGATTTCATGGGTTTCCTGAACAATGTCCTGAACGTCACCGATCCCGCTTGCGCGATCATCGATCCAGGCCATTCCTACTTCCGCCTGCCGGTCCCCTTCAGCAAGGTCGGTGGCGGCCTACGGGTGAAGCGCCTGTTGATGTACGACCCGGCCAGCGCCACGGCCAGCGACCCGAAGCTGTACGGGTCCGAGTACATCTACCGCATCAAGGACGAGTATGGCCAAGTGGTCTCGAGCGGCGTGGCCACCAATGAACCCGGCCTGATCGGCGAGGAGAACATCCTTATCCGTCCGCTGGACCGCTTCAATCAAGGATGGCTGGACCGGGTGATCGCCGGACGGGACAGGAAGCAGTCCGAAGGTCCGCTGTGCCAGGGCATGTACCCCTCCCCTTCGGTCGGTTATCGCCAGGTGCTGACACGCAGCATCCACGCCGACCAGTACACCTCGCCGGTCTTCACCGTGAAACAGTTCCATACCGCATTGGACCATCCCGTGGGTTGGGAGCGCGCGGACCTGAGCGATGGGGAAGCCGGGGCCGACATGACCTCCATCGACGAGCAGCACCTGGAGGTCAACCTCTTCGGGGGGCTGTTCAACCGGCTGATCCATAAAGCCTGGCTCTCGCAAGGTTTCGTGCTCAAGTTGAACAGCATGCATGGGGCCCTGAAGAGCGAGACCACCTACTCCGGTTCCACGGACCCCTTCATCGGGACCGGCAATGGGACGTCCGTTCTCCAAAGCAGCACGGAGAACGACTATTACGAGCCGGGCGACATGATCCCGGTCCAGGTCGACAAAGAGGGACATACATGCTCCATGCTGCCGGGCAAGGACGTGGATGCCGTGATCGAGACACGCAGCGTGGTGGACCTGCTGGATGATGCCTCCGTGGAGATCGATGCCACCGTAGGCGTGGTGACGGTCCCCGTCCCCGCGCTGGTCCCCTTCTTCAGCGCCATGCCCAGCCTCACGCTGAGCAACAATGAAGTGCATACGCACGTGACGAGCAAGGTGGTGAGCTATCCCAACTTCCTGAAGCGGACCCGTATCCGCCAGGACGGAATCTACCACATCTCCGAGAACATCGCGTTCGACCGTTACACGGGCGAGCCCATCCGGGTACGCACCAGCGACGGCTTTCTCCGAGGACTGGACGAGCTGGACGAGCTGACCACGGCAACGAACGGGATCTACACCAAGTGGAGCCTTCCCGCCAGCTATGTCTATCCCGACATGGGCCAGGCGGCCAAGGGCGAACGGAAACGGATCCTCTGCACGGGCCCGCAGGCCCAAGTAAGCGGCCAGGTCATCGCGGACGGTGCCGATCGGAAGATCCGCATCAAGCCCCGCCCTGGGGGGTCCATCTGCGATGCCCTCGATGCCATGTGCCTGGGGGACCTGTTCGAGCTCTCCGACAACACCACGCCCACTCCGGGGCGCACCCTTTATCACCTCACGGAGATCATGCCTCCCGCGCTCGACGGCAGCGGATCCCCCTACCTCGACCTCCGCATCCAGAAGGCTTCCTATTCCGGCTCCGTCGCGGGGGGCACGACGCTCTCCGGGATCTTCATCGTCCGCAGCGGCTGCGAGAACAAGCTGGCGGAACGGGCAGGCGAGTACACGGCCTATGGCAGCGGAGCGACCGTGGTGACACAGCATGCCCAATGGGCCGCGAGGCTCGCGTTCGTCCAGCAGCTCATCGACGGATATACGAGCAACCTCCCCACGGTGGAGCTGCATACGGACGGATTGCCCCTGCTACCGCCGGCCAATGTGCTCACGTTCTACCTGCACAAGGACAACGGCGAGGTGTACTTCTTGACCGCCCGGGAAGGCTCCGAACTGTGCAACCCCGATGGGGGTCGGAAGCAGCTGCCGGTATTGATGGACGGGGATCTGATGGGCAGCAATACGCCCTTCGACCTCGGGTCCGATGGCTTGATCTACTACCGCCCCGTCGGCATGGAGTGCCGACCCATCCGGTTGACCTGCCCGCAGTTCGCCTATGAGATCCATTCCACCTCGGCGGTGGACAAGGTGGTGCAGTGCAGCGCGACGACGTTCGACGACGACTGGGCCTACTCGAACGCCATCTATGACCCGACGAACAGCTACACCGCCCTCACGCCGTACGAATCGGGCCGCAAAGGGCAATGGCGCGCCGGATCCGCCCATGCCTACAGGAAGGAAGTGGCGTCCGGCGACAAGAACTTCAATACGGGCTGGTACACCATGGTCCCGTTCATCCACGGATCGGAGCCCGACAATGCGGCCAACTGGGTACCGACGAGCGTGGTGCAAGCCTATTCACCGGACGGCACCGCCCTGGAAGAACGGAGCGCCCTGGACGGAACAGCCGGCACGTACGTGTCCAGCTGCACGAAGTTCGGTTACGACCGTTCGCTGCCCTACCTGACGGCTCGGAACGCCGAGCGCGCGAACGTGCTCTATGAAAGCTTCGAGCGCACGTACGTCAGCGGTGCCCGCTATGAGGACGGCACATTGACCGCCCAGTTCCCGACCCGCGTATCGGGGGTCGCCCACTCCGGGTCCAACAGCGTGTCCACCGCATCCCCGGCAGGGATCCTGTTCGCAGGGAACGTCACCCAACGCACGATGCCGGCTTCGGCAGGCACCTCGATCAAGGCTTGGTTCCGCGCCAAAAAGAGCGCGGCGTTCGTAGAGCCCACGGGCCTATCGGTGGGAATATCCTCCGGCCCGATCCCCATGACCCGGGTGGCCCGCTCCGGTGAATGGGTGCTGTATGAGGCCACGATCCCTCCCCAGATCACCGCCACGTACCCCATCGAGATCAATTGTACCAATGCCTCCACCACCACCTGGATGGACGACCTGCGCATCCAACCGGCCGACGCGCAGATGACGGCATACGTGTACGACCCGATGACGTTCCGCCTCCTCACCAGTTTCGATGACCAGCACTTCGGGCTCTACTACCAGTACAACGCCGAAGGCAAGCTGACCCGCAAGCAGATCGAGACGGAGCGCGGCCTGAAGACCGTGCAGGAAACCCAGTACAACACCCCCTTGCAAGCACGTCCATGACGAACCGCAATGCGTTCCGCAGCAGGCACCGGATGCTCTGGGCCGGCCTTTCGATCCTGGGCCTCAGCGCCAGCATGCACGGACAGTCCCCGAGCGTGGGCGACCAGCCCTGCTCCTGCCGTCAGCACCTGGACCGGGTCCTGCAGGCGATGGCACAAGCCGTCGAGGCCGCACCGCATGAGGCCTTCCTGCTCGATATGCGCTTCCAGGCCGCGAGCCGCAGTGGGACCCAGCAGTTCAATGCCACGGTGCATCACGAAGAGGGGCATACCTCGTTCGAGACCCCGCACTACCGCTATTACGAGGACCGGGAGCTGCGCCTGGCCACCTTGCCGGAAGAACGCCAAGCCTACGTGTACGAGCTGCCCGATGCCACCGGACGCACTTCGGAGGTGGATCGCGCCCTGCTCTGGCGGGACAGCCTGCTCACCCGAGGCGAGGTGATCGAATGCCGAGCGATCCGGACGCGCGAGGGCGAGCGGCGCATCATCACCATTGCTCCCTCGGCCTCCATGGCCGGGACCGGCGTGCGCAGCATCACCTGGACGATCGCCCCCGACACCCGCACCTTGTTGCGATCACGCATCGACTATGGTCCCGGCAAACCATTGGCCTCCCTGCAAGTGGACTACCTGCGCTTCGTCCCCGGCGCACGCGACCCGCGGGCACAACGATCGCTCGCCGACACGTTCCTGGCCGATCGTGGCCGGAAAGGCAGTTTGAACGGATACGTCATCAACGACCGCAGAAGGAACCGGCCATGAGCCCTTATCGCCCCACTCCCATGCGCATCACCCGGCCCATCCGGTCCCTCATCGGGCTGGCCTTCCTTCTCCTCTCCTCCCTGGCCCAAGGCCAGGTGGCGTTCGAGGAACTGCCTTCCGCGACCCTCGATGACGACGCATTGGATACCGCGTTGCCGAACGACGTGCTGTTCGACTTCACCAATGAGGACTACCCCTCCCCAGGGGCGATGGGGGCGATGTGGAAGCTGGCCGACTACCACCTGTCCCTCACGTTCCACACCGGGAAGGACCATGTGGCCATGGGTTCCGATATGGCCATCAACACCTTCGGTCCCGTGAAGGTCAAAGTGAAGGTCGAGGGAACAACGGTCCTGCCCGTCGCCACGGCCTTCTCCGAGGAGCACGAACTGATCATCGACCATGAACATCCGGAGGCGGTGCTCGAGCTGGATTACACCACCCGGTACCATGGGTTCAGGCGATTGAAGGTCTATCTGGTGTCGTATGACAATGCAGCCCTCCCTGCGGCATATCAAGCGACCACTGAGCTGCTCATCGAGCATCGTCGGCGCAAGAACATCACCCCCGGTATCAGCACGTCTTCCTATGAACTGGCGGCCAGGTCCATCACTTCTCCCGATGGCGATCGGCTCCGCTTCAACTGGGACCACGGCACGCATGCATCGAACGCCCAATTGCGCTATCCGGCCTATCGGTTCGAGCTCCTGCGGCTCTACAACATACCGGCCCCGGGCGTGGACCCCGCCACCGTCACCGACGAGCTCTTGAACGCCACGAAGGTGGACTGGTCGCAAGCCCTGTCCATCGACCTGGAAGCCCAGGCACAACACGTGGACCTGGTACTGGCCGAGGGCACCGGGTTCTACGTGTGGCGCGTGCGTCCCCTGACCGATTATTACGAAGGCGGGTACCCCGACCCCCGCAACTGGGGAGCGTGGTCGGCCCATACCGGGTTCGAACAGAACGACCAGCCGACCGGCCTTGTCAAGAACGGCACCCCCATCCTTACGGACCGCGTCTGGCCGGTGACCGGGCAGGGAGCCCATGTGTTCTACTACAAGCAGTTCGATGCGGCCATGAACTGGTCGTACTCCCGGATCTTCAGCGAGGCCGCCCCGGAGAACGGCATCCCGATCCGTTTCGGCGAACACATGACCTTCGCCAATGGGCTGCAGCAGGTGACCCAGGAACAGAGCTACCTCTCCTCCCTAGGGTACCCCATGATCGTGGAGACGCTCTATGACTATGCGGGGCGTCCCGCCGTGAAGACGCTCCCGGTGCCCGCCCCCGAGGGACAACATGCCGTGGCCTATCAGCCTGCCTTGATGGAGGCCGACCTCATCACCCCCAGGCCCTATGGCCCGCTCGACTTCGACACGGACGGCAGCTATCTGGACAACAGCATGGCCCGACCGACCAATGGCTTCGACTACTACAGCTCCGCCAATACGGCCGAACGACAGGTGCCTTACGCAGAGGGCTATCCCTTCACCCGTTCCCTGTTCCATCCCGATGGCCGGGTCAAACAGCAGAGCGCGCCAGGGGCCGCCATGTCCTTCGATGGGAGCGCCCCCCGGACCAGCAAGACCTATTATGGCGCGGCATCGGCCACGGAGCTCGCCCGTGTCTTCGGTGAAGAGGCCTACGAAGCGGTCGCTGTGCACAAGGTGCTCACCATCGATCCGAACGGCGTGTTGAGCATGTCCTTCCAGGACAAGGAAGGGAAGATCCTCGCCACCTGCCTGGGCAACTACGATGGGACCGCCCTGGAGCCATTGTCCCCCGCTGAGGACGCAGCCATCCACGTCCACGAAGAAGTGCTGCGGACGACCGTGGTGAACGACCATGTGAACGAGAAGAGCACGGAGATCGTGTCGCCAGGCGACCTGGAGGTGGTGGTCTCCTATGACCTGGGGGCCAGGGAGCTCGATCCTTGCTACCTGGAGTGCGTGACCTGCGACCTCACCATCGAGTTCTTCGCCTACAACAAGGAGACCCCGCAGATCGACCTGTTCCAGGCGGCCGGGTGCAACAATGAGCCGATCCACTTCCCCCAAGGCGTGGCCCCCGCCTATTTCAATACGAACTGCCCGGCCAGTTTCGACCTCCCCACCTGCACCCTATCGTTGGAAGCACCGGGCACATACATCATCGGCCGCCGCATCCGGACGAACAATCTCAGCAGCGCAGCACCCGGCGCCGACCTGCTGATGAACGAGCACCTGGCCAATGTGGATGCAGCGTTCGAGGCCCTCTTCACCGCACCCACCATCGGCGGCATCTCCCTGGACGACTGGATCGAACGTCTCTCCGATGGCACGGACGACCTGGAGGACCTGCATGGGGCCGAGGGTCTTTATGCCGCGCTTGGAGAGCCGGACCTGAACGGCGACTACCACATCCCGTTCGGGGGTACCGAACCGGAGCCTTGTCGCGAGATCGTCATTCCCTTCATCGAATGCGAAGAGTGCGGGGGCGTGCTGGCCGATACCCTGCTCGCCTACCTGGCCCACGCGATCGGCTTGGAGCTGACCCCGGCGAACTTCACCGAGCAGATCGATCTGCTCTTCGCCCCCGGTACCATTACCACCTACTTCGCTTACCCCGAATCAGGCCGGTGGGATGCCACGTACGACTGGACCCTCTTCTCGGACCTCGTCCAGGCCCTGCTGAGCGAACCCGGCTCCCCGGACCCCTACCCCTGCGACCAGATCAAAGCCTGTTGGCAGAACGCCGTGGACCTGTTCCTGACGATGCAGGACACCCCCTTGCCCCCCATCGACCCGGGAACGATACCGGGCAATGCCCAGACCGCACCCATTCCCATCCCGGAGCCGCACTTGATGGACATTTTCCTGGATTGCCTGGGCCGGAACATGGAAGGTTGGGCCACGCTGGCGAGCTATACGCCCGGTTACCTCACGCACGCGTTCAGTCACTTCTATTACCCCGATCCCCCGCCCTTCGATACGCAGCAGCAGGAGTACGTCAACAAGATCGATGCCTGTGTCCAGAACCTTTACGTCTGGCTTCCGTTCGGCTTCGACCTGCACGATCCGGCGGACCTGCTGACCATGGTCGACTTCGACGGCGCCGGTCCAACCCCTCCGGTGACCGCCGCCCAGGCCATCTTCGACTGCATGAACAACGTCGACTGGGATAACCCGGCCGCGAGCTCACCGGCGGACGGCGTTGCCGCCTTGGCGGACGATTGTCATCAGGCCTGCTACAGCCATCGGGACGAGTTCCGCGAACAGGTGCTGGGGTTCCAGCCGTCGATCACGCAGGGCGACCTGGATTGTTATGTCAATGCCTTCCTCAACAGCTGCTACGCCAAATGCGGTGAACTGGTCATGGCACCGTCCCCCGGAGGGATAGGCGACGAAGACGCATTGGCATTCCTCCAGGACGTGCTCCTGGGACGCTTGGTGGTGAGCCAGCAAGCAGCAGGCGAGTGCGCGAGCGGCTGGCCGGCCCTCGACTTCGACCCGGCCGGTAGCACACCGAACACCAGCAGCTATCCGCCGCTCACGGTCTTCCCGGACATGCCCCCCGGCCCCGGTGACGACATGCCCGAGATGGCCTCGATGCTCAATGGGGCACTGGACCATATCCTGGACTTCCTGAAGCACTACGAGACCGACCCGGGCTATACGCTCTTCGGATGGAAGGCCGTACGCGATGGCATCACCGAAGAATCCGATGTCGTCGAGTTCGCCTGGGACAGCGACCACCCGGGATTCCAGGTATGCGGGCTGCGGATCACCGGCTCCCTGTTCGATGGCACCAACGACGTACCCCTCATGGACCTCGCGTCCCTGGACCCCGCCACGGTCGGCATCCGGAAGATCGAGATCACCCTGGGCGGGACGGTCGTCTTCCGCTTCACCCACCAATACGTGGGGCCCATCAATGCGCGTGATGACGGTGATCTGGACCTGATGATGCAGGCCGCAGCGCATGGATTCCACTCCTTCACGGACGTGGAAGGGACGTTCACCTCCACCGGAGGGCTGGACTTCATCGACCGCACCTACACCCCCGGGACCCCGCCCTCGGTCACCAGCGCCCCTTTCCCGGATGGATACCCGGCCTGCGCTTACGGGATCGATGGGAACGTATCGGACCTGCTCACCGCGCATACCAATGCGGGCGACGGGTGCTGGAACGCGGACAACTCATGGGTGATCCTGCTGCGGACTGGCTGCACCTATGGCAGCAAGTGCACCCCGCCCTACTGTTTCCGGTTCGAACGCGGCCTGCCCGACAATGTCGGCCAACCCCACGCGTTCGATTTCTATTCCTGCGCCACCATCAATGCGCAACTGGTGGCCTCCCTGCTCAGCGCCCAGCGCGCGGCCCTGAAAGCCCAGGCCCGGGGGGAATACGAGCATGCCTATCAGACCCTCTGCGCCGCACCGGATGTCAATGAAGACTTCTTCGTCGACTACACCCTGGACCAGTACCACTATACGCTGTACTACTACGACCGGGCGGGACGCCTCATGGCGACCGTTCCCCCGAAAGGCGTCGACCGCATCCCGATCGACCCTTCGGACAATACCCCCGGCAACGACCTTTACAACCTGACGGAGGCCCTAGCCCACCCCATGGCCCACACCATGCGGTCCGACCACCGCTACAACAGCCTGGGACAACCCGTGTCACAGGTGACCCCGAACGGAGGGACCACCCGCATGTACTATGACCTGAAGGGACGCCTGCGCATCTCACGCGATGCCAAACAGCTGGCCGATGCGGTGCTCCAGCCTTTCTCCTACACGAAATACGACGACCTGGACCGCGTGGTGGAAGTGGGCGAAGGGTCCCTGGCCACCGATGCCATCGACCTGGGCGCCGGGGAACTGGGGGTGGCCACCCTCCTGAGCGCGGCGCCCGGCTTCCCGGCCAACGGCACCGACAAGACCGTCACCGTGTACACCACGCCCGCGGCCGATGCCGCGTTCCTGGATGGCCGTCCCCAGCGGTTCCTGTCGAACCGCGTGAGCTATGCCTATTCCGACCAGGACGGCTCGGGCCTCACCCTCGGCGACCGGGTCATCACCTATTACAGCTATGATCCGCACGGCAACGTGGAATGGATCGTCCAGGACATCCCACGGCTGGGCCGCAACTACCTGTCCTATGAATACGACCTGCTCAGCGGACGCGTGCTCCAGGTGCACTACAACCCCGGGCGCTCCGACGAATTCCATCACCGCTATGCCTACGATGAGGATGGCCGCCTCCTGCTGACGGAGACCAGCACCGACGGCGTGATCTGGGACCGTGATGCCACTTCCAGGTACTACCCGCACGGCCCGGTCCGCCGCACCGAGCTGGGCGAGGACCATGTGCAGGGCCTGGACTACAGCTATACCCTCCAAGGCTGGCTCAAGGGCATCAACGACCCCACCCTGGACTTCCGCGACGACGGGAAGGACGGGCAGTACGACGATGGCACCCCTTCCCCTGTGCTGCCCCATCCGGGTACCGGGCGCGATGCCTTCGGCATGGCCCTGCGCTACTTCAACACCGACTATGCGGCCCGGAGCTCCGTGTTCGATGATGCGGACATGCTGGCCGCCACGGACGAACTGTTCAACGGCAACATCGCGGGGTGGAGCTACCGGACCCGCACCATCGGCAACCAATACGACTGCTGCCTGCCCCCGGACGGAGAGCCCTGGGTGGGCGACCTGGATTTCGAGGAAGAACGGGAAGCCTACTTCAGCGGCGCCCAGGGGAACCGCTACAAGTACGACCTGCTGAACCGCTTGAAGAAGAGCCACTGGCATCGCTTCTATGATGCCGATCACAACGGCACCGCCGAGTGGGTGCTTCCCACCGGGCACGATTACCGGGAAACGTTCGAATACGACGCCAACGGGAACATCAGCGATTGCACCCGCAACGGCTTCCCGCTGGAATCCCTGCTCGGTGGCTCGGCCATCGACGAGCTCCATTACAACTACACCACGCCCAACACGGATAGGCTCTCCTCCGTTTCAGAGAGCCTATCGACCCCCGGCCTGGGCGGCGACCTGGAGGACCAGAACAGCGGCAACTACACCTATGGCCCTTCCGGGGATCTGCTGACCGACGACCAGGCCAACATCGTCGACATCGATTGGACCCCTTACGGCAAGATCCGCAAGATCACCTACGACGACGGCCGGTCCATCGGCTTCGGTTACGATGCGGCAGGCCACCGCGTGTGGAAAGTAGTGCGTCCGGACAACGCGGCCACCCCTCCGGGCGAGCCCTCCAACGCGGTATGGACCTTCTATGTCCGCGATGCCCAAGGCGATCCTCTGGCCATCTATCGCCAGTGGGAGCAACTCATCCCCGACGCCGGCGGTGCCTATGCCCGCTATACCGACCTGGAGGAGGAGCCCCTGTATGGCAGCAGCCGCCTGGGCAGCCGCTTGGCGAACATCCGCGTGGGGGAGACCCAGTACGATGCCGGCCAGGTCATCACCGTCCCTCCATCCACCCAGCAACGCCAGGCCCTCCAACGCCTGGAATTGGCCGTGCAGCGGATCAACGACCCCACCCCGGGTGCGCCGTACATCCGCGGATACAATCCCAGCGCCACCAATGCCGGCATCATCACCGCCAATGGACTGAAGACCCCCGGCCTGACCACCTCCAACGTGTACCGTGCCGAGGACGACAATGGCAATACCCTCTTCAGTGCCCACTTCACCGACCGCACCGATGCCAATGGGCAGCACTATACCTACGTGGGGGTGCGCGACGCCGCCAACGCCCTGATGTTCCAAGGCGCCCCCGTGACCACCGCCGACCACCGCCGCGCCGCCATCAGCGCCCAGGTGCCCAATGCACCCGACCAGCACTACCTCCTCACCCTCGCGGCCAACGGCAAGCCCTACGCCCAGCGCATCGACCTGGGCGCTCAGCAGCTCGCCCAGGCCAATATCCCCCTATCCCTGCCCGGTGACCACTACCAGTACGGCTACGGCATGGCCGTGATCGACGACCGGACCGCCTATGGCCGCTCCTTCCTCTACCTCAAGCGCTACCAGGGAGGCACCGCACAACTGATCGCCATCGACCTCGATCGGCTGGCCACCAACGGCCACGTGCTCACCGCCGACATGGTGCAGGTGCTCGACAGCTTCGCCAGCGCCGATGCCCTCATGGCCGGCGAGATGCAGGTCTCCCCCCAAGGGCACTACCTGGCGCTCGTCCATGCGCTGGCCGGACGCATCAAGCTGCCCATCCGCAAGGGCAGCGGCAGTACCGGGGTCATCCGCATGTACGGGCTGTCCGCCGACCACAGCGGCACCCAGCTCATCGGCAGCCTGCAGCGCGAGCGCAAGACCATCAACAGCCTTGACTTCACCAGTGAGAGCACCTTCTATTGGTCGGAGACCGGGCTCTCGCCCACCTCCATCCTCGCCTCCGGCACCCTCTGCTACTCCGGGGTGTACGCCTTCGAATACCCCCCGATCACCGTCGTCGAGCTCAACGCAAACGGGTTCGATGTCCGCCACACCGCCGATGGCAGCTTGCTGGCCGTGGGTCATCAGGGCCGCAAGTACCTGCGGATCCCCAATGCGGACTACAACGACGTGCCCGACCCCTATGGCGACATCGGCCAGGGCTACCGCCTGCTGCCCCACATGGCCCTGCAGCCCCTGGTGATCACCACCGGCCAGCCCATCAAGTACCGCTCCCTCGGCCAGAAGCGCTATGAGCTCGCCGACCACCTGGGGAACGTGCGCGTCACCGTGAGCGATCGTAACTTGGGCGACTGGGACCTCTCCGAGCAGGCCTTCATCGAACACCGCCCCCAAATGCTCTCCCGCGCCGACTACTATGCCTTCGGGTGGAATATCCCCGGAAGAAGCTACAGCAGCGATAGCTACCGCTTCGGCTTCCAAGGACAGGAAAAGGACGATGAGATACACGGCGCCACGGGAACGAGCTATGCCTTCGAGTATCGGATGCACGACCCAAGAATCGGGCGCTTCCTGAGCATCGACCCTCTTGCTGCCAAGTATCCTTGGAACTCACCTTATGCCTTCAGCGAAAATCAGGTCATCCAGTTCATCGAACTCGAAGGCTTGGAAAAGGCCAAAACCAAAGCGAATCACAACGCAACACCTCGCCCCAATTTTGACAATCTCAAAAAAGCAGGTGATCATGCTGCAAAGGCAAATCAAGCTGCCAAAGGCATTCTTACCACAGAGGTCACTGTTGGCGCCAATGTGGGCCTTGGAGTACATGGTAGCCTTGGCCCTGCCAAGGCGGGTGCAGGGGTTACGGTCGTTGGAGAAACCGTCACTGCTCGACAAGAAGGTTGGATTGCGGGAAGCCCCCAACCCACGAACGTTGATGCCGATGCTGTCATCCTTGGCTACGGCGTAGAACTTCAACTGCCTGATGCCGTAAGCGTCAAGATGGGGGGTGCGGCGCTTCGAGCTGGTGTTACCTATGATGGTCAACGACTTGAAGGGACCGGACGGGATACCTGGACTTTTGGTGCGGAGATGGAGATAGGTGGGGATGTCGGTGATGTAGATGTTTCAACCGATCCGGCCGACGCCTTGGATGGGAAGGTTGGCGTAGAAGTAACAGTTGGCCCCCTTAAAGGAGAGGCAAGTGTTGATGGCAAGAGCCTTGGGACGTTCATTGATAATGCGATCCAAGCCATTGATGCAATCAAGCCACTGCCGAAGTTCCAAAAGGGGCCACCACCACAACGAAAGCAATAATGGTTCACTTCAAGAGGGCTGTTTGCTTTATCATCGACTACGGTCTCTTTATAGCACTCTCGTACTTGTACGCGATGACCTTCGGGAAATCTACTGGCACTCATGCCTATACAGTTAGCGGCATTTACTCCTTTATCCCTCTTCTCTATTGGCTACTCTACTTTCCCGTGGCTGAAGGGTTATTCGGCATGACCCTTACTAAGTTTGCATTGAGCATCAAGGTTACCTCGGTTGAAGGAAGTAAACTTCTAGGGGTGAAGAGAGCCTTCATAAGGCGTGTCTTCGATGCTGTTGACCTTCCTCTTCTACTAATCCCCGCAATTATCTCAATGAGCAGATCACCAATAGCTCAGCGCATAGGTGACCGCGTTGCAGGGTCTGTCGTGACTGGTTCCTGACCGGCACTCGGCTGATATCAGGTGCCCATATCGGCAATAGCGCCTAGGATCGCCGACCTTCGCGATCATCCGGTTCTATCATGAACGTTCGTATCCCCGCCGACAAGAAGAGCAAGATCCTCAACAGTGGTGACCTGTACGAGGTGATGCAGCGCATGCTCCTGCGTGAGCGGGAGTAGCATAGGGCCCGCCCGATCCGCACGAACGTTGGCGGACCTATGCGGAGGTCGAAAATAGCCGTGTTCGTGCATCCAGCTGGATGCACGTAGATCCAACGGTACGGAGCGGACGAACGAAGGGCGGAGGTTCCAATGCCGCCGGATATCGGAGACCTGGATGCTTGATCGTCATATACCATACCAGCGGGGCAAAGTCCCCAGGATCGAACGGGTAAAAGCGACCGCCCATGAGGCAGTGCATGTACCGGCCCGCAAGCATGGCTTTTTTACTTTATATATAATAAGTATGTTCGCCTTGACATGTGCCGCTTCTTTTCTTTTCGCCCCTTGCCCCCGGCTACCGATGTCGAACGTCCTCGGCTGGCCAGGGCCCGCGGTGCGACCGCTCCCCGCTCCCTGGATCTTCAGCATGGGTGGTTCTCTTGGGCCTTATTGCTCTGCTGGATGAGCCTGTTCGGCATGCATCCCGTGGCGGCCCAGGACACCCTGCGCATCGTGAAGTCGTTCCATACGATCGACCCGGTGGCCGCCTACTTCAAGAGCGCCACCATCCCGGATTCCGCGCAGTTCGGCCAGGACGTGGCCGGTATGGGCGACATCGACCGTGATGGCGTGCCCGACCTGGCCATCGGCATGTTCAAGGATACGCTGGGCACCCAGATCAGGGGCTCCACGACCGTGCTCTTCTTGAACAGCGATGGCACGGTGAAGGCCAGCAAGCGCATCTCCTCCCATACCGACTCCCTGGACGTGCAGCTCGACATCGGCGATCGCTTCGGCACCCGGGTGGCGAACATCGGCGACCTCAACGGCGATGGCATGGTAGACATGGCGGTCCTGGCCGCCGGCGATGATGATGGAGGAACGGACCATGGAGCCGTCTACATCCTCTTCCTGGATACGGCCGCCGCGGTGATCGGCTACCAGAAGATCTCCGATACCGAAGGCGGCTTCCTGGGTACCATGACGAATGGGAACTTCTTCAACAACACCGTCGCCGAGGTCGGCGACATGAACGGGGATGGCATCCAGGACATCGCCGTAGGGGCCGTCACCTCTGATGATGGCGGACCGGTCGGCAGCTCCCGGGGAGGTATCTGGATCCTCCTGATGAACCGGAACGGTACCGTGAACGGCTTCCGCAAGTACTCCGCCACTTCCACCTGGCCTGGCGGCAATCCCTTGACCAGCGGGTCCAACTTCGGTTTCAGCATCGCCAAGCTCGGCGACCTCGATGGGGACGGATACAACGACGTCGCCGTCTGCGCCCGCCGGCAAGGATACATGTTGACCGGGCGGGTGTACATCCTCTTCTTCAACTCCACCGGCGGCATCAAGGCCTATCAACGGATCGGGCGTGACGGCGCCTCGACCAACCTGGGCGGGTTGAAGACCATGGTGACCGGCAACGGGGGGCAGTTCGGCTGGTCCCTGGACAATGTGGGCGACCTCAACGGGGATGGGAACATGGACCTCGCCATCGGCATGAACATGCAGAACGACGGGTACACCCAGGCCGGCGCCGTACTGATCGCCTACCTCAACCCCAACGGCACCCTGCAACACGAGGACCTGATCTCACAGACCACCGGCACAGGCCCCACTCCCCTAGGCCTGCACGCCAATTCCTGGTTCGGCTATGGCGTGAGCACGATGGGCGACTTCGATGGCGACCATGTGATGGACCTGGCCGTGACCGCACGCAACTACAATCCGGGAGGGATACCGGAACGCGGGCGCATCTTCATCCTGAAGCTGCATGCGAAACCCCTTCGGGTGATGAGCACCACCACCCAGGACGCCACCCTCACCACCGCCGGCAAGGCCAAGCTCGACATCAAGGGCGGTATCCGGCCCTACCGCCTGGTATGGATGGACTCCATTCCCACCTCCACCCG
>JAFDZF010000026.1 GCA_018267055.1 Bacteroidota bacterium
CCGTACCGAAGGCAACCGCACGTTCGCCGCGCGGGAGCGCATGCTCGGCCTGCACGATGCCTTCACCTACCTCGCCTGCGGGACGTGCGGGACCCTGCAGCTGCTGGACCCGCCCGCGGACCTCGCACGCTACTACCCCAGCGGGCAGTACTATTCCTACACGCCGCACGCTCCCCGCACGACCTGGCGCAGCCGCCTGCAGGACGTCGGCCTGCGCGCCTTGATGGACCACCGCCTCGGACGTTCCTCCCCACTGGGCGCCGCGCTCGCCCTGTCCACGGACAAGCTGCGGTGGGTGCGCCCCGGCCTGTTCGCGCGCCGCTCGGCCATCCTGGACGTGGGCTGCGGCAGCGGTGCCTTGCTGTTGCTGCTCCAGCGCTGCGGCTTCACCGACCTCACCGGCGCCGACCCGTTCATCCAGGCCGACATCACCTATCCCGGCGGGCCGCACATCCACCGCTGCGAGCTGAAGGACGTGGACCGCACGTTCGACCTCATCCTGCTCAACCATGCCTTCGAGCACATGCCCGATCCGCTGGGCACGCTGCGCGACATCCAGGCGCACTTGGTGCCGGGCGGGCAGGCGCTCATCCGCATCCCCGTGGCGGGATCGTACGCGTGGGAGCACTATGGCGAGCACTGGGTGCAACTGGACGCACCCCGCCATTTCTTCCTGCATACCGAGCGCAGCATCCGCCTGCTCGCGGAACGGACCGGCCTGGCACTGGAGCACGTGACCTACGACTCCACCGCGTTCCAGTTCATCGGCAGCGAGAAGTACCTCCGTGGCCTGCGGCTCGACCAGGACGACCCGGCCCTCACACCGGCGATCCGGAAGAAGTTCGCCGCGCAGGCGAAGCGGCTGAATGCCGAGGGGCGTGGGGATACGGCCTCGTTCTACCTGCGGAAGAAATAGGCCCGTTCGGGTGGAGGCTCGATGGCCGGCTCACCCCTGCGCGCTGGCGAACTCCTTGAAGAAGCCCACGATGCGCTTGCGGAAGAAGAGGAAGAGCAGCACGTAGGGCACCACCATCAGCAGCAGGATGCCCTTGTTCAGGCCGGCGCCGATGCTTTGCTGGCCGCCGAAGACATTGCCGCCATCGCCCTGGTCGGCGTTCTCCACCACCGCCTTGCACATGGCGCAGCCCTGGGCGAGCAGGTCGGCCGGCACCAGGGCCAGGGCCACCATCACCAGCGCGAGCAGCCACACGCGTTTCATCCCTGCGAATCTACGTGTTCCACCACCGGGGGTGGGGCGGCGGGCGCGGCCTCGCTATAGTACGGGGCGCACATCAGGTACACCACCACGCCGGTGATGCTCACGTAGAGCCAGAGCGGCAGGGTGACCCGGGCGATCCTCCGGTGCTTGTCGTAACGGGCGCTGAGGGCGCGGGACAGGGTGATGAGCACCAGCGGCACGATGGCCGCCGCCAGCACGATGTGGGTGAGCAGGACGGGGTAGTACAGCCAGCCGAAGGTGCCGCCGTACTTCACCGAGGGGAAGGTGCCGTGCTGGAGGATGTAGCTCACCAGGAAGAGCGCGCTGAGCGTCACGGCCAGGTACATCAGGCGGCGGTGGCGCTCCACCCGCTTGCGCAGGATGGCCCGCCAGGCCAGGACCAGCACGATGGCGCATGCGCCATTGAGGACGGCGTTGAGCTTGGGCAGCGTGCTCGGCGAAAGGGAGCCGAGCGAGAGCAGGTTGGGCCCCAGGTACAGGAAGGCCACCGCACCGATGAGGAACACGCTGAGCGACCAGACGATGGCGTTCGCCTTGCGCTGCGGGAAGGCGGGACCGTTGCTCATCGGGCGGCTTGGGCCGCCTTCTTGGCCCGCGCATGCTCCTCCTTCAGCAGCAGCTTGATGTCGTCGGCCAGGGCGTTCACGCTCTCGGTGTTGGTGCCGTCGTACATGCCGCGGATGTGGCGGCGCTTGTCCACCAGCACGAACTGGGGCGAATGCACGAACTGCTCGGCGGCGGCGGTGTCGGCGTTCGCGCTCAGCAGGTAGCCCAGGTTGCCCTGGCGGTAGATGGCGGCGGCGTCACCGGTGACGAACTTCCAGCGGGCGGTATCGGCCTCCAGCTTGCGGCCATAGGCCTTCAGCACCTCGGGCGTGTCGTTCTCCGGGTCCACGGTGTGGCTAAGGAACAGCACTTCATGGAACGCCGGCTCGTCCAGCTTGAACTGGAGCTGCTGCATCTCCTTGCTCATGCGGGGGCAGATGCTCTGGCAGCGGGTGAAGAAGAAGTCCACCACCAGCACCTTGTCGGCCACGGTGCGGTCGGTCACCTGGTTGCCGTCCTGGTCGATGAAGGCGAAGGGCGGTACCGTGAAGTAGGTGGTGTCACCGGGGCCGTTCACCTCGCGCTCGCCGATGTACGGCAGGGTACGGAAGGTGTGCTTGCCGGTCCTGAAGAGGAAGAACCCGCTGGGGAGGACCACCAGCAGCAGGAACAGGAGGAACGTCTTGCGACGCTTGCTGGCCGGTCTGTGCTCGCTGGTCACTGGAACAGCTCCAGCATCCGGTTCACGTAGTTCGATTCCCAGATGGCGATGAAGAGCAGGTACATGATGAACAGCGCGTACGGCATCAGGATGACGCTGCGGATGTTGCGCCGCTCATCGCCCAGGTGCATGAAGGTCATCACGATGTAGGTGGCCTTCACCAGGGTGAGCACGATGAAGGTCCACTTCACCCAGTGCCAGCTCTCGGGCATCCAGTTGCGCCAGAACACGCCCAGGGTGACCTCGAAGACGGTGATGACCGTGAGCAGCAGCGTGACGAAGAGGATCTTCTTGCGGATCTTCTTCCCTTCCTCCTCGCTGTGCCCCGCGTCGAGGCTGTATTCGATGACGTCGTCGCGCTCCATGCTCAAAAGGCGTTGGTCAAACGAGGTAGAAGAAGGTGAACACGAACACCCACACCAGGTCCACGAAGTGCCAGTAGAGGCCGGCCTTCTCCACCATCTCGTAGTGGCCGCGGCGGTGGAAGACCCCCCGCACGACCATCATCAGGACGATGAGGTTGATGACGACCCCGCTGAACACGTGGAAACCGTGGAAGCCCGTGATGAAGAAGAAGAAGTTGGCATACTCCGGCGGGCCGTACTCGTTCTCCGTCATGTTGGCACCGCTCACCACGGCGGTGGCGCCGTTGTACAGCTTCAGGGCCTCCTCACCATGGACGGTCTCGGTGGCGCCCACGTAGCTGTCGCCGATGACCATGGCGAAATGCGCCGGGTCGATCTCCTCCCCGTGGTGGGGATTGTGCTCCAGGAAGGCCGTGCGCCCGTCGGCCAGGGTGACGCGGGCGTGGCTGCCGTGGATGAAGTGGCTCCACTCCCACGCCTGCGAGCCCACGAAGAAGGCCCCGCCGATGACGGTGAGGAACAGCCACTTGATCACGCCCTTCTTGTCCATCCGATGGCCCGCTTCCACCGCCAGCACCATGGTCACGGAGCTGATGATGAGGATGAAGGTCATCAGGGCCACGTACATCAGCGGGTAGCTGCCGTGCAGCCAGGGCAGGGCCCGGAACACCTCCTCGCCCACCGGCCAGGTCATGCCCGGGGCCAGGGAGTGGCGCGCGAACCCGTAGGCCGTCAGCAGGCCGCCGAAGGTGAGGGCGTCGGACACCAGGAAGAACCACATCATCATCTTCCCGTAGCTCACGCTGAACGGGGAGCGGCCGCCGCCCCAAAGGACGTCGTTGCTCAGTGCTTTGGATGCGTCGCCGGACATGGATGGATTTTCGGGCGCAATGTTAGTGAACGAACGCCAAGAACGAAAGGAGGTAGACCCACAAGATGGCCAGGAAGTGCCAGTACAGCGTGCCCTGCCAGAGGCCCACATGGTCACCCGCCGAGTAGCGGCCCAGCAGGGCCTTCACGGTCATGACCACCACGGCGATGAGGCCCACCAGCAGGTGGACCCAGTGCGCCCAGGTGAGGATGTAGAAGTAGGAACTGGCCGTGTTCTTGTAATCCTCCATCTCGGCGTTCAGCGGGTGGGCCTGGGCCGCATCGTCGGCCGCGTAATAGTTCCCGTCCGCGAAGGTCATCGGGACCCCTTTACGCAGGATGGTGAAGTCCGTTCCATAGGTGCCCTTGCCGCCCATCACCCGGCTCACCATGTAGTAGCCCTTGTCCATCAGTTCGCCCCAGCCCTTGAACTGGCTCCAGGTGAAGCCGAGGCCGAGCGCCAGGGTGATGGCGAGCCAGCCGGCGGCGGCCCGGCCCTGGCCGCGCTTGGCCGCCCCCAGCGCCAGCTGGATGGCCACGCTGCTGAGGAGGATGACGGCCGTGCTGTAGTAGAAGGCTTTGGGGATGCGGAAAGCGACCCAGTAGTCGGTGCTGCCCTTGCTCACCACATAGGCGCTGCTCAGCGCCATGAAGAACATCACGATGCTGAAGAGCAGCAGGTAGGTCAGGTTCTTCCGGGCGCGGAACTTCCGTTCGTTCTCGTCGGGGGCGATGGTCGTCGGGTCGCTCATAGCTTGTCCAGCACGTAGGCCAGCTGTACCACGGGGAGGTAGAGGAAGCTCGCGAACATGAGGCGGCGGGCATCGCGCTTGTCCAGGCCGCCCATCAGCCGCACGGCGTGCAGCAGCATCCACAGCCCCAGCACCAGCGCCACCCCAGCGGCCCAGGGGCCGGTGAGGCCGAACACCCATGGCAGGATGCCGACGGGGATCAGGAACAGGGTGTAGAGCAGGATGAGGAAGGCGCTGTAGCGGTCCTTGCCCCCGCGCGAAGGCAGCAGGTGGTAGCCGGCCAGCTGGTAGTCCTCGTGCAGCAGCCAGGCGATGCTCCAGAAATGCGGGAACTGCCACATGAACTGCATGGCGAAGAGCAGGCCGGGCCCCAGGCCGAAATGGCCGGTGGCCGCCACGTAGCCCAGCATGGGCGCGAAGGCGCCGGGGAAGGCCCCCACGAACACCGCCCAGGGGCTCAGCTTCTTCATCGGCGTGTACAGGGCCACGTACATGAAGAGGGACATCAGCCCCAGGATGCCCGCGAGCCGCCCGAAGGTGAGCCACAGCACCAGCGTGCCGGCGGTCCCCGCCACCAGGGCGATCACCGTGGCCTCTGTGACGCCCAGGGCCTCGCGCACCAGCGGCCGGCCGGACGTGCGGGCCATGCGGCCGTCGGCCTCCACCTCGATCACCTGGTTGAGGGCGTTGGAGGCGCCGGTGACCAGCAGGCCCGCCAGGGCCAGCAACAGGGCCTCTCCGGCCTGGAAACCACCGGCGGGGACCCCCATCCAGTAGCCGAGCACCGCGCTCACCACCACCAGCGAGGTCAGCCGCAACTTGAACAGGGCCGCTACCTCCTTCAGCTTCGCACCGGTGCGGGTGCGGGCCGCGTATGCCTGGGGACGTTCCAAATCGGCGGCGAAGGTACCGAACAAGGTGGTCCGATGGACACCCCGCCGGCATCCCCCGGAACGCCGGCCTACGGCAGCTTGTACCGCACCGTCTGGAAGGGGTGCCGGTCGCGGATGTTGGCCGTGAGGCCCACGCGCACGTAGTTCGTCAGCAGGGCCTCGCCGATCTCCGGCTCCTGGGCGCGGAAGGTGTAGGCCAGTTCCAGCATCAGGCCCGAGCGCGGCTCCAGCTGGTAACCTACCCGCAGCTCGTTCTGGAAGATCCGCTGCTCCGACGGCTCGCCCAGGTAGTACCCGAAGTTCTCGGCCCGCACCCCGTCGCGCAGGGGCCGGTCGCTCTCCGGCAGGAAGATGTTGTTGCCGTAGCTGCCGTTCGCGGCGTCGGTGGTGTCCTGCCCCATCACGGCGAAGCTGAACACGTTGCCGACCATCCAGCGGTCGCGGCGCCATTCGCCCTGCACCAGCGCCTCCAGGAAGCCGCTGCCGTAGGGGTGCGCCAGGGGCTGGCCATAGTGGCTGTAGTTCTGCCGGGTGTCGCTGTGCGTGTACATGAAGGGGCGCACATAGTCCATCTCGACGCGCAGGGTGAGCCCCCGGGCATGGAAGGCATCGTGGGCCGTCACCCCCAGCTGCAGGCCCTGCTTGTTGCCGTACCAGCCCTTCCCCGCCCGCACGTTCTTCAGCAGGAACTCGTCGAACAGCAACTGGCTGTACGCCAGGGTGCGCCGGCCCAGCTTCACGTTCACGGCCATGCCCAGGAGGGCATTGTCCGGCGACCCCAGGCCGTACTCCACCGGGCGGTAGAAGATCACCGGGTTCACGTAGTTCAGGTCGAAGCCGCGGGGGTACTTGGGGTCGTTGTCCTGCCACACGATGGCTTCGAAGACCCCCAGGTTGATGCGCTTCGAGACGTTCCAGCTGAGGTAGTGCATGCTGGTGAACTTCTTGGCGAAGCGCGTGGGGTCGCCGCCCGCCCCGCGGATGTCGTCCATCAGCGCGAAGAGGTTCACGTAGCGGATGTGCCAGGCCGTGGTCGTGATCCGGAAGTAGGGGTAGCTGTAGGCCTCGTCGCCCAGGAAGAGCGAGCGGTAGCCTTCGCCGAAGAAGTTCTTGCCCTTGCCCAGCGTCAGGTGGAAATAGTCGCCGGCCTTGTAGTCGGCCCAGGCGTTCCAATCGTAGTGCGTGAAGGCGGGGCCGCCGCCCTGCGCGTACCCTTCGCCCGCGGTCACCTGCGTGGCGCGCGTGGTGCTGTCCAGGTAGTCGGGCAGGGCTTCCACCCAGCCCTGCACGTCGGCGTGCAGCGTCCAGCGCGGACCGGCGTTCCACTCCAGCCAGCCCCCCCCGCCCACGCGGTACTTGGCCAGGTCGTCCTCCCCGGTGGATGCGCCGCCCACAGCATCGATCAAGGGGCCGCCGTGCCAGCGTTTCGCGGGATCGGTGATGCGCTCCAGCCAGGGCGTCCAGGCCTTGGGCAGCAGGGTATCGGCCCCCGGCAGGGTAGCGAGGTCCTCGCGCAGGTATGGCCGCACGGCGCTGTGCCCGGTGGCCCTGTACCGGTGCATCAGGGCCGTGTACGGGGCGTCCACCGTGCGGCTGAGGGGCACGTAGCCTTGCTGCGCGCAGGCGGTCCCCGCCAGCGTGAGCCCGATGATCGCCAGCGCCGTCCTCATCCGGTCCTGCGGTTCGAGATGGCGAACGGCAGCATCGCCAGCACCAGGGCGGTGGTGCCCAGCACCAGGAGACCCTTGTTCGGCAGGATGTCGCGCGTGATGAGGCTGAGCGCGATGATGCCGATGGCGTACAGGTACAGCACGGCCGTGGTGCCGCGGTGCCCCAGGCCCAGCGCCATCAGCCGGTGGTGGATGTGGTTGCGGTCGGCGCTGAAGGGCGAGACGCCCCGGGCCGTGCGCACCACGAACACGCGGAAGGTGTCCACCAGCGGATAGGCGATCACCGCCATGGCGAACAGGGGCGTGGGCACCGTGCGCAGCCAGTGCGGCAGGCGCGACACGTCGTGGTCCACCACCCGCATGGCCAGCACGCTGACGATGGCCCCGATGATGAGCGAGCCACTGTCGCCCATGAAGATCCGCGCCGGGTGGATGTTGAACACCAGGAAGCCCACCAGCGACCCCGCCAGGGTGAAGGCCAGCAGCGACAGCGCCACATCGCCCGCCCAGTACAGCCAGAAGCCGTAGGCCAGCGCGCTGATCAGCCCGATGCCGCCCGCCAGCCCGTCCACCCCGTCGATCAGGTTGAAGGCGTTCACCAGCACGATGTAGGTGAAGAAGGAGAAGGCGATGCTGATCTCCCGCGGCAGCTCGTACAGCCCGAAGATGCCGTGCATGTCACGGATGCGGATGTCGCCCATCACCACCAGGATGTACGCCACGATCACGTGGCCCACCAGCTTCTTCACGGGCGAGAAGCCGATGATGTCGTCCTTCACCCCGATGAAGAACAGCAGCACCATGGCGGCGATGACGAACTTGAAGTCCTTGTAGGCCTCGCCCATCTCCATGTACAGCGCGCGGAAGCCCTCCAGCGTGTGGCCGGCGGAGCTCGCCTGCGGGAACCACAGGCTGTAGCTGAAGATGATGGCGGCGAAGATGATGATGCCCCCGATGGTGGGGATGCTCCGCTGGTGCAGCTTGCGCTCCTCGCTCGGCTCGTCCACCAGGTGCTTCATCCGCGCCACCTTGATCAGGCTCGGCATGGTGAAGAGCACCACCACGAAGGCGGTGAAGAACCCCAGGAGCAATATGTAGCCGTGCGCCTTCACCGGTGGTCAAATGTCGTAGTAGCGGTTGAAGAGGCCGGTGCGGAAGGCGATGTACAGGTAGCTGCTGTTGAGGCGCATGGGGGCCGGCGTGAGGTCGCGCGTGGACCAGCCCAGCACGAGCTGCATGTTGGTCATCTGGTTCAGCCGCAGCGCGCAGCTGAGGTCCAGGTAGAGGCGCTTCGGGGCGAACGCGCCACCGCCGTCACCCAGGGGCGCGTCCGGGCCGAAGATGTCGCCGCCGCTCACGGAGGTGGCGGTGGAGTCGCCCGTCAGGTCGGCCAGGCTCACCAGTGCGCGCAGCCAGTACCGCTGCTTGATGCCGTAGTCCACGATGCCCACCACCTCGCTGAAGCCGGTGCCCAGCGGATGCGCCAGCGGCTGGCCGGTGTGCGTGTAGGCCATGCGCGCATCGGCCCGCGTGTAGGCGAAGGGCGTGGCGCTGTTGTACTCCACTAGCACGTGCAGGTCGCGCCGCAGCAGGTCGAACCACTGCAGGCCGGCCTGGTAGGCGTAGCGGCCCCGGTCCGGATCGTCCAGCGCGAACTGGCCGTACACGAGCACCTTGTCGGCCACGCGCACCTTGGCGTCGAGGCCCAGCAGCTGGGTGTTGCGCCCCTTGAAGCCGTTCACCGCCGTGTTCAGGCCGATCACCGGGTTGAGCTGCATCATGTCGAAGGGCCGCACGCCCGTGGAATCGATGTTGTTCCAGAGCGTGGCCTCGAAGAGGCCGAACTGCACCGGGCCCATGTTCATGCTCAGGTGCTGGAAGGTGGCGTGCTTCCAATAGAAGAGCGATTCGCCCGCATCGCCCGTGGGCAGGCGGTCCGCCGCGCCCACCAGCTGCAGCTTGGCGTGGATGGTGGTGTACTGGAAGCGCCTGTCATTGGTGATGGCGCTCAGCTTCACATAGGGGTAGCAGAAGGTGTTGTCGCTCAGCAGCACCGAGCGGTAGCCGTTGCCCACGAAATGCCGCCCCTGCCCCAGCTGCACGTTCAGCCAGTGCTTCGGCGTCCAGCTCACGTTGCCCATCGCCCACGCGAAGTCGAGCCCGCGCTGGTTGAAGTCCTTGATGCGGCCCTGGCCGGGCACCACGCCCGTGGCCTGCGCGTACTGGTAGAGGTAGCCGGTGAGCGTGGCCTGGTTCTCGTAGAACGCGGTCTGGAACGAGACCGTGGGGCCCAGGTCGCCGGTGATCCAGAAGCCCCGGCCGTTGTGCGACATGTTCCGCTCCCGGGCGAACTCGGTGCCCTCGCGGAACTCCCGGCCCACCTCGAACTGGAACGCGGGGTCGATGGTGAGGTGGAAGCCGCCCTCCCTCACCGCGAACAGGTGCTCCTTGAAGAGGTGCTCGGTGATCCAGTAGTAGTAGTGCGTGCTGTCGGCCCGGTGGCCCATCACATTGTCCCGCTCGGCGCGGCTCTCCAGCATGGGCCGCAGCCCCGTGTGCATGGTGCTGCCGCGCTTCGCCCCGTTGCGGTCGATGTCGTAGTAGATGTCCCGGTTCAGCGGAAGGTCGTTCTGCTGCGCCAGGCCGAACAGCGGCGGCAGGCACGCAAGGCCGGCCAACAACGGACGGAAGGGGTGGCGGGACATGCCGTGCCGGAAGGAGGCCGAAGGTAGGCGAACCCGGATGCCCCGCGCCAGGCCCCCTGCATGCATTGCCGTATGGCGTATCGCGTACAGGGCAGCCCCGGCCGGGGCTGCCCTGTACACGATACCTGTATGAGAACGATGTGTGCGGAGCCTACACCTTGGCCAGCTCCAGCTGCTGGAACTCGTGGTACACGCGCCGGATGCCCTCCTCCAGGCCGATGCGGTGCTTCCAGCCCATGGCGTGCAGGCGCGAGACGTCCATCAGCTTGCGCGGCGTGCCGTCGGGCTTGCTCGTGTCCCACTGCAGCTTGCCGCGGAACCCCACGATCTCCTGGATGAGCTCCGCCAGCGCCTTGATGGTGAGGTCCTCCCCTGTGCCGATGTTGACGAAGAGCTCGCCGTCGTAGTTCTGCATCAGGAAGTAGCAGGCGTCGGCCAGGTCGTCCACGTGCAGGAACTCGCGCATGGGCGAGCCCGTGCCCCATACCTCCACGGCGGGCGCGTCCGTCATTTTCGCCGTGTGGAACTTGCGGATGAGCGCGGGCAGCACGTGGCTGTTGCTCAGGTCGTAGTTGTCGTTCGGCCCGTAGAGGTTGGTCGGCATGGCGCTGATGAAGTCGCAGCCGTACTGCCGGCGGTAGCTCTCGGCCATCTTGATCCCTGCGATCTTGGCGATGGCGTAGGGCTCGTTCGTCTGCTCCAGCAGGCCCGTGAGCAGGCTCTCCTCCTTCAGCGGCTGCGGCGCCAGCTTCGGGTAGATGCACGATGACCCCAGGAACAGCAGCTTCTTCACGCCCGTGGTGTGGGCGTGGTGGATCACGTTGTTCTGGATCATCAGGTTCTCATAGAGGAACTGCGCCCGGAACACGTTGTTCGCATGGATGCCGCCCACCTTCGCCGCCGCCAGGAAGACGTAGTGCGGCCGCTCCTCGTTGAAGAAGCGGTGCACCGCCTGCTGGTCGGTGAGGTCCAGTTCCCGGCTCGTGCGGGTGACGGTGTTGGTGTATCCCTCGGCGTGCAGTTTCCGCAGGATGGCGCTGCCCACCATGCCCCGGTGGCCGGCCACGTAGATCTTGTCGCTCTTGTTCATCGTTCTCCTGGATTGTCCATCGGTCACGGTCCGGCGGGCGCACCGTGACGTCCATGCTCACTCCTGCTCGTGCAGGATCTTGTGGCCGCCTTTCTTCAAGTACACGTCGCGCTGGAAGAGCTTCAGGTCCTCGCGCACCATCTCCTCCACCAGGTCCTTCAGCTCGTACTTGTGCTTCCAGCCGAGCACTTTGCGCGCCTTGGTGGGATCGCCCTCCAGGTGGTCCACCTCGGCGGGACGGTAGTAGCGCTTGTCGATCGCCACGAGCGTCTTCCCGGTCTTCCGGTCGATGCCCTTCTCCTTCTCGCCCTTGCCCTTCCATTCGAGCTTGATGCCCACTTCGCCGAAGGCCAGGTCGATGAAGTGTCGCACGGTGTAGGTCTTGCCCGTGGCCAGCACGAAATCGTCCGGCTTGTCGGCCTGCAGCATGCGCCACATGCCTTCCACGTAGTCCTTCGCATGACCCCAGTCGCGCTTGGCGTCGAGGTTGCCGAGGTAGAGGGTGTCCTGCAGGCCCAGCTTGATCTTCGCCACGGCGCGCGTGATCTTGCGCGTCACGAAGGTCTCGCCGCGCAGCGGGCTCTCGTGGTTGAAGAGGATGCCGTTGCAGGCGAACATGCCGTAGCTCTCGCGGTAGTTCCTGGTGATCCAGAAGCCGTAGAGCTTGGCCACGCCGTAGGGGCTGCGCGGGTGGAAGGGCGTCTCCTCGTTCTGCGCGTGCGCCCGCACGCCGCCGTAGAGCTCGCTGGTGGAGGCCTGGTAGAACTTGGTCTTGTGCGTGAGGCCGCAGGTGCGGATGGCCTCCAGGAAGCGCAGCGTGCCGATGGCGTCGGCATTGGCCGTGTATTCGGGCAGCTCGAAGCTCACCGCCACGTGGCTCTGCGCGGCGAGGTTGTAGATCTCGTCCGGCTGGATCTGCTGCACCAGGCGGAGGCAGGTGACGCTGTCGGTGAGGTCGCCGTAGTGCAGGTGGAACGGGCGGCCCTTCTCGTGCGTGTCGTGGTAGAGGTGGTCGATGCGGTCGGTGTTGAAGAGCGAGCTGCGGCGCTTGATGCCGTGCACCTCGTAGCCCTTGTCCAGCAGCAGCTCGCTCAGGTACGCCCCGTCCTGGCCGGTGACGCCGGTGATGAGGGCCACTTTCCGCTTCCCGCCCTTGCCTTTGGCCTGCTTTCCGTTCTTCTTCGCCATGTGTGTGATGGTCGTGTGTTCTATTGGACGATGAACCAGGGGTTCACCAGTTCGTGCTTGTTGTAACGCAGCGGGGCGTCGGTGGTCACATCGATGAGGTCGTGACCGGCCTCCTGCGCGATGGCCTGCCCGGCCGCGGTGTCCCACTCCATGGTGGGCGCATAGCGCGGGTAGACGTCGGCGGCCCCTTCGGCCACCAGGCAGATCTTCAGGGCGCTGCCCATGCTCACCAGCTCCACCGTGGCGTGCTGTTCACGCATCCGGCGGATGAAGGCCTCGGTCTCCGGCGACGCGTGGGAGCGGCTGGCGACGATGGTGAAGGCTTCGTGGGAACGGGGCATGGGCAGGCGCTGGGCCAGGGCGGCGAGTTCATACGCGGGCCTTCCGGCGAAGGTTGCCGCCCGCTCCAGCCGGTACGCGCCGCCGCCCTGCCAGGCGAAGTAGAGCCGGTCGCGCGCCGGCACGTACAGCACACCGGCCACCGGCGCGTGCGTGCCCAGCGGGTCCTCGCCGCCTGCGGGCACGCGGGCGCCCCGCGGGGCCATCAGCGCGATGTTCACCGTGAAGTCGTCGCCCTTGCGCAGGAACTCCTTGGTGCCGTCCAGCGGGTCCACCAGCCAGTAACGGCCCCAGGCCTGCCGCTCCGCCACGGGCACGTCCCGCCCCTCTTCGCTCAGCACGGGGATCGACGTGGCGGCAAGCCCCTCGTTGATGGCGCGGTGCGCACGGGTATCGGCCTCGGTGAGCGGCGACCGGTCGGCCTTGTGCGTCACCTCCACGCCCGTGCCGTGGACCGCCATGATCTCGCGGCCGGCCGCGAAGGCGGCCGCGATGGCCGGGTCCATCAGGGGCAACAGCTCGTTCACGGGGGACGAAGGTAGCGGCGCCCCGCTCCGTTGCGGCCGGGGCCCCGGCCCCTTTCGAGCAGGCCGCTGTTCACGGTCCGCCGCCCTCAGCGCCCGCGGTAACGTTGCTCGTACTGCCGGTAGAGCTGCTTCTGGTGGTCGTCCAGCGTCAGCCGCCGGCCATCGATGTAGGCCTGCTCCACGCGGTTGCCGGACATGTCCAGGGCGTCGCCGGCGGAGACGAAGAGCGTGGCGGACTTGCCCGGCTCCAGGCTGCCGTAGTCGGCGTCGATGCCGAGCACCGCGGCCGCATCGAGGGTGATGGCCCGCAGGGCCTCCTCGCGGGTGAGGCCGTACGCGCTGGCGGTGCCCGCCACGAAGCCGAGGTTGCGCGATACCGGCCGCTCCATGTCGCCGGCCATGCCCAGGCAGAACCGCACGCCGCGCTCCTTCAGCAGGGCGGGCAGGCGGTAAGGCAGGTCCACGTCGTCGTCCGCGCGCAGCGGCAGGCTGTGCAGCCGCGGGAGCACCACGTCCACCTTCTTCTCGCGCAGCAGGTCCGCCACGCGCCATGCGTCGTAGCCGCCCACGATCACCGTGCGCACCACGCCCATCTCCCGCGCGAACAGCACCGATTCCTGGATCTCGCGCACCCGGTCGGCATGCACGAAGAGGGTCCGCGTGCCGTTGAACAGGCCGCGCATCGCGTCCAGCCGCAGGTCCACCTCCTGGTCCTTCGGGCCCGCGGCATAGGCCTTCGCCCGCTGGAAGAAGCGGCGGATGCGCTCCAGCTGCTTCACGCGCGCCTTCCGCACGGGGTCGTCCCCGTCGTCCGCCGTCCGGGACCCTGCGTAGGCGCCGGGCCAGTCGAGGTGCACGCCGTCGCCCGTTCGCACGGCGGCATCGTCGGGGTCCCACGCATCGAACCGCACGATGGCGCTGGTGCCGCTGAGGATGTTGCCGCGCGGGACCACCTGCGCCAGCAGCACCCCGTTGGCCCGCACGGTGGCGATCACCTTGGAATCCGCGTTGTAGGCCGCGATCGCCCGCACCTCCGGCTCCAGCTCGCCGATCTCCTCCTCGTCGGCGGTGGCGCCCACCAGGTCGATCTCGTGCAGGCCCAGCGTGGCATCGGGCAGGATGAAGCCGGGGTAGACGTGCTTGCCCGCGATGTCGATCACCGTGTCGTAGGCGGCCTTCACGCCGTAGGCATAGCCCACGTAGTCGATCCGCCCGCCGCGGAAGCCCACGGCGCCCTCATCGAACGTGCGGCCGTCGCCCACATGCACCGTGCCGCCCTTCACCAGGATGGAGCGCGTCTGGGGCGGGCCCGGCGAGGGCCGCTGCGCCCGGAGCGGCGAGGCGCCGAGCGCGCACAGCACGAAGAGGAGCAGGACCCGTGCGTTCATGGCCGTTCCCCGATGGTCTCACAGGTCCAGTGGCCGCGCTCCTTCGCCACCACCTTGCGCGTGGCCGCGCCCGCCTTCTTCGCGGCCAGCATCTTCGCCACGATGCGGGCGCGCTCCGCCTGCACCACGGCATGCTGCTTCACGTCCTGCTGCGCATCGTAGCAGCGCACGCCGTCCACGAAGGCGAGCTCGACCCTGGCCGCGATGCTCAAGGGATCGGCGCTCCACAGCACCACATCGGCGTCCTTGCCCGCTTCCACGCTGCCCATGCGGCCGTCGAGGTGCAGGGCCTTCGCGGGGTTCAGCGTCACCATCTTCCAGGCGTCCTCCGCCCGCATGCCGCCGTACTTCATCCCCTTGGCGGCTTCCTGGTTCAGGCGCCGACCCATCTCGGGGTCGTCGCTGTTGATGCAGGTGTTCACGCCTTGCTCGGTGAGGATCGCCGCGTTGTACGGCGTGGCGTCGTTCACTTCATACTTGTAGGCCCACCAGTCGCTGAAGGTGCTCGCCGTGGCGCCATGCGCGCGGAGCTGCCGCGCCACCTTGTACCCTTCCAGCACGTGCGTGAACGTGTTCACCTTGAAGCCCAGGCTGTCGGCCAGGTGGATCAGCATGAGGATCTCGCTCTGCACATAGCTGTGGCAGGTGATGGAGCGGGTGCCGGCGAGCACCTCGGCCAGCGCGTCCAGCTCCAGGTCGCGGCGCGGCGGCACGGCCGCGGCCTTGTCCTTGGGCTTCCGCTCGTCGTACCGCTTCCACGCGGCCGCGTAGTCCTTCGCCCGGAGGAAGGCGTCGGCGAACACCTGCTCCACCCCCATGCGCGTGCGGGGGAAGCGGCGCCCATCGCCCCAATGGCTGCGCTTCACGTTCTCGCCGAGGGCGAACTTGATGAAGCCCTGCGCCCCCGCGATGCGCATCGCCTCGGCGCTGCGGCCCCAGCGCAGCTTGATCAGCGCGCTCTGGCCCCCGATGGGGTTCGCGGAGCCGTGCAGCTGCTGCACCGCCGTGACGCCGCCCGCCAGGGCGCGGTACAGGTCGATGTCGTCGGGGTCGATGACGTCGCCGATGCGCACCTCGCTGGTGACGGCCTGCGTGCCTTCGTTCACGCCACGCGCGATGCCGATGTGCGCGTGCTCATCGATGATGCCGCAGGTGAGGTGCTTACCCGTGGCGTCGATCTCGGTGACCGGTCCGCGCGACCGCGGGAAGAGCACCGCCTTGTCCAACCCCTTGCCCACGGCCAGGATGCGGCCCCGGTGAAGGCACACGTCCGCATCGCGCAGGATGCCTTCCGGCCCGTTCGTCCACACCGTGGCGTGGCGGAAGATCACCGTCTCGCTGTCGGTGAGCATCGGCTTCCCATAGCCGTTCAGCGGGTACCAGACCTCGCCCAGGGGCGCCGCCCAAAGGCTGTCCAGCACCGGGCGGCCATTGGTGCCGCGCTCCTTCCCGCCGTTGCCGCGCTGCTTCACCGCGCTCCAGGGGATCCATTCGTCCCCCGGCAGCTGTCCCTGGCCGTCCCAGATGCCACCGCGGTCATGGATGGTGCCGTTGAGCCGCACGGGCCCGCCATAGCCCAGCCGGCTCCCGTCGAACCAGAGCGAGACCACCGGCCCGTTCACGGTGACCGCCGCCTTCACCGAGGCCGTGTCGCCGGCGAGCCGCCGCACCACCGCGTCGGGCTCGTCCGCCGTGCCCTTCACCACCAGCCGCAGCACGCTGCTGCGCAGGTTGAGGTCGAAAGTGCCGCGCGGGTCCAGACCATCATAGGGCTTGTGCACGAAGCGCTCGCCGGCCACCCAGGTCTCGTGGATGATGTTCTTCGGATCGAGCAGGTGCGCCGAGGAGATCACCAGGTCGGCGCGCATGCCCGGCTCCAGGCGGCCGATGCGGTCGTCCAGCCGGAACAGCTTCGCGGGCACCGTGGTGAGCGCCGCGATGGCCGTGGCGGAATCAAGGCCGCAGCGCACCATCCGGCGCAGCGCCTCCCACATATCATCGGCCTCCTTCAGGCCCTGGGTGGTGAACGCGAACACGCCCTTCCCATCGGCGATGCGCGCCGCGTTCGAGCCGGCCAGCTCCCAATGCTTGAGGTCGCTGAGCGGCACTTCCAGGGCGTCGAAGGGGTCCTCCACGTCGTAGGCCGCGGGCAGGGCCAGCGGGATGATGAGCGGCTGGCCCGTGGCCAGGATGTCGCCCAGCCGCGCGTACTCATCGCCCCCGCCCTTCACGATGAACGAGAGCCCGAACTCGCGGCCGATGCGCGCCACGCGCAGCACGTCCTCCCGGTCGTCGGCCTCGAACACGAGCGGCAGCGAAAGCTGGTCGTTCAGCGCCTGCAGGTCCACGTCGCTCTGCGCCTTGTGCCCTTCGGCGGCGTACCAGCGCGCATCGTACAGGGCCTGCCGCAGCAGCGCGATGCTGCCCATGAGCGAGCCGGGGTACTCGTCGGGCGAGGTGCCCTTGCGGAACGCGAAGTTGGCCGAGGCCCGCGGTGCGAGCATGTCGCGCCGCGCGTTGCGGCCGGCCAGCTCCACGGCGCAGCCCGTGCCGCGGGCGATGCCGTCCATCCGCTGGACGACGGCGGTGGTGAAGCCTTCGGCGCGCAGCTTCGCGGCGCGCGCCTCGTCGGGCCGGTACAGGGCGGCAGCGTCCGTGGCCGCGGCGATGGCACGGTCCCAGTAGTGCGCCCCGTCCGGCGGCTCGTCCCCCCGGCGGCCCAGCGGCGGGATGCCGAGGTCGCTGAACGGCTCGATGAGGCCCGGCCAGATGTGCAGGCCGTGCAGGTCGGTCACGATGGCGCCTTTCGGCACGTCGGCCCGCGCGCCCACGTCCACGATGCGCCCGCCCCGGACCACCACCGTGGCATCGCGCAGGGTCCGCTCCGGCGATACGTGCACCACCGCGTGGATGAAGGCCGTGGCCACCTCGGTCCGGTCGTGCGGGCCGTTCACCGGCACGTTCTCCTGGGCCCGGGCCGGGGCCGCAAAGGCCGCCGCCAGCATGAGGCCGGGCAACAAACGGCGGACATCCGTACGCGTCATGGGACGGCGGCCAAGATAGACCCGCTTCCGAAGGCGGATGCCCGGCCTTCGCCGTTGATACCCACAGGCTACTTTTGACGCCGTCCATCCCAAGCCCGACCGCCATGAGCGACTTCTCCTCCGTCGTCGAGTTCTTCCACAGCCTGCTCCGCTGGGGCGTCCTGCTGTCGGTGGCCATCGCCGGCTTCGCCGCGCTGCGCGGCTACCTGCGCAGGTCGCCCATCATCGTGTGGGAGCGCTCGCTGTCGGTGCTGGCCATGGTGCTCTGCCACGTGCAGCTGGTGGTGGGCATCAGCCTGTACGCACTGCGCTGGGAGAGCTTCGCCGTGCGCCCCACGGACGAGATGCGGTTCTGGAAGTTCGAGCACGTGGGCACCATGGTGATCGCCATCGCCCTGGTCACCATCGGGCGGATGGCGAGCAAGCGCGCCAAGACGGAGCCGGGCAAGCAGCTGCGCGTGGCGGTGTTCTACCTGATCGCCCTGCTGCTGATGCTGTGGGCCACGCCGTGGCCCTTCACCGAAATGGGGGCCGCCCGCGGCTGGCTGTGATGCGCCGCCTCCTGCCCATCGCCTGCTGCGCCGCGCTCCTCGCCGCGTGCGGGGCCTCCTCCCCACCGTCCACGGAGCCTCCCGCGCCCATGAAGCCCGGCGAGGTCATGTTCAACGCGCAATGCGCCCTCTGCCACGGCCGCAAGGGCGACCTCGGCCTCAGCGGGGCCAAGGACCTGACCCGGAGCACGCTGACGCGGGAGGAGATGATCGCCATCGTGACCCACGGCAAGGGCGGCATGATGGCCTATGCCAAGGTGCTGTCGGCCGCCGAGATCGAGCAGGTGGTGGACTACGCCCGGACCTTGCACGCCGCCGAATGATCGACCCGCAGGACACCGCGGTGAAGGCGGAGACGGCCGTGCTCATCGGCCTGATCACCGACCAGCAGGACGTGGACCAGGTGAAGGAATACCTGGACGAGCTGGAGTTCCTGGCGAGCACGGCGGAGATCGTGAGCGTGAAGCGCTTCACCCAGCGCCTGCACAAGCCCGACGGCCGCACCTACATCGGCTCCGGCAAGATGGCCGAGGCCAAGGCCTGGATCGAGGCGCACGCGCCGGAGTGCTGCGTGATCTTCGACGACGAGCTGACGCCCGCGCAGCAGCGCAACATCGAGAAGGAGCTGGGCCGCCCCGTGCTGGACCGCCCGCGCCTGATCCTGGACATCTTCGCCCGCCGCGCCCGCACCGCCCACGCCAAGACCCAGGTGGAGCTGGCCCAGTACGAGTACATGCTGCCGCGCCTCACCAAGCTGTGGACGCACCTGGAGCGCCAGCGCGGCGGCACCGGCACCCGCGGCGGGGCGGGCGAGAAGGAGATCGAGACCGACCGCCGCCTCGTGCGCGACCGCATCGCCTTCCTCAAGGGCCAGCTGCGCGACATCGACCGGCAGAAGATGACGCAGCGCAGCAACCGCGGCAAGCTGACGCGCGTGGCCCTGGTGGGCTACACCAACGTGGGCAAGAGCACGCTGATGAACGTGCTGAGCAAGAGCGACGTGTTCGCCGAGAACAAGCTCTTCGCCACGCTGGACACCACGGTGCGCAAAGTGGTGCTGGGCAACCTGCCCTTCCTGCTGAGCGATACCGTGGGCTTCATCCGCAAGCTGCCCCACCAGTTGATCGAGAGCTTCAAGAGCACGCTGGACGAGACGCGCGAGGCCGACCTGCTGCTGCACGTGGTGGACATCAGCCACCACAACTTCGAGGAGCAGTACAACACGGTGAAGGCCACCCTGCAGGAGATCGGCGCCGGCGGCAAGCCCACCATCGTGGTGTTCAACAAGGTGGACGCCTACCGCCCCGCACCGCACGACCCGCACGACCTGGCGCCCAAGCGCGAGGACCAGTACACGCTGGAGGAGCTGGAACGCACCTGGATGGCGCGCATGGGCGACGAGGAATGCATCTTCATCTCCGCCGTGCGCAAGGACAACATCGACGCGCTGCGCAAGCTGGTCTACGAGCGCGTGAAGACGATCCACCTGGAGCGCTACCCCTACGAGAAGGACCTGCTGTACCAGGACTGGATGCTGGGGCCGGAAGAGTGATCGCCGGTGCCCATGGGCACCGGGACCATGCGCTGCTCCTGCGGCGGACGAACAAAATGAACCGAGGCGCGTACGCCGCTGTTCGTACGCTGGTCCGTTCCTCCACCGTTATCCTTGCCGCACGGCATGGCGAAGAAGCAGGCACCCTCCCGCAAGCGGCTGTTCCTCAAGCTCGCGCTGATCGGCCTGGCCGCACTGGTCATCGGCGTGTTCATGCTGATCGCCCTGGTGCGCAACGGCGTGTTCGGCCGGCTGCCGACGACCGCGGAGCTGGCCGAGCTGCGCAATGAGCAGGCCACGCTCGTGCTCGCTTCGGACGGGGCCGTGATCGGGAAGGTGTTCGCGAAGGACCGCACCAACGTCCGCTACGCCGACCTGCCCAAGCCGCTGATCGACGCCCTGGTGGCCACGGAGGACCAGCGCTTCTTCTCCCACGAGGGCGTGGACGCCTGGAGCTACGTGCGCGTGTTCCTCCGCACGATCATCGGGCGCGACCGCAGCGGCGGCGGCGGCAGCACCATCTCGCAGCAGATCATCAAGAACCTCTATGGCCGTGAGCGCCACGGCCTGCTCACCGTGCCGGTGAACAAGGTCAAGGAGGCGCTGGTGGCGCAGCGCCTGGAGCAGGTGTACGCCAAGGAGGACGTGCTCACGCTCTACCTCAACTCGGTGCCTTTCGGCGAGAACCTGTACGGCGTGGAGGCGGCCGCGCAGCGCTTCTTCAGCAAGCGCACGCCGCAGCTGCGCACGGAGGAGGCCGCCGTGCTCGTGGGCATGCTGAAGGCCAATACCGCCTACAACCCCCGCCTGCACCCGCAGGACGCCCGGGGCCGCCGCGACCAGGTGCTGGCGCTGATGGCCGCGCGCGGCTACCTCACCGGGGCCCAGAAGGACAGCCTGCAGGCGCTCCCGCTCCGCATCCGCTACACCGGGCTCGACGCGCTCGACGCCTACGGCTATTTCACCGCGCAGGTGGAGAAGGAAGCGCGCACCATCCTCGGCGACCTGGCCCGGAAGGATGGGCGCACCTACGACATCGAGAAGGACGGCCTGCGGATCCAGACCACGCTGGACACGGCGCTGCAGCAGGCCGCCCTCCGCTCCGCACGCGCGCAGCTGATGCAGATGCAGCCCAAGCTGGACCGCGAGCTCAAGGGGCGCAAGGCCCGCACCATCTGGGAGAAGCGGATGTCGCGCAATGCCGGCAAGGCCTGGAAGAAGGACACGAAGGCCCTGCGCGAGGTGTTCCAATGGGACGACCGCCCCGCCGACACCCTCAGCTACCGCGACAGCCTCTGGCACTACCACCGCCTATTGAACGCCGCCGTGCTGATGATGGAGCCGTCCAGCGGCAAGGTGCGCGCCTGGGTGGGCGGCAACGACCACCGCCTGCTGCCCTTCGACCAGGTGGGCGCGCACCGCCCCATCGCCTCCACCGTGAAACCGATCATCTATGCGGCCGGGCTGCGCACCGGGCTGGAGCCCTGCACCTACCTGGACAACAGGTCCAGGACGTACCCGGAGTACGACGGGTGGGCGCCGGAGAACTTCGACCGCGACTCCACGGGCGGCCAGGTGGCCATGTGGTACGCGCTGGCGCATTCGATGAACCTGCCCACGGTGGACCTCTATTTCCGCACGGGCGTGGACACGCTGGAACAGACCTTCCGCGCGCTCGGGCTGCCCACGGACCGCGTGGACAAGCCGGCATTGGCCCTGGGCGCGGCGGACATCTCGCTGAAGGAGATCGTGCGGGCCTACGGGGCGTTCGCGATGCGCGGGGACCTGGTGACGCCCCAGCTGATCGAGCGCATCACCGACGCCGACGGGAAGCTGCTCTACCAGGCCCGCGCCACACGGGGCGCCCACGCGCTGGACCCCGCGGTGGCGGCCACCATCACCACCATGCTGCAACGCGCGGTGGACAGCGGCACGGGCGCGGCCCTCCGCAGCCGGTTCGGCGTGCGCAGCCCGCTCGCAGGCAAGACCGGCACCTCGCAGGACTACAGCGACGCGTGGTTCGTGTGCTACACGCCCGGCCTCGTGATGGGCACCTGGGTGGGCGCCCGCGACCCGGAGGTCCACTTCAGCAGCAAGCTCGGCACCGGCGCGCAGCTGGCCCTGCCCATCATCGGCGGCGCACTGGCCGACATGGAGCGCTCGCCCTCGCTGCGCAAACGCTACCTCCTGCCCTTCAGCTGGCTCGACGACTACGACGTGGACCTGGCCTGCGCGCCCCGACGCACGGGCATCGAGGACTTCTTCCGGAACCTCTTCCCCCCGAAGGAGGAGGCGACGACGCCCACGGAACGCAAGGACCCGCCCGGCCGCAAGAAGGAGAAGGACAAGACCTTCTTCCAGAAGCTCTTCCCGAAGAAGGAGAAG
>JAFDZF010000027.1 GCA_018267055.1 Bacteroidota bacterium
CCGATGCGCGGCGCAGCGTGGGCACCCAGCGCACGCTGTGGGCGGGCAACGTGAACGGCAACAACGTGATCGCCTACACCGGTGCAGGCAACGACCGCGACCCCGTGCTGGTGGCCATCGGCGGGTCCATTCCCACCGGCACGCTCAGCGGGCAGTACCGCGTGGAGGACGTGAACATGGACGGCACGGTGAAGTACACCGGTGCGGGGAACGATCGCGATCCCATCCTGGTGAGCGTCGGCGGGGCCTTGCCCACGGCCATCCGTTCCCAGCAGCTGCCGTGACCTCCTCAGGCCACGAAACGCGCTTTCAGCTCGGGGGTCGGCAGCATGCAGGTGTCCGCACGGCCGAACCACTTGTAGCGATGCCGGGCCACCAGGTCGTACACGGCGTCGCGGATGAAGCGCGGCACGAGGATGAAGGCATAGGCCAGCGCCCAGATGGAACCCAGGTCGCGCGCGATGTACAGGGCGGCATCGCTGCGGGAAAGGACCTTGCCCTTGCGCAAGTAGACGAACGAGGCGTACGTGTCGGTCGGCATCCGGTTCTTCCGGAGGAACGCTTCCCCGACGGGCCCCTGCAAGGAGGCGAAGGAGAACCGGGCGGCCTTGTCGTGCTTGATCACGAACTGCACCACGCCGGTGCAGAGGTTGCACACGCCGTCGAACAGCAGCAGATGGTCGCGGGCGGGCAGGTCGGCCATGGCCGGACAAAAGTACGGCTGCGGCCGTCAGCGGTCCTGGAGGAGCATCGCCTTCCCACGGCCCGCCAGCGGCGGCGCGTGAAGAACCCGGTTGAAAAGGGGCCGCCCCTCTGTCCGGGCACCGCTGGTGCGAGGCGTACGTTCGTCGGATGGCGATCAGGCCCACCTCGGACACGCGGCTGAAGCTGCGGCGCATCATCTTCGATTCGGACACGCCGGCCGGCCGGCGCTTCGATCTCTGGTTGCTGTGGGTGATCGTGATCAGCATCGCCTGCGTGATGGCGGAGAGCGTGCAGCGGATCGACGCGCGCTTCGGCCTTCCGCTGCGCATCGTGGAGTGGACCATCACCGTCCTGTTCACGGTGGAGTATGCGCTCCGCGTCTGGACGGCCCCGCGGCCCTGGCGCTATGTCCTCAGTTTCTATGGGGTGCTGGACCTGCTGGCCATCGTGCCCACCTACCTGAGCGTGTTCGTGCCCGGGAGCCAGTCGCTGCTGGTGGTGCGCGCACTGCGGCTCACCCGCGTGTTCCGCATCATGGACATGGGCACGTACGTGCACGAGGCCCGGCTGCTGCTGCTGGCGCTGCTCGCGAGCCGCCATCGCATCATCGTGTTCATGCTGGCCGTGCTCGCGCTGGTCACGGTGTTCGGGGCCATCATCTATGTCATCGAGCCGCGGGAGGCCGGGTTCACCAGCATCCCGCGCAGCATCTACTGGGCCATCGTCACCCTCACCACCGTGGGCTATGGGGATATCGCGCCCGTGACCTGGCTGGGCCAGGTGTTCGCGTCCATCATCATGATCCTCGGCTACGCCATCATCGCCATCCCCACGGGGATCGTCACCGTCGAGCTGGGGCGCCAGGCGCGCAATGCGGGGCAGCGGGCATGCCCGGACTGCGGGGCCACGGGCCACGTGGCGGTGGCGAAGTACTGCCACCGCTGCGGCCACGCCCTGGAGGTGGGCACGTCCTGAGCGGCGGACCGCTTTCAGCGTCCCGCTTTCGCGAGCACGCCGCAGAGGTGCCAGAGCATGCGTGCGCCCACATTGCCGTCCCAGTCGTCGTGCTTGCCCGGTGACACCTCCACGAGGTCGAAGCCGATGATGGTGCGGCCGCTGGCGGCCAGCCGCGACAGCAGGTAGGTGGCCTCCTCGAACGCGAGGCCGCCGGGCACGGGGGTGCCGGTGTGCGGGCACAGCGTGGGGTCCAGCGCATCGATGTCGAAGCTGATGTGCACCTTCTCGGGCAGCTGGTCGATGATGTGGTCGCACTGCTGCTTCCAGGTGCTGCCTTCGTACTGCTGGCGGCGCAGCTCGGCGCTCCGGTGCAGGCGCACCCGCATCTTCTCGTCCTTGAACACGCGCGCCTCCTCCTCGCAGAAGTCGCGGATGCCCACGGACACCAGCGTCGTCACGGCCTTCGACCGCAGCGCGTTGTACATGATGCTCGCGTGGCTGAAGGTGAAGCCTTCATAGGCCCGGCGCAGGTCCAGGTGCGCGTCGAGGTGCAGGATGCCGAACCGCTTGTGCCGCTTGGCCTGGGCGTGGAAGAAGCCGAGCGGGGTGCTGTGGTCGCCGCCCACCAGGCCCACCAATTTGCCCTGGTCCAGCCAGTGGCCGGTGCGCTGCTCCACCCATTCGTTCATCACCGCGCACTCCGCGTTCACCAGTTCCAGCGCCTTGCGCGTGCGGGCATGGTGCTTCTTGCCGCCGTGGGCCAGGCCGTCGATCACGGCCTTGGCCTGCTTCTTCAGCGCATCGCTCTGCTCGATGAGCGCCTTGGGCGGCTCGTCCATCGCGATGCCGCGCTTCCACAGGTCGGGGAACTCCGGGTGGAAGAGGTCCACCTGGAACGACGCGTCGAAGATGGCCCCGGGCCCGCGCGACGTGCCGCCGCCATAGCTGGTGGTCACCTCCCAGGGCACGGGCACCAGCACGAGGTCGCTTTCCTCCGGGGTGAAGGGCAGGCCGTAGATGTTCGCGTCGGCATCGCCCGGGCTGTTCGGGTCGAAGTCCTTGATCTTGCTGGCTTTGCTCATGGGGGTGCATCGACCGGTCGGTCCGTCGACGGGTGCGAAGGTCGTACGAAGCGCGGCTTCTTGGGTGCGGTCCGGCCCTTACGTGCGCATGATCAGCATCGACGGCGCGGCGGGCAGCCAGGGGCTGCGTTGCGCCACGGCGCGGCGCCAGCTGTCCAGGCTGATGAGCAGCAGGTCCTGGTCGCTGATGCGCTCGGGATCGATGGTGGTGCTGCGCTTCAGCTCCAGCAGGTCGGGTGCGGCGGCCTGCATGGCCTCGAAGGTGGCGAGCAGCTCGGGGCTCTGGTGGAACACGTCGGCCGCGTCGATCACGATCACCCGGGCACGCTGGTTGTGCGCCAGCTTCTGCACGTAGGTGAGGAGGGCGCTGTCCGCGAGGGAGAAGAGGGGCACTACCACGCGCTCGAGGCGCTCGAAGCCCTTCTCCAGGTAGATGCCCAGGGGGAGGCGCGTTTCGCGGAGGAGCTGGCGGATGCGGTCGTCGAGGTCGGTCTGCTCGAAGAGCGGCTCCTTGCCGGTGATGGTGTCGATGAGGCGCTCGGGGTTGATGATGCGGCTGGTGACGCCCACGATGCGCCCCAGCAGCGTGCCCTCGTAGATGCTGCGCCCGGCGCCGACGATCGCCAGGTCGAAGCCGCCGGTGTTGAGCGTGTTCACCACGTCCTTTTCGATGTCGCTGCTCACCTGGAACACCGTGTCCACGGCCATCGGCTGGCGGCGCATCTCCTTGCGGATGGGGCGGAAGCTCTGCGTCTCGCGCTCCGCCAGGGTGAACTCGTTCAGCTCGCTGCTGGGCGAGAAGTGCAGCGCGGTGATGCTGGCGTTCTCGTTGCGGGCGATGAACGCGTGGGCCACGCGCACCATGTTGCGCCCGCGGTCGGGGTCGCTGAAGGGCACCAGCACCTTGAACCGGCGCGCCTCCTGCACGGCCTCCTGCTCCGTCCGCGTCCTCTTCGCGGGCAGGAGCCGGTCGATCAGGCTCAGCGAGGGGCCGGTCATGAAGGTGGTGACGAGGGCCATGATCACCAGCATGGCGAAGATCTCCGGGGTGAGCACGCCCAGGTCGTAGCCGATGTTGAGCACGATGAGCTCCATCAGGCCGCGCGTGTTCATCAGCGCCCCCACCATCAGGCTCTCGCGCCAGCTCTGCCCCACGAAGCGGGCCGCCAGCGCGCTGCCGATGAACTTGCCGGTGACGGCCACCGCCACGATGGCGAAGCACACCTTCCACAGCCCCACGTTGTCCAGCAGGCCGATCTGCGTGCGCAGGCCGGTGAACACGAAGAACAGCGGCAGCAGCAGCACGATGGCCACGTCCTCCACCTTCTCGATGAAGATGGAGCGGAACTTCATGTTCGGCGGCATGATCACCCCGGCGAGGAAGGCGCCGAAGAGGGCGTGGATGCCGATGACCTCGGTGGCGTAGGAGGAGAGCAGCAGCAGCAGGAAGAACACGGCCACCACGGGCTTGCTCAGGCTCTCGCGGTCGGCGTACACCTCGCCCAGCCGGCGCAGGAAGGGGCGGATCACCCGCAGCATGATGAACACGTAGCCCACGGCCATCAGCACGGTGTAGAGCGCGCTCACGATGCTGCCCGCCTTCACCACCGCGATCACCACGGCGAGCAGGCACCAGGCGGTGATGTCGTCCGCGGCCGCGCAGGTGATCACCAGCGCGCCGAGCTTCGTGCGGTGGAGGCCGCGCTCCTGCACGATGCGGGCGAGCACGGGGAAGGCCGTGATGCTCATCGAGATGCCGATGAAGAGCGCGAACGAGAGGAAGTGCACCCCGCCGGGCGCGAACTTCTCATAGAGGAAATAGGCCAGCGCGAAGCCGAGCGTGAAGGGCAGGATGATGCTGGCGTGGCTCACCACCACGGCATCGCGCGCGCGGCCCTTCAGCACGTTCAGGTTCAGCTCCATGCCGATGACGAACATGAAGAGGATGAGACCGATCTGGCTGAGGAACTGCAGGTTGCCCAGCGACGGTGCGGGGAAGAGGAACGCCGAGTAGGCGGGGAACTGCTGCGCCAGGAACGACGGGCCCAGGAAGATCCCCGCGGCGATCTCGCCGATCACCGTCGGCAGGCCCACCTTCTGGCACACGAAGCCGAAGGCCCGCGCGGTGACGATGATGGTGAGGATCTGCAGCAGCAGGATCGCGAGCGGATGGGTCAGGTTGTGGTGGTAGGTGTCCAGGAACACCTGCCACGGCGTCTTCTCCGACATGGCGCCCTCCACGGCCCCCTTCAGCGGGTCCAGCGCCAGGCCCTGCTGCGCGATCCACCACATGAGCCCGAGGCCCACGCCGATGGTGATGATGTAGAACAGCGAGCTGCGGAAGCGGGCCATGGCGGGTCGCAAGATAGTCGGACCCTGCAGGGCCACAGCCCGCGCTGCGGGGCCGGGATCTTCATATCCTGTTCATCGATGCCGGCACCCGATGGCCCGCGCATGGCCGCCATGCCTTATCCTTGCTTGGCTTCACCCGATCCCCCTTCCCATGGACCAGAACAAGGTCGAGATGTTCATCGCTTCCATGTCCGGCAGGTTCCCGCCGGCGAAGCTGATGATGATGCGCGAGCAGCTCGCGCGGCTGGACGACGGCAAGCTGCCGATCATCCAGTCGGTGGAGTACAAGGACCCCACCACGCTCCTCATCGTGTCGATCCTGATCGGCAGCCTGGGCATCGACCGCTTCATGCTCGGGGAGACGGGGCTCGGCATCGCGAAGCTGCTCACCTGCGGTGGCCTCGGCATCTGGACCATCGTGGATTGGTTCCTCATCCAGGACATGACGCGTGAGTTCAACTTCCGCCGTTTCGCCCAACTGGCGGTCTGAGGCACGCCGCCGCAGCCTGGCCGCACTGGCCGTCGTCATCGGCGGCTATGCCTTCGTGCTGCTGCTCGACCGGCTCCATGGCGACGCGCCCTCCTCGCTGTGCGCGTTCCGGCAGGTCACCGGCATCCCGTGCCCGGGCTGCGGCATGGGGCGGGCCACGCTGGCCCTGTTCCGGGGCGATCTCGCGGCGGCCTGGTCGTACCACATCCTGGTGGTGCCGTTCACCGCGGCCGTGGGGCTGGCGGTGATGGGCCTGGCCGCCGACCTGTGGCGGGGCGACGAGCGCTATGCGCGGCTGCTGCGCGCCCGCTGGCCGCGCTGGGCCTCCGCCCTCGCGTTCGTGCTGGTGGCGGCCTCGTGGGCGATCAACCTCGTGCGCGGCATCTGAGCGGACGCGGAACGGCCCCGGACGTAGGTCCAGGGCCGTTCGCTGTACCGGTGGCGTAACCCCTCGTCGCGCCTGCCTGTCCGAGGACAGGCTGCCGGTGATGCGTCCACGTCACGCCTCGATGCTGCTGCGCAGCAGGCCCACCAGGCTCGGGAACGGCGGCCGCTTCTCCGCCACGCGGATGCGCACGGTGCTTTTTCGGCCGTCCTTTTCCTTCCGCACGTCCATCCGTACGGTCCCCTTCTGCGGCGGCGGAGCGGGATCCCTCACTTCCGATGGCGTTCCGCCCTGCAGACCCTGCGGGGTCATCGTCCAGGTGCGGCCCACCATGTCGCCGTCCCAGGTGTCGGTGGTGTTCTTGATGTCGTAGATGATGCGTGCGGTGCCGCGCTCGAAGCGCACGGCCGCCCCCATCGGCACCCACACGATGTACTGCACCATCTGGCCCCGCAGCCGGTCGGCCCGGCCGGAGGTGAACACGGGGGACAGGGTGAGCAGGCTGTCCTGCACGGTGTACGTGGCGGTGATGGCCTGCGCGCGGCGGCTGGCTTCCTTGAACGTGACGCCGTGCGCGCTGCGGGTCACCTCCAGGTGGAAAAGGCTGTCAGGGCTCTCCCGCACGTCCAGGGCGGCATAGCCCCAGCGCACCACCTCGCCGTCGATCTCGATCATGTCCAGGTCGTCGTCGTAATGCGAGCGCGAATCGCCGAACCAGGGGTCGTGCGCGGCGGCGATGTGCAGGATGCGGTCGGCGGGCATGGCGAGGTCGACGGTCGCGGTCACCTTGTCGTGCTGCCGGAACTCCTGGGCCTGGCGCACGCCCATCACGGCGAGCAGGACCATGCTGGCGAACCAGAGGGGTACGAGCGTCCATCCGATCCAGCGCGGTACGGGGATCTCGAAGAGCAGGCGGAAGCCCGCGAGGAGGAGGCCGACCACCGGCACGAGGCAGAGCACGCTCAGGCCGGCCCAGGACCAGAAGGCCATGTCGGGGGAGACGAACCAGCTGTCGAGCAGGGTGTGGAGGGAGCCGTTGTAGTCGGTGGTGAACCAGCCGAGCCCGGCCCCGCCGATGGCCAGGGTGATGAAGCCGAAGGCCAGCACGAGGCCCAGGAGCAGGATGGCCACGCCCACCACCTTGCCCAGCACCTGGAAGGCCGAGCGGAAGAAGCGCTCCGCGCCGCTGGCCGTGCGCTGGCCCGGGTACGCGTAGGCGCCGCTGCGCCATTTCTCGCCCAGGGCCTCGGCCTCGCCCGCCACGCGGCGTGCACCGGCCTTCACGCGCTCGGCACTCTCGTCGAACACGCGCTTGATGTTCTCCACCGTCACCGGCTCGCCGCGCATCGCCAGCCGCTCCGCGGGGGTCTCGGCTTTGGGCACCAGCACCCACATCACGAGGTACACGACGACCGGAACGCCCCAGCCGAGCACCAGGAAGACGCCGAACGCGATGCGCAGCCACAGCGGATCGAAGTTGAAGTATGCCGCCAGGCCGCCGATCACGCCTCCCACCCAATGGTCGTCCGGATCGCGGAACAGGCGCTTGCGCCGCGGGCCGCCGAGGGGGGCCGAGGCGGTGTCGGCGGCCGATGACGCGGGACCCTCGTCCGAGCCCTCGAAATCCTCCGGCTGGCCCATCACACCCTTCACGTGGTCCACGTCCGCGGTGGTGACCACCTGGCGGCCCTGCAGGCGCTCATGGAAGAGCTCGGCGATGCGGGCCTCGATGTCGGCCATGATCTCATCGCTGCCGGAGCTGCCGCTGAACTTCGCGCGGACGTTCGCCAGGTAACGCTGCAGCTGGTCGTAGGCGTCCTCCTCGATGTGGAACACCGTGCCACTGATGTTGGCAGTGAAGGTCTTTTTCATCGTGCGGGGTTATTGCGGGTGGTCTTCTTCACGGCTTGTGCGAGCTCGTCCCAGGTCTCGTCGAGCTCCTTGAGGAACTTCTGGCCCACGGTGGTGAGCTTGTAGTACTTGCGCGGCGGCCCCGAGCGGCTCTCCTCCCAGCGGTAGGTGAGGTAGCCCGCGTCCTTCAGGCGTGTGAGCAAGGGATACAGGGTGCCTTCCACCACGATCAGCTTCGCGTCCTTCAGCTTGCCGATGACGTCCGGTGGATACATCTCCTCACCGGCCAGCAGCGAGAGGATGCAGTATTCCAGCACGCCTTTGCGCATCTGCGCCTTGGTGTTCTCCACGTTCATGGCTGGCGGTGCTTTTGGTAGTTGACGATGCAAACATATAGGCTTCGGTTGGTACTATGCAACACAAAGTACTATTTCATGATGGGCGGTCGGCGGCTGGGGATGAGCGGCGGGGTCGGTCGGACGCGCAGCCCTGCCCCGGCCGATCGTCCGACCGCAAGGGGGGGAAAGCGCGAAAGGCCGCCCGGAGGCGGCCTTTCGCACGGGAGAGAGAGGCGTCAGTCGAGCACCACCTTGCGGGTCACCGTGCCCCGGTCGAACTGGAGGGTGACGAAGTAGATGCCCGCCTTCAGGTCGCCGCGCGGCAGCGTGAAGCTGCCCTTCTCCACGTTCTCGGCGCGCACGCGGCGGCCGTTCACGTCGCGCAGCTCATAGAAGCGGATGGTGGAGGTGGCGCTGGAGATGGTGATGCGGTCGTGGGCGGGGTTGGGGAAGAGGTCCACGCCCTGGGCCACGGGGTCGCTCTCAGCGATGCCCACCAACGAGCAGGGGCCGAGGTCGAGGGCGCACACGATGCGCGGGTTGAGGTAGCCCATGATGGTGTCGATCACCGCGCGGCCCTTGTTGCCGCTGCTGTTCGGGTTGCTGGCGAGGCTGGCCTGGTTGGCGGTGATGTTCGGCGGGATCACCACGGTCTGGGCGATGGGGCTGTTCGGGTCCCACCACTGCCAGGGGCTGGCTTCCTCCTGGGTACCGGGGATCTGCGCGGGCCAGTCGGGGGTGACGAAGGGGAAGAGCCCTTCCACGCCGGTATAGATGTTCACGGTGGAGCCCGAGTGCACCTGCGTGGTGCCGTAGAGCGCGCGGGCACGGTCGGTGTACACGTCGCCGCCGGGCAGGGTGGCGAAAGCCGCGTTGTTGCCGTACTGATTGACCAGCTTCATGAAAAGGTTGCTGCCCTGGAGGGGAAGCACCTGTTCGCCGGTGGTGGGCACGATCACCACGCCCTCGGTGAAGGGGGCGAAGGGATCGAAGACCGTGTGGAAGGCCACCATCGGCACGTCACCGGGATCGAGCCAGCTGGTGTCGGCCAGGGCGCCGCCGGCGTTCACGCAGAAGTCGAAGCCGCTGCTGAAGCCATTGGGCCGGTAGAGGCAGAGCGCGCCGTTGAAGCCCTCGATGTTGCCCACCTGGTTGCTGTCCACGTAGCTGACGGTGGGGTCGAACGGGTCGGGGCGGAACTTCTCGATGTAGAGCTCCTCGGGGCGGTCCAGCGTGGACGTGGCCAGGGTGATGTAGCCGCCCGTGCCCTCGCCGTACACCACGATCTTGTCGGGGTCGATGGCGTAGGGGTTCGTGTCGTCGGCGCCGGCCTTCAGAGTGCGCACGCACTGCTTCAGGTCATGGATGGCCCGGTACACCGCATTGAGCAGGCTGCTCCGGCGCTCCTCCACGGTGGCGCCGAGCGGGTTCCAGCCCATGCGGTAGCTCATGCTCACCGCCACGTAACCGCGGCGTGCCATCCGCTTGCAGACCTCCACCGCGCTGCTGTCCTTGCGGGTGCCGCAGGGGCTGCCGTTCACGGGCGGGGGCAGCAGGTTGCCGGTGTGCACGAACACGAACACCGGCCGGGCATCCTCCGTGTCCACGCCCTGGTCGGGCTGGTACACGTCCATGCGCAGGTCGGTCACCTTCACCACGGTGGTGTTGTTCGCGGGGTCGAAGTAGGCCGGCGGGATGGGCTGTCCGCCGCTCACCGCGGTCTGCAGCTCCACCAGCTCCGGGCCGAAGGCGCCCGGGTTCGAGAAGTTGGAGGTGAGGAAGTCGATGTTCGTGCCGAAGGTCACGTCCGGCGTGATGGCCACTTGCGCCGGGGTGAACACTTCGGTCAGGTAGCGCTGGGCATGCGCTCCCAGGGCCAGCGAAAGGCCCAGCAGAGGAAGGGTCTTGCGGAGTGCTGTTCTCATGACGGCGGGATCGTTGGTGAAGGAAAGTTAAGGGTGTTCAACGCTTGTCGAGCTCGTAGACCAGTTGGAGGTAGGCCAGGCGTCCCACGCGCGGCCCTCCGTACACCAGGTAGACGTCGTTGTTCAGCGCGCGGTCCATCCGGTCGCTGTCGGGCACGTGCGGATCGAACAGTGGCACCAGGCCCAGGAGGTTGCTCGCACCGAGCTTGGCGGTGAGGTGCATGGCGGGGAAGCGCACGCTCACCTGCGCGTCCACCATGTCGTAGGAGGGGATGCGGCCCGAGAACTGGGGAGAGCCCTGGAAGACGTAGGCTTCCACGAACTTCCAGTTCACGCCATAGCCCAGCACCTTGCGCTCGGTGAAGGGAAGCTTGCGGTCACGGCTGGTGAAGCCGAGGTTGAACTTGTTCTCCGGGGTGTTGAAGGCCGGGATGATGGGATCGTCCGCGCCGGTGGTCAGCCGGTTGTAGCTGTAGTTGGCCGTCCAGGAGGCCTTCGGGCGATACCAGGTGACGCCCACGTTCACGCCCTGCGTCGTCACCTGCGATGCCGCATTGGCCGCCACACGGTAGGCCTGCAGGGCGGTGGGCGGCAGGCTGCCGGGGCCCAGGAACTTCGCGTGCAGGCCGATGATGTAGCCGATGAAGTCGGTGTACCAGCTGTGGTAGGCGCTCACGTCGAAGTACACGCTTTCCCAATGCGTTCCGCGGTAGCCCACCTCGATGGTCCGCACCTGCTCGGGCCGGAGCCGGTCCACGTTGAAATAGTCCAGGTAGCTGCGCTGCAGGCCGTTGGCGCGGTAGACGTTGAAGCTCTCGACGGTGAACATCGAGTCGCGCCCTGCCTCGAACTGCCCGTCCACGTTGCCCAGCAGCAGGGCCCTCCCCACGTTGTAGTAGAGGTATTGGTCGGCGAGGGTGGGGTTGCGGATGGCGCTGCTGAAGCTCGCCCGCCACACGTGCGCCGGGGTCTTCGCGTACACCAGCGACAGGGCGGGGGAGAACAGCGCCTTGAAGTTCTGGTTCTTGTCCATGCGCAGCGTGGCCGTCGCGGTCAGCCGGTCGGGGACCAGCTTCTTCTCCAGGCCGGCCACGAGGCCGAACTCGCTATTGCGGATCTTCACGTCGCCGGTGTCCCGGAAGATGGTGCCCGCGCTGTTGGGCAGGTACTGGCGGAAGCTGCCGCCCACGGTGACCGTCCCGAACGCCGGCTTGAACGCGTACTCGCCCATGGCGTGGGCCAGCGCGCTCCTGTCGTAGAAGAGCGATCCGCCCTCGGTGAAGCGCTTGTGGGTGATCTCGTCGAACTTGGCATTGAAGCGGTCGGTGCCCGGCACGTAGAAAGGGTCCAGCCCCACCGTGTTCAGCAGGTTCACCGAGTCCATCACCTGCTGGTGGAAACCTTGGAACACCGCCAGGTTGTCCTGGATGTACTGGTCCTGCCACACGGGCCAGGTGCTTGCGTTCAGGCCATGCGCGCCGGCCTGGCTCACGGTGATGTACCCCGGCAGGTGTACCACCTGCGAGCTGATCCAGGACGAGGCCGACTGCGATTGCCCCCACAGTGTGCTGTAGGCCGTGTTCCAATCGGTGGTGGTGCCTTGGGCGTCCTGCAGGCGGAGGGCGGTGGTGTAGATGTCGTAGGTGTCGCCGGCGTCCTCGTGGGTCACGTAGCCGCGCAGGTACCAGGTGCCTTCGCGCCGCAGTTCCAGGCGGTGCTGGAAGAACTGCACGTTCTTCAAGCGGTAGCGGTTGTCGCCCTGGTACACGGTGCTGCCCCGGCTGTAGTTGCTGGCCGCGATCACCTCCAGGCTGTCGGTGATGCGGTAGTGCACGGCGCCGCCCAGCTTCAGGTTGTCGGTGCCGTAGTCCACCAGGTCGGTCTCCTTGTAGCCGTTGCGCAGGAACTTGCCCAGGCCCGGGTAGGTGCTGCGGTCGTTGTTGCTGCGCAGGTAGTTGTTGTTCACCGCCACGTCCTCGTCGCCGTAGATGTTCACGGCATCGTAGCGGCCGGGGTTGGTCACGCCCTTGGGGCTGTCGCTGGTGGCGTCGTAGTTCTCGGCCTTCCAGTCATCGGCGCGCAGGGCGAAGGCGTTCAACTTGTAGGCCCACTTGGGCTTGCCGTCCTTGTTCTTCAGCACCTCGGCCCAGCGCACGGCGGCTTCCAGCAGGTTGCGTTCGCCGCCCTTCAGGCTCACGCTCAGGCCGGGGAAGTTCCACGGGCTCTTCGTGGTCATGCCGATCACCCCGTTGAAGGCGCCGGGGCCGTAATAGGCGGTGCTCGCGCCGGCGATCACGTCCACCTTCAACACGTCGAGGTCGCTTGCGCCGAGGAAGTTGCCGAGCGAGAAGTTGAGGCCGGGGCTCTGGTTGTCCACGCCGTCGATCAGCTGCAGCGAGCGCACGGGGCTGGTGCTGTTGAAGCCGCGCGTGTTGATCACCTTGAAGCCGAAGCTGGCCGCGGTCATATCCACGCCCTTCAGGGTCCCGAGGCTTTCGTAGAAGTCACCGCTGGCGGCCTCCTTGATGGCGATCAGGTCCATCGTCTCCACCGTGAGCGGCGCCTGCTTCTGCTTGTCGCTGATGCGCTGCCGCACCACCTGCGCTTCCTGCAGCAGCACCTGGTCGGCGCCCAGGCGGGCCTTCACCTCCGCCTCCAGGCTGGTCACGGGGATCTCCTGCGGGGCATAGCCCGTGTAGGTGACGACCAGGGTGAACGGGGGCAGCTGGGGCACCTGCAGCACGAAGCGGCCGTCGATGTCGGTGATGGCCCCACCGGTGGCGTCCTTCAGCTTCACCACGGCGCCCACGATCGTTTCGCCGGTGGTCGCATCGGTGACCACCCCGCGCAGGGCATAGCTCTGCGCCCACGCCGCGGCGGAGAGCAGCAGGCCGCAGAAGAGGAGCAGCGGGCGCCGAAGAGCGGCCGGCCGCCGGACAAGGAATGCATGCATGGACGCCCCGTGTAGCTCGGCCAATATAGAGGGGCGTACCCCCCTCCTCCGGGCACCGGTGCGGACAGTTTTCCACCGTCCCGTCCGGGTTATCGCCGGGACCGGGCACGGGGGCGACCGGGCGATCCGGCTACATTGGGCGGCCACCAAGGACCTTCTCCATGACCGATTTCAAACGTTCGCTGGGCCTGCTCGACGCCGTGATGCTGGTGGCTGGCTCCATGATCGGCAGCGGCATCTTCATCGTGAGCGCGGGCATGCTGCGGGGGCTGGGCTCGCCGGCGTGGATGCTGACGGCCTGGGTGGTGGCGGGCCTGCTCACGGTGCTCGCGGCGCTCAGCTACGGCGAGCTGGCGGGCATGATGCCGCATGCGGGCGGCCAGTACGTCTACATCCAGCGGGCGTTCGGCAAGCTGCCGAGCTTCCTCTACGGCTGGACCTTCTTCACGGTGATCAACTCCGGCATCGTGGCCGCGGTGGCCGTGGCCTTCGCGAAGTTCTCCGCCGTGTTCTTCCCCGTGCTGTCGCCGGACAACGTCCTGGTGCACCTCTTCACCCTGGGCGAGGGGGGGCTGTCGGTCGACATCAGTGCGGCGCAGGTGTATGCCGTGGCCACCATCGTGGTGCTGAGCTGGTTCAATGCGCGTGGCGTGCGGCACGCGAAGGCGCTCACCACCGTGTTCACCCTGGCGAAGGTGGTGGCCGTGCTGGCGCTGATCGCCGTGGGACTGAGCGTGGGCCTGGGCAGCGGGCAGCTCACGCGCAACTTCAGCGTGGGCTGGGAGGCTTCCAGCATGGGGAGCGACGGCGGCGTCACGCCCCTCACCGGCATCGCGCTGCTGAGCGCGCTCGGCGTGGCCATGGTGGGCTCGCTCTTCAGCAGCGACGGCTGGAACAGCGTCACCTTCATCGCCGGCGAGATCAAGCGGCCGCAGCGCAACATCCCGCTCAGCCTGGCCTTCGGCACCTTCATCGTCACGCTGCTGTACGTGCTGGCGAACGTCACCTACCTGTGCCTGCTGCCGAACGAGGGCATCCAGCACGCGGCCGCGGACCGGGTGGGCACGGCCGCCGCCCAGGTGATCATGGGCGACAAGGCCGTGTGGGCGATGGCCGCGCTGATCATGGTGAGCACCTTCGGCTGCATCAACGGTTACGTGCTCGTGGGGCCGCGGCTCTGCTATGCCATGGCGAAGGACGGCCTGTTCTTCCGGCAGGCCGGTGTGCTGAGCGCGCGCGGCGTGCCCTCGTGGGCCCTGTGGCTGCAGTGCGCGTGGGCCGGCCTGCTCTGCTTCAGCGGCGGCTACAACGCCCTGCTGAACTACACCACGTTCGCCTCATTGCTCTTCTATGTGGTGACGATCGCGGGCCTGTTCGTGCTGCGGAAACGCGAGCCCCACGCGGAGCGGCCCTACCGCGCATTCGGCTATCCGGTGATCCCGCTCCTGTACATCGGCTGTGCGCTGGCCTTCTGCGTGAACCTGCTGATCGATGGGACCACGCGGCGCGACACGGCGATCGGCCTGGGCATCGTGGCCCTGGGCGGCGTGGTCTACGCCATCGCCAGGCCCACCCGTGCGGCGGTGCCGGCCGAGCCCTGAGCCCGGTGCCTCAGCGCTCCAGCAGGCCGGTGCGGAAGATGTCCAGGTCCGTGGTCCCGGACACGGTGGACAGCTCGTTGCGCAGTTCGAGCAGTGCCTGCCGCTGGCGCGTGAGCGTGGCGTCCACCGCTTTCTCCAGCCGCTCCAGGTGGAGGCGCAACTGGCCCACGGAACGGTCCTCCTGCAGCTCGTCCTCGAACACGATCCGCGCGGATCGTGTCAGTGGACAAGGCACATTGGCCAGGTCGGCCAGGACGGTGGCCAGCCGGGCGCCGTTGCGCCGCAACATCCGTTCGGTATCCGCCTCCACGCGCTCGTCCATGGCTTGAAATTAGGTCGCCGCGGAAGGGGTGTGATGTTAATTCTTGTGGCGGCTGCGGCGGTCGGGCATTGCCGGTCGCTCGTCGGGAAGAGGGTCGGATCGGGCGAAAAGAAAAAGGAGGTACGGGCTTTTTTCTCAAGCCCGTGCCACGGCCTCGCACGCCTCCGCACAGGCGAGCGCTGCATCCGCGCCCGGGCCGCAGACCCCCACCTCGGGATGGGCGGCGCACGCCCCGGCGCAGGCCCGGCAGGTGCGGGCGCACAGGGCGCATACCGCCTGGGCGAACGGGAGGGTCCCCTCGGACCAGGCGCGGGCGAGCAGGTCGTGGGTGACCGTGCAGATGTCCGCACAGGCCTGGCACAGCGCATGGACCCGTGCCGTGGCCCCCGCATCGGGTACGGCCTCCAGCACGCGCCGGCAGGCCTCGGCGCCCAGGGCGCAGGCGTCCATGCAGGCGACGCGGAGCGGATGTTCCGCCACCGCGAAGGGATCGGGCGGGTCGTGCACCAGCACATCGCCCTCGCCGGGATAGACCAGCTCGGCGGCATCCAGTGGGTACTCGGGCATCGGCTTGTGCGTGCTGTCCAC
>JAFDZF010000028.1 GCA_018267055.1 Bacteroidota bacterium
CTGGGCCTGGTGGGCCGCACGTTCACGCTCGACGTGCAGGAGGCGGGCGTGGATACGCTGGTGGTGCATTACGACAATGATTGCGGCATCGCCGGCACGGACACGGTGCTCATCCGCGTGGGCATGCCCACCGTCGACCTGGGACCCGACACGGCGATCTGCTCCACCGGCCACCTGGTGCTGGACGCGGGCAGCGATGGCGTGGACTGGGCCTGGCAGAACGGAGCGGGCCAGCCGCTCGGCTACCAGCGCACGCTCGACGTCACCGGGCCCGGCACGTACACCGTGGCCGTGACGAACGCCGGCGGATGCACGGCCACCGATGCCATCACGGTGACCTCCTTCCCCTCCACCTTCCAGTTCAGCCTGGGGCCCGATCGCACCGTCTGCCCCGGCCCGCCCGTGCCCGTCACGCTGCATGCCCCGCCGGTCGATGCGCTGGCCTACCACTGGATCAACGGGGCCTCCACCGACAGCATGACCATCAACTCCCTCTGGCCCTCGGCGTGGCTCACCATCACCGACCTGGACGGCTGCACCTATACCGACACGCTGCTCCTGGTCCGCGAGGACACCGCGGCCTTCGCCGTCGACCTGGGGCCCGATGCGGCGGTGTGCCCCGGCCAGGTGTGGCCGCTGGACGCCGGCAGCTGCGCGGGCTGCACCTACCATTGGCACGACGGGTCCACGGCGCACGGCTTCACGGCCTTCGGCCCCGGCACCTATTCCGTGGAGGTGATCAGCGCCTGCCATGCGCACGCGACGGACGCCGTGACCCTCACCGCCGCGCCCGCCCCGGCACTGGACCTGGGCCCCGACCAGCTGCTCTGCCCCTTCGCGCCGTTCACGCTGGACCCCGGCCTCACCGGTGTCACCTACCACTGGGAGGACGGCAGCACCGCCCCGACGCACGTGGTGGATTCCCCCGACCTGTACTGGGTGACGGTGATGAGCAACGCCGGCTGTTCCGCCACCGACTCGCTCGAGGTGTCGACGTGCACGGGCATCGCCGGGACGACGGACGGTGGTGCGGTGCGCGTGCAGCCCAACCCGGCGAACGAGGGCTTCCGCCTGACCATCGTGGGCCGGGCCCAGGGACCGGTGGAGCTGTTGGACGCCCTGGGCCGCGTGGTGCGTTCCTCGCCGCTGGTGCAGGACATCGCCGGCGCTCATGCCGACGTGGCGACCGACCGGCTCGCGAACGGCGCCTACGTGGTGCGCCTGCGGGAGCGGGAGGACATCACCGTGCGCGTGGTGGTGGCGCATTAGGGCGTGCGGGAGCGCAGGGCCGGGGGCTGGAAGCTCTCGGGAAGCCTTCGTTCCTTTGCGGCCCCAAGCCATGGACATCACGCCCATCAAGTCCGCCCTGGACGACGAAGCCCTGACCGGCACCACGATCACCGTGGCCGGCTGGGTGCGCACCTTCCGCAACGACCGCTTCATCGCGCTGAACGACGGGAGCACCATCCGCAACCTGCAGTGCGTGATCGACCAGAACGCGGTGGATGCGGCCACGCGGGCGCGCTTCACCACCAGCGCCTCGGTGCGGTGCACGGGCACCCTGGTGCCCTCGCAGGGGAGCGGCCAGCGCGTGGAGCTGCAAGTGGCGGACGTGGCCGTATTGGGCGACAGCGACGCGGAGGCCTACCCCATCCAGCCGAAGAAGCACAGCCTGGAGTTCCTGCGCGAGAACGCGCACCTGCGCTTCCGCACCAACACTTACAGCGCCATCTTCCGCATCCGGCACCAGGTGAGCTTCGGCATCCACGAGTATTTCGATTCACTGGGGTACTGCTACTTCCACAGCCCCGTCATCACCGCGAGCGACGCGGAAGGCGCGGGCGAGATGTTCCGCGTGAGCACATTGGACGTGAAGCGCCCGCCCCTCACCGAAGGCGGTGACGTGGACTGGAAGGAGGACTTCTTCGGCGCCGAGGCCCGCCTCACGGTGAGCGGCCAGTTGCAGGCCGAGAACGCCGCCACCGCGCTGGGCAAGGTGTACACCTTCGGCCCCACCTTCCGCGCGGAGAACAGCAACACCACCCGCCACCTCGCGGAGTTCTGGATGGTCGAGCCCGAGGCCGCCTTCCTGGACCTGCACGGCGACATGGACCTGGCCGAGGGCCTGTGCAAGCACCTCATCGCCCGTGTGCTGCGGAACAGCCTTGACGACCTGAAATTCCTGGATGCACGCCTGAAAGAGGAAGAGGCCACCAAGCCGAAGGAGCAGCGCAGCGAGCTCGGTCTCGTCGACCGCCTGCGCTTCGTGCTCGACAACCCCTTCGAGCGCATCACCTACGACCAGGCCATCGACATCCTGCTGCGCAGCAAGCCCTACCAGAAGAAGCAGTTCCAGTTCCCCGTGGAATGGGGCGTGGACCTGCAGAGCGAGCACGAGCGCTACCTGGTGGAGAAGCATTTCAAGAAGCCGGTGATCGTGACGGGCTACCCCGCCGGGATCAAGGCCTTCTACATGCGCGTCAACAGCCCGGGCGACTTCGGCTACAGCGAGAAGGGCACCACCGTGGCGGCCATGGACGTGCTCTTCCCCGGCATCGGCGAGATCATCGGCGGCAGCCAGCGCGAGGAGCGCCTGGACGTGCTGGAGCAGCGCATGGACGAGATGCACGTGCCGAAGGGGGAGCTGTGGTGGTACCTCGATACGCGCCGCTTCGGCACCGTGCCGCACGCAGGCTTCGGCCTGGGCCTGGAACGCTTCGTGCTCTTCGTCACCGGCATGGGCAACATCCGCGATGTGATCCCCTTCCCGCGCACGCCCAAGAGCGCAGCGTTCTAGTCCCCATTAGGAACGGAACGTATACGCCTGCGAGCGCCCGTCAACGCCGCACTTCCCGCTCTGCGCGCCAGGGCCATCGGTGCGTATGATAACTTGGGAGGCGGAGGAACGCTCCTTCACGGGCTGCCGCTCCGCGTCATCCCACCGGCATGGAACTGCAGACCTTCGTAGGACGGGCCTCCATCGCGCTGCTCACGGGCGCATTGATCGGGCTCGAACGCCAGCTCCGCCACAAGATGGCGGGGGTGCGCACCAATGCCCTGGCCGCCCTGGGCGCGGCGCTCTTCGTGCTGCTGTCCTTCATGGCCACCCCGCCGCAGGGGGACGTGACGCGCATCATCGCGCAGGTCGTCACCGGCGTCGGGTTCCTGGGCGCGGGCATCATCTTCAAGGAAGGGCTGAGCGTGCACGGGCTGACCACCGCGGTGACCATCTGGTGCAGCTCGGCGATCGGCTGCCTGGCCGGGGCCGGGTTCACCTGGGAGGCCGTCAGCGCGTCCGTCATGGTGGTGCTGGTGAACGCCTCCCTGAAGCCCCTGGACGACTGGCTCGACAAACGAAGCGACCGATGAACCGTGCGATCTGGCTCGAGAAGCCCCGGAAGAGCAACTACGCGGCCGCCATGGACTACCTGGACCTGCTGTTCGACAAGCCGGCGTGCCGGAAGATCGTCGGGCGGCTGCGCAAGGAGGACGTGGTGGTGAAGAAGGCGAAGGACATCCTCCGGGCCAGCCGGCTGCAGCTCCTCCCGGAGACCAACGTCCACGTGCGCGAGAACATCGCGCGGATCAAGGAGCACCGGAAGCTGTCGCCCATCCTGCTGGTGCGGGGCCCGCGCACGATCATCGCGGACGGCTACCACCGCCTCTGCAGCATCTACTACATGAGCGAGGACCTGGACATCCCGTGCAAGATCACGGATCCCTGATCCACCACATCGCCGCGCTGCTGCGCGAGGCCGTGGCGCTCGACCGGGAACGGGCGCGTGGCCTGCGTTGAGCGCACGAGCTAGCTTCGCGGCCCACATGGAACGGGTCATCTTCCACCTCGGCAAC
>JAFDZF010000029.1 GCA_018267055.1 Bacteroidota bacterium
AGAACGCCGCGCGTGGACGGCCGCCCTGGCCGAGAACAGCGCGCCGCCGATCATCGATGCCGACCTGCTGGGGCCCGGCGACCTGAAGGACCCCGTGGCCTCGGACCGCGCCTTCACCCTGTGGAAACAGCGCTGGGTGCAGATGCACGGCCCCTACGCGGGCTATCCCAATGACGGGAACAGCGGGTGGCTGCACGATGTGAACGTGACCGGCCTGACCACCACCGCCGCACTGGACACGCTGACCAGGACCCACCTCGGCCATGTGGAGACCAGCTTGGCGGTGATACGCGAACAGGAGGAGAACGGCCTGGACATGGGGCCCCGCCTGGCACAACTGCAGCTGACACCCACCGAGTTCATGCAGCTGCTGGCCTTGCGCGACATCCTGCCCGTGCCACCGCAGACCCCGGCCGACCTGCTCACCGCCGAGGAGAAGACCACCATCAAGCGCATCCTCGCCCAAGTGAAGAAGCGGCGCAAGGCCTTCGCCTACCGCCTGGAGGAAGCCCTGCCCGTCGCCCCTGCCGATGTGGTGACGCTCTCCCCCGACCACTTCCGCCGGAACCCCACGGGCACCGACACCTTCCCGCCCACGCCGGAGCACCCGCTGACGCCCTGGCTCGCCGTCGAGCGCGACCTGGTGGCCTGGCGGCGCACGCTGAGCGGCCGCATCGAGCAGGAGGACAGCGTGACGAAGGCCTGGGAGGAGGTCCTCTTCGAGGTGGACGACGCGCTGATCACGAACCTGCGCGATGCCCTGGTGCAGCTGTGCGGTGCACCGGACAGGACGCTGCGCGACAACGCCCGTAATCTGGGCGACGTGCTGCTGATGGACCTGGAGAACAACTGCTGCTACAAGACCAACCGGGTGGCCGCGGCCATCGAGACGATCCAGCAGCTGCTCTGGAAAACGCGCACCGGCGACATCCTGGCGCATTATCCCACGCTGGAATACCGCGGCGAGGACTTCGACGAGGCGTGGACGTGGATGGGCAGCTACGCCAACTGGCGCGCCGCCATGTTCGTGTTCCTCTACCCGGAGAACGTGCTCGCCCCCAGCCTGCGCAAGGAGCCGACCCCGGCGTTCCAGGCCGTGGTGGACGCCACGCGCGGCAACCGGCGCTTCGGGCCCGGCGATGCCTGCGCGGTGGCCCGCGACTACCGCGACTACCTGGTGGACGTGGCCGACCTGGAGATGAAGTGCTCGGCCGAGGCCGACGTGTTCGTGCGCAGCACGGGATGCGGCGTGCAGCGCACCGACAAGCCCCGCTACACCTTCGTGTTCGCGCAGAGCCGCGTCACCGGCCGGCCCTACTGGTGCACGGTGGACGCACGGGACAAGACCGACCTGACGCAGAACAGCTACTGGCAGGCCATCCCCGGCCTGGACGGCACCACGCGCATCTTCGGCTGCACCGTCTTCTTCCCCGAGCGCACCAGCGAGTTCATCTACCTCTTCTTCACCCGCACCGGCCAGGACAACGCGAGCAAGTTCTTCAGCCTGCGGTTCGACCTCCTCAACGGCCTGTGGGAAGAGGAGCCGCTGGAGTTCGAGGTGGAGCTGGACGACCTGCGCATCGATGCGCGCAGCCCCATCCCCGAATACAGCGGCTTCCGCGCGGAGGACTTCTCGCCCGTCATCAAGGCCATCGCCGTACGGCACAACACGAACTACTACGTGCAGCCCACCATCGCGGTGTCGCTGGAAAAGGTCGCGGGCGTATCGAAGGACATGTACACCTTCTACTGGCCCATGCACGACAACGGCAAGGAGCTGAAGCCCCGTTGGAGCGGCGACGGCTGGCGCCTGTGCATCTCGCAAAGCCGGGTGCTGAAGGGGCTCGTGCGCTTCTTCGTGGGCATCCACGTGGACGAGAACGCCGCGGACCTGGACCACAGCCTGCTGGTGCTGCGGTCCAGCACGGTGCTGGCGCTCAATCCCGCCTGGACCTCCTGGTCCCAGCGCATGAACTTCCTCCAGGGCGTCAAGGCGTTCTTCATCGCGTATTGGTGGCATTGGGAGTGGCACTTCGACTACAACGGCCATACGGAGTACATCCAGCAGCAGTACATCCAGGGCATGATCGACTCGTGGGCGTCCCAACAGCCACCGCCGAACATCCCCACGGAGCAAACGGCCTCGGACTATGTGGTGTACCTGCAGATCTACGGCGCGAACAACCTGGGCGACACCCTGTTCGTGCCGCCGGCCTACAGCCAGGGCGCGGCCACGGAGATCCGCGAACTGGTGCCCTTCTATGACCGCAGCACGGTGCACGTGGAGATCACCCGCAACGACGGGCGCCTGCAGGATGTGCTGGCCTACTCCACCGCCGACCCGGCGGTGCCCATCGTGTCGCGCCCGGCGCCGCTGACGGCCTCGGCCTTCGCCCCGGGCACGCGGCTGGTGATGCCGGTGCGCGACAGCATCTACTTCGACCGGACCGGCAGCGCCTTCGAGGCCACGGGCGGCCTGCTGCTGCACCAGGCCGACGGGCACGGCACACGCATCGCCATCTCCTGGTTCGGCAAGACGTTCAATGCCGGCACGCCGGTGAGCTCCACCATGCAGGTGACGAGCAGCGCCACCTTCCTGACCCCGCGGCTGGGTTCCGTGCCCATCATCCAGAACGAGTTCACCGCCGTGGAACTGGACCTGCGGCGCACCACCTCGCAATACGACCTGGAGCAGAACACCGATCCCAACTTCCGGCTGGCGGAGTACGTGCACGAGGCCTACTACTTCGTGCCCCTTCAACTGGCGCTGCAATTGAGCGCGAACGGCTTCCACCTGGCCGCGCTGGACTGGCTGCGCACCGTGTACGACATCCGGCGCCCGCTGAACGCCCGCAAGGTGTATTACGGCCTGGTGCAGGATGCGCAAGGGGCCGCCAACACCGCGCGCGCGTCGGACTGGTACACCGATCCGCTGGACCCGCACGCCATCGCCGCGCTGCGCCCGCACACCTATACGCGCTACACCATCCTGGCCACCGTGCAATGCCTGCTGGCCTATGCCGACGCGCAGTTCACCATGGACACGGCGGAAACGGTGCCGCGCGCCCGGGAGCTGTACGAGGACATCATCGCCCTGCTGGAGATGCTGGTGCCGCCCGACCCCTGCCCGCACGAAGCGGCCATCCAGGAGTTCGACCGCACCACGCAGCTGGGGGCCTGGGCTTCCACCTTCAACGACACGTTCGAGGAACTGGAACCGCTCGGCGAGCGCCCCGGGTTCACCACGCTGGTGAGCGACATCCGCACCGAGCTGGCCCGCACGACCCCGCTGGAGGACCGCCTGGTGGCGGTGCGCACCCTCATCCACGACGCGCGTCAGGCCATCCCCACGCGCACCTTCGCCACCGTGCTGCAGGATGGTCCGCCCGAAGTGGACGCCCTGGTGGCCGCAGGCCTGGGCACCCTGGCCGCCGAAGCCACAGCGGTGCGCCTGAGCGATACCAATGGCCGCACCTTCACCCGCGTGATGGGCACCGTGACCGCCAAGCGAGAGAGCGACCTGGTGGGCCAGTCCATCCCCTGGCTCACGAACTACAACGCGCCGCTGACGTCCTCGCGCAAGGACGAGATCGATCCGGTCGACGTGGGCCGCACCGGCCTGCTCATCGGGCGCTATGACGAGCGGCCGGCCGCGGGCTTCACGCTCAACAGCCCCTTCCCCAACATCCGGCTCTCGGGCCTGCCCTTCACGTTCTGCGCGGTGCCCAACCCCATCGTGAAGGCCCTGCTGATGACCGCCGAGGTGCAGCTGTGGAAGATCCACAACTGCATGAACATCGCGGGCCTCGTGCGCGAGCTGGATCCCTTCGCGGCGCCCACCGACAGCACCACCGGGATCCCGGTGATCGGCCCCGGCGGCACCCTGGCCATCCCCAGCGACCGCACCATTCCGCCCAGCGCCTACCGGTACCGCGTGCTGGTGGACCGCGCCAAGCAGCTGGTGTCCATGGCCCAGCAGGTGGAGAGCGCTTTCCTGAGCACCCTGGAAAAACTGGACGCCGAACGTTACGCCCTGCTGCGCGCCGAACAGGACATCGAGTCCACCAAGGCCGGTGTGAAGCTGCAGGACCTGAAGATGACCGAGGCCAACGACGGTGTGAAGCTCGCCGAGCTGCAGCGTGACCGTGCGGTGATCATCCGGGATCACTATGCTGATCTGTTGGACCGCGGGAACAGCGCGTTGGAGATCGCGGCATATGCAGCCCTTACGACCGCTGCCGCATTGCAACTGACCTCATCCATCGTCTCAACATCCACAGCGGTTGCGATCGCCTCGGCCGTTCCATTCGGCAATCCTGCCGCAGAACTGGCACGAGGGATTCTCTCCTCTTCGAATTCTTGGACCACCACCTCGCAAGCTTTGCAGCTCTTCGCCTCCTTCGAGCGGCGCAAGGAGGACTGGGAGTTCCAACGCTCGCTGGCCAACCAGGACGTGGCGATCGGCAACCAGCAGGTCACGCTGGCGCAGGACCGCGTGCGCATCGTGGGCCAGGAGCGCGCCATCGCCGTGCTGCAGGGCGACCACGCCCGGGCCACGCTGGACTTCTTGAAGAACAAGTTCACCAGCGCCGAGCTGTACGAATGGATGAGCGGCATACTGGAGGACGTGTACGCCTACCTGCTGCAGGAGGCCACCAGCATGGCGCTGCTGGCGCAGCGGCAGCTGGCCTTCGAGCGCCAGGTGGACCTGCCTCCCTTCATCCGCACCGACTACTGGGTGGTGGACGCCGGCAGCATGGGCGGGATCAGCCTCACCGGCGAGGGCGCGGTGGACCGCCGCGGCATCACGGGCAGCACCCGGCTGCTGCAGGACCTGACGGAGCTGGACCAGTACGCCTTCGGCACCAACAGCCCCAAGCTGCAGATGAGCAAGACGATCTCGCTGAACGAGATCGCCCCCGAAGAGCTCATCCGCCTGCGCGACCGGGGCGTGATGGCCTTCCGCACCACGCAGGACCTGTTCGACCGGGACTATCCTGGCCACTACCTGCGCCTGATCAAGCAGGTGAGCGTGACGGTGATCGCCCTGAACCCGCCCACCAAGGGCATCCGTGCCACGCTGACCAATGGCGGCGTGTCGCGCGTGATCACCGGCGGGGCCATCTTCCAGGAGCGGTCCATCACGCGCTACCCCGAGCAGATCGCGCTCAGCAGCGGGGTGAGCGACCGCGGCGTGTTCCAGCTGCGCAGCGAGGGCGAGTTCCTGGACCCTTTCGAGGGCACGGGCGTGGACACGCAGTGGGAGTTCCGCATGGAGAAGGCCGCCAACCCCTTCGACTACGCGAGCATCGCCGATGTGCTGCTCACCATCGAGTACGAGGCGCTGAGCAGCTCCACCCATCGCCAGCGCGTGGAGCAGCGGCTGAACAGCGAGCCTGCGCCGGGCAGCGTGGCCATTAGCTTCAAGAACAACCTGCCTGACCAGTGGTTCGATCTCCACAATCCGGACCAGGCCACCGCGCGCTTCGCGGTGGAGTTCCAGCTGAACGAGCGCGACCTGATGCCCAACATCGCGGCGCCACGCACCATCGACCACGTGGCGGTGTACTTCGTGATGAAGGACGGCCTGCAGTACGACCAGCGGGTGACGCTGGGCTATGGCCCGGGCCCCGGCTATGAGGCGCAGCCGAACGACAACCTGATCTCCACGCGCAGCAATGCGCAGGGCTTCGTGGGCCTGCAAGGCCTGGCCGGCCCCACCGGCACCTGGTCGTTCGCCCTGGAGGACAGCGTGCGCACCCGCCTGCTGATGGCCGAGGACCAGGTGGACGACATCCTGCTGGTGATCACCTATAGTGGCGACACGAGCGACTACGGAAGAAGCTGAGCACACGACCACGGACCGTCCAACGCCACCACGCGCCACCGCATGTCCACCGAGCAACGATCCGCCGTCGGCCAGAACGTGATCTCGCTGCCCAAGGGCGGCGGCGCCATCGCCGGCCTGGGGGAGACCTTCTCGCCCGACCTCTTCACGGGCACGGGCAACTTCAGCGTCCCCATCGCCGTGCCGCCAGGGCGCAACGGCCTGCAGCCGAGCCTGACACTGGGCTACAGCACGGGCAACGGCAACGGACCTTTCGGCCTGGGGTGGTCCCTGGCCTTGCCGGGCATCACGCGCAAGACCAGCCTCGGCATCCCGCGTTATGCCGATGACCGCGACGTGTTCGTGCTCAGCGGCGCCGAGGACCTGATCCCCGTGGACCGCGGGCATGGGACGACGGGCGGCATCGTGCACACGTGGATCCAGTACCGCCCCCGGACGGAAGGCCTGTTCGCCCGCATCATCCACCACACCTTCAGCGACGGGCAGGACTACTGGGAGGTGCGCACCAAGGACGGCCTGGCGACCTGGTACGGCAAGCCGGGCGCGCACGCCGCGGACAATACCGTGGTCCATGATCCGGAGGATCCACGCCGCATCGCCACGTGGATGATCCACCGCACGGCCGATCCCTTCGGCAGCGAAGTGGTGTACGAGTACGAGCGTGACCTGCAGCGGACGCCCTATGCGTGGACGCAGCTCTACCTCACGCGCATCCGGTACGTGGACTACACGCATGAAAGCGTGAAGCGCTACCTGTGCTCGGTGGAGCTGGCCTATGCCGACCGGCCCGATCCGCACAGTGAGTTCCGCCAGGGTTTCGAGATCCGCACCATGCGGCGCTGCACCACCATCCGCACGTACACGCACCCGTTGGACGCCAACATGCCGCAAGGCCATCCGCCCAGCGGCACCAATACCAACACGGTGGCGGTGAAGACCTACCACCTGACCTACCGTGACGAACTGGGCCAGCA
>JAFDZF010000002.1 GCA_018267055.1 Bacteroidota bacterium
ATCGAGCACCACCTGCAGCGGCGGCCGCTGGTCGATGGTATACACATAGGTCTGCACCTTCTGTCCGTTGCAGGTGATGATGTTCACCACCAGGTCCTCTATGCCATCGGCGTCCACCGGCACAGCGATGGGGACGATCACGGTGCTGTCCAGCTGGTTGAAATGGACCGTGGTGGGCAGCGCAGGCAGGTAGTCCACCCCGGCGGTGGCGCTGCCCCCGGTGGTGATCGTGAGGTCCTCGTCCAGGTAGAACCCGCCCCACCGGTGGAAGCGCAGGTACACGCTGTCGCAGTTGTTCTCGATGAACACCGTGTCCGTGGGCGAGATCTCCACCGTGGGGCCCGGCGCTACGTCCAGGGAGAACCGGTCCGCGCTGGTGAAGCTGCCCCCCTCCAGGAAAACGGCCGAGGGGTACTTGCTGTCGTTGGCGTTCCCCAACGCGATCTTCATGTGGTAGGTCTGGCCGCACTGCACGGCCGCGCTGGCGGTGAGCACCACGGTCATGCCGTTGTGCGCGATGTAGTAAGGGTCCGTGTTGTAGGGCGCCTGCAGCTGCGGCACGTAGGCCCCGTCGGGCGGCTGGGGATAAGGCCACTGGCCTCCATTGTACCGGTAGTACTGGGCGTTGGCCTGCCAGTTCGGATCCGCATCGAAGCAGTAGACGAAGGGGTCCGTCCAGGGGCCGTTCGCGCTGTTGGCATCCATCACCCCGCTGTTCACCGTGTTGATGGACACCGGCTTCATCGAACCGGGGATCAAGGCCAGGTTGATGGCGTTGTTCTGGAAGGGGCCGCTGACCCCCGGGCCGCTGAGGAAGAAGCCGAACACGTCGTTGTACTGGCTGCACACCCAGCGCTCGTACTCCTCCGAGGTGAAGACGTACCGGACGCTGAGCATGTCCTTGATCGGCACGAAATCGAACTCCAGGATGGCCTTGCTGTAGATGTTGCCGCCCCCGCTCACCTGCCAGTACGGCCAGGCGGTCAGGTGGCTCAGGTCGATGTCCGGCGTCTGGATGCCTTGGGCGGCACCGATGCCCCCGTACTGCCCGCTGAGCTGGTTATTGGGCCCCGGGATGTGCACCTGGGCGACACCCGAGCAGATGAAGACCCCGTTGTTGACGCCGATGCACGAGTTGGACCCGTTGAACCGGCCGATCTCGCTGGGCCCCACGCCGGTGGGCGCCACGGTATTGCCCGGCACGCCGTTGAAGGTCACGTTGCTGGCGAACACCCCTGAGCCCATCAGTACGTTCTGTACCATGGTGGTGGGCGCCTGCGTCTGGTTGATGATCAGCTGCGCGTGGGCGGATGCGGCGGCCAGCGCCCCCGCGAGGACGATGGTCCCGCGAAGGTGGAGGAGCGGAGCGAAGGGCTTCATCGGGGGGAGCAGGGGGCGGGTGCCAAGGGCTGTGGCTAGGCAAGTTAGCTCTTATAGAAGAGCGGGGTGCGTGCGCTGTAGAATTATTGCTACAAACCCAAGACGCATCTCCCGGCTCGAAGGATGCCTGGGCCACCTCTCGCCGCGCTGGGCCGGCCTCCGGCCTGCCCGCCCCTGGGTGCGGCGCCGGCCTTACCCGGCCTGCCCGAAGGTCAGCAGGTTGTGGTCCGGGTCCAGCAGGGCGAACTCCCGCTGGCCCCAGGGCTTGGCCTGCAAGGGGGCGTTGGGGTGGATCGCCACGCCCTGCGCCCTCCAGCCGTGGTACAGGGCCTCTATGTCCGATGTGCGGATGTACACCTGCCCGTAGTTCGTGCGTGGGTCCAGCTCCGGGAACAGGAAGAAGTGCAGCTCGATCCCCTCGCGGCGCACCATCAGGTGGTCGGGGTACCGCCCGGTGCCGCATTCGGCGAACTGCAGCTGGTCCACATAGAAGGCGCGGGTCCGGGCCCGGTCGCGCATGGGCAGCTTGGGGTGGATGGCGGTCAGCATGGGGCGGGGGGCAAAGGTCGGGATCGGTGCGCGATCGGCGCCGGGGCACCCGCCTGGCCGGGTGGCCTGTGCCTTCGGGCAGGGCATGGTAGGCCTCACGTTCGGGCATCCTAAGCCTCGTGTCCGGGTGTATCAGGCCTCCCGTTCGGGCATCCCAAGCCTTGTGTCCGGGTGTATCAGGCCTCCCGTTCGGGCATCCCAAGCCTTGTGTCCGGGTGTATCAGGCCTCCCGTTCGGGCATCCTAAGCCTCGCTTCCGGGCATACCAGTCCTCCTGCCAGGGCAGGTCGTCCGCCGATCACCCCGAACGGAACGCCGCTTGCCCGGGTACCGGCATGTCCACCCTGGCCCTTCCGCACCGTTCCGGCTGGCAACGGCCGGCCGCCGCCGTTGTCATCACCCTCGCTGTCGGCCTGCTGTCGGGCCTTTCCGTGCAAGGGTCGGTGGAAAACTGGTATGCGCAGCTCCAGCGCCCGTGGTTCGCTCCGCCCAATGCGGTCTTCGGGCCGGTGTGGACCCTGCTCTACATCCTGATGGGCATCGCCGCAGGCCTGGTGTGGAACCAGGGCACCGCGCGTCCGGAGGTGCGCCGCGCGCTGCTCCTCTACGGCATCCAGCTGCTGCTGAACGCGGCTTGGTCCGTCATTTTCTTCGGCGCGCACGCCCTGGGTTGGGCGCTGCTGGAGATGGCCGTGCTGTGGGTGCTCATCGTGGGGTGCATCTTCGCCTTCGCCCGCGTGCGGCGCGCCAGCGCGTGGTTGCTGGTGCCCTACCTCTGCTGGGTCTCCTTCGCGTTCATCCTGAACGCGGCCTTCGTGTACCTGAACTGAACGGCGGCCGTCCGGCCCCCGGCCCGTTCGCAGGATCCGGTCGGCAGGGGCCGCTGCATTCGTCCGGCCCTTCCATGCGCACCGCCCTCCTCGTGCTCGGCCTGTTCCCGGCCCTGCCCACCAAGGCCCAGGAGGCCGCCCCGCTGGATGCCCGCGCGAAGAAAGAGGTCGTGCGGAACGTGGGCGAGCGCATCCGGCGCAAGCTGGCGGCGGGTGGGTGCGGCCATCACGCATCCCGGCGCGTTGGCAAGGGCGCATGTGCGGAAAACCCATCAGCGGCCAGCAACCGGTCATCCATCATCCCGTCCTTCGCGTATGCGCAAGCTTCTCCCCATCGCCCTGCTCACCCTGTTCAGCGCCCCGCTGCATGCGCAGCTGGACCAGCTCGCCTGGCTGCGGCAGACCACCAACACCGGCGTCGCGGATGGCTCCATCCTCAAGCTGGATGCGGCGGGCAACCTGTTCATGGCAGGGGCCTATCCCCCGGCGGGCATCACCATCGGCGGCATCACCCTGCCGGGCAGCGGCTCCCCGGAGAACGCGTTCCTGGCCAAGCTGGCACCGGACGGCACCGCCCTCTGGGCCAGGCGCATGACCCGTGTGGGCGGCATGCAGGACAACTTGAATTCCGACAAGATCGCTATCGATGCGGCAGGCAACAGCTACGTGGCGGGATGGTTCCTGGACGGCGCCACCATCGATGGCGCAGCGTTGACAGGCAGCGGGCATTATGTCCTGGCGAAGTTCGATGCGGATGGTATGTTGCAATGGACGCGCACCATCGCCACGGAAGACAACATCCAGAACGGCAGCATCGCGGTATACATCGACCCGTGGCAACACGTGCAACTGGTGGGCGCCTACGCCACCTCGGTCACTTTCGGTGCCGGACACACCGTGACCAACACGCAACCCGGTCTGGTGGACACGTTCATGGCGTGGTACGATGCCGGTGGCGAGGTGCTGGACGCGCGCAGGCTGGGTGGATCGGTCCCCACCACGGAACCGTGGGTGCCTTTGCCCGCCGAAGCGTACATGCTGGATGCGGCCGGGCAGCTCTTCCGGTTCGTGCAGGGGGCCAACACCTTGTTCAAGTACGCGGCGGACGGCACGTGGCTGATGACGCACCACCTGGAGGTGGTGGGCGGCGTGTACATGAAGGCCATGACCACGGGACCGGACGGCTCCATCTGGCTATGCGGCGGCCATAGCGGCGGCGGGACCAGCTTGGAGGGCGTGGCGCTTACCCCGACCGGATCCACCGACTTCGGGGATGCATTGCTCATGAAGCTCTCCGCTGCGGGCGAACTGCAATGGATCCGGCAGTACGCGGATCCCCTCGGCGACTTCTTCACGCGTGTGCGTGTGGATGCGATCGGCAATGCCACGGTCCTCGGCTCGGTGGCCAGCATCGGGCTGGTCCGTGTGATGGTGGTGAAGTACGCGGCGAACGGTGATCTCCTCAGTGAAGGGAACATCTATCCGTGGGACGGGATCTTCGGTACGCCCGTCGGCACCATACTTCCGCAGAACCTGGTGCTGACGCACGTGGGAGGCAATGTGCTGCTGATGGGCTCGTACAAATACCGCTTGTATTTCGACGAGGACATCAACTTCACCACCACGGCGGACAACTACCGCATCTTCCTGGCGCAGTTCGGCACCTGCGCCGTGGACACCCCCACCATCGTTGCCGCCGCCCCGGGCTTCTGCCCCGGTGAAGGGGTGGCGCTCACCGCCGGCGCTGCGGATCGCTACCGCTGGAGCACGGGGGATACCACGGCCGGCATCAGCGCCACCGCGGCCGGTGCCTACCACGTCTTCGCCATCGAAGGCGGGGAATGTTTCGCGCGCTCGGCGGACGTGTCGATCGATGCGTACGAGGTGCCCGAGCCCGAGGTCATCCTCGGCGAGCACGAGCTGTCGTGCTCCGTGGAGGAGGTGGCTTACCAGTGGATCGATTGCGCGGACAACGCCCCCATCGCCACCGCCACGGCACGGACGTTCGCCCCCCCGGCGGACGGCACGTACGCGGTGCGCATCACCACGGCCCAGGGCTGCGAAGCCTTGTCGGCATGCGCCACTTACAGCACTGTGGGCATCGGCGAGCAGGAGAGGGGGCCCGCCATCGCCCTGTGGCCCAACCCGGCCGCGGACCGTGTCGGCGTGCGCGCCAACGGGCCCGTCCGGCGCGTGGACGTGATCGATGCTTCCGGTGCGTGCGTGCTCACTGCCCGGGCCTCCTCCTTCGCCGTGGCGCACCTCGCCAGCGGTACGTACGCCGTGCGCGTCACCACCGATGCTGCAACGGGCGTGGTGCGGTTGGTGAAGGAGTAGGCCGCTCGGGCGCGCCAAGGGCGCGGCGATGCAAGGGCCGCTACATTCGTCCGACCCTTCCATGCGTACCGTCCTCCTCGTGCTTTGCCTGTTCCCGGCCGTGCCCACCAGGGCCCAGGAGGCCGCCCTGCTGGATGCCCGCGCGCGGAAGGAGGTCGTCCGGAACGTGGCCGAACGCCTGGAGAACGCCTATGTGCTGCCCGATGTCGGCCGGCGCATGGGCGAGCGCATCCGGCGCAGGCTGGCGGCCGGTGGGTACGCCGCCATCACGGATCCCGTGGCGCTGGCCGACGCGCTCACCGGCGACCTGCAGGCCGTGCAGCCCGATGGGCACCTCCTGCTCCGCTACATGCCGCCGCAGGCCGCACCGGCCGACCCGCCG
>JAFDZF010000030.1 GCA_018267055.1 Bacteroidota bacterium
GTTCCGGGCACGGCCGGGCCACCAGGCACGCCTTCGCAGTCGGGCGGGAACAAGGTCGGGTCGGTGCCCACGCACACGTCGAAGGTCGAGGTCTGCAGCGGGGTGGAGGTGTAGGTGTACACCTGCAGGTAGTAGGTGGTGCCCACGGTGAGCCCGCTGATGGTCATGTCCTCGGGGTCGCTGCACGAGCCCTCCACGAAGGTCAGGTCGTTGCAGTCGCCGGTCCAGAGGGCCATGTACATGTCGGAGGTCGACCCGTTCACGTTCAGCAGGCTGATGGTGTGCTCGGGGGCCAGGGCGGTGAAGCTGAACCACACGTCATCGTCCGGGGTGCCGTAGCAGTCGGTGTGCAGGGGCAGACCGGAGCCGGTGGCGTTCTCCACAGTGCCGGGGGTCACGTTCGCGCACTGCTCATTGAGGTTCACCGTGAGGCCCACGGCGCCGGCGCACTCGTCATTGACGGGCGGGGGGCCGGGTATGGTGAGGCACAGTTCGTAGGTGGTGTTCTGGCCCGGCTCGTTGGTGTAGGTGTACACCTGCACGTAGTAGGTCTCACCGATGGTGAGGCCCGAGAACATGCTGGCGTCGCCGTCGTTGCAGCTGTTGGTCACCAGGGTCAGGTTGTTGCAGTCGCCGCTCCAGAGGGCATGGTAGAGGTCGGTGTTGGACCCGGCCGAGTTCAGGATCTGGAAGATGTGGGCGGTGTTGGTGGCGGTGAAGCTGTACCACACGTCGTCATCGGGGCTGCCATAGCAGTCCGTGGCGAGGCCGGAACCGGTGGCGTTCAGCACGGTGCCTTGGGTGGTGGTGACGCATTCGCTGCCGGTGTTGGGCACCAGGGCCTCGGCGCCGGCGCACTCATCGTTGAGCGGCGGAGGGCCGGGCGTGCTGATGCACACATCGAACTCCGTGTCCTGTCCGCCTTCGTCGGTGTAGGTGTATACCTGCACGTAGTAGGTCTCGCCGATGGTGAGGCCCGAGACGGAGCTGAAGTCGCCATCGCTGCACGAGCCTTCGATCAAGGTCATGTTGCCGCAGGCACCGCTCCACACCGCATGGTAGAGGTCGGTGGTGGAGCCTTCGGAGTTGCGCAGGCTCACATAGTGGGTGGGGTTGCTGGCCACGAAGCTGAACCACACGTCGTCATCCGGCGAACCGTAGCAATCCGTGGGCAGGCCCGACGGGGTGGCGGAGGTCACCGTGCCGTGGGTCATCGCGGCACAGTCCAGGTCGGGGTTCACCGCCACGGGGTAGGCGCCGTCGCACTCGTCGTTGGCGGGCGGGGGCGGGGGCGTGCCGATGCACACGTCGAAATCGGCGATCTGGCCGCTCTCGCTGGTGTAGGTGTACACCTGCAGGTAGTAGGTCTCGCCCACGGTCAGGTCGTTCACGTACTTCACCTCGTAGTCGCTGCACGACCCGGGCACCAGCTCCAGGTTGCCGCAGGCGCCGCTCCACAGGGCCAGGTACAGGTCGGTGGTGGTGGTACCGTCGATGTTGATCAGGCTGATGCGGTGCGTGGCGTTGGTGGCGGTGAAGCTGAACCAGACGTCATCGTTCGCCGTGCCGCCGCAGTCCGTCTGCACGCCCGAATCGGTGGCGGAGGTCACCGTGCCGGGGGTCACCGTGCCGCACTCCAGGTCGGGGTTCACCGTGAGGGCCACGGCGCCGCTGCACTCGTCATTCGCGGGCGGGGGCGGGGGCGTGCCGATGCACACGTCGAACTGGGTGTTCTGGCCGGGGTCGCTGGTGTAGGTGTACACCTGCACATAGTAGGTCTCCCCGATGGTGAGGCCGGAGGCCAGGCTGAAATCGCCGTCGCTGCACGAGTTCTCCAGCAGCGTGGGGGCCGCGGGGTCGCCGCTCCAGACCGCGTGGTAGAGGTCCGTGGCGAAGCCGAACGAGTTGATGATGCTGATGTAGTGCTCGGTGCCGGTGGCCACGAAGCTGAACCACACGTCGTCATCCGGCTCGCCGTAGCAGCTGGTGGAGAAGCCCGAGCCTGTGGCGCCGGATACCGTGCCGTGGGCCGTCGAGGAGCAGGAGAGGTCGGGGTTCACCGCGAGGTGGATGGCGCCCGAGGGCTCATCGTTGGTGATCAGGGTCACGAACGGCACGCCGCTGCTCCAGGCGCTGGTGCCGCCGCCGGCGCACTGGGCGCGCACGAACACCGTGTAGTTGGTGCCGCTGAGCAGGCCCGTGGCCGTGGTGTTGCTGCCGTCGCCGGTGGCCAGCTCATTGCTGCCGTCGGGGATCCCGCCGGTGGTCACCGCCCAGTCATAGGCGGGGCTGCCGTTGTCGGTCCAGCTGATGGTACCGCCGTCGATGGTGAGACCGCCCACTGCCAGACCGGCGGGGAACCCGCACTGCGTGCGCTGCACCAGCACGTTGTCGATGGCCCACCACCAGTCCCAGCCCGCGTGGAACTGGAAGCGCACCTGCGCGTTGGCGGCGCCATTGGTGGCGGCGGTGATGTCGAACGTGCTCATCACGGCCGGGTTGGGGTAGCCCACGTTGTCCCCTGTCCAGGTATGCACTTCCACCCAGTTGTCGCCGTTGAACACCTCCACGCGGCAATACGATGCGAGGCGGGCCAGGAACTGGTGCGAGAAGCTCAGCACGTAGCTCCCCGCGGCCGACGCGTCGAAGGCGGGCGAGATCAGGTAGGTGTTCACCGAGGTGTTGGAGTTCCCACCGTTGCACTCATCGCTGTCGATGAAGGCGAAATCCGAGTCGAAGCCGGCCCCGATGGGCAGCTGGCCGTCGCCGTCCATCTGGAAGTTGTTCGGTAACAGGCCGCCCGGTGCGTAGGTCCACTGGCAGTTGCCACCATCCTGGGTGATGGTGAAGCCGGTCGTGCTCGCGCCGCCGGTGAAGTGCTCCTCCAGGAGCACCTGGGCGCTTGCGGCCCGGGCCAGGAGGAGCGCGCCGGAGAGGAGCGCCGTCCCCCGTAGGGTTCGACGAAGGATCGTCGTCTGTCGGTTCATGCGTTTGGTTTTGGGTTGGAATGGAAAATGATGAGCGTGGACAATGTCGATGGTGTTCGGGCCATCACCCGTGGGTAAGGCCTTGGGCCTGATGGATATAGGTGGCCGTGACATCCACGCGGAGGCGGCACGGGGCCGTAGGAGGGAACGCGGGAGGTCGGCTGGTGTTCGGCGTGCATCTCGGGGAGAGAGGGACGGATGGGGTAGCGAAACAATGGGAAAGACGAAAGACCCGACGGACAGGATGCCTCGTATCCGAACGATCCCATGTGGATGGGGGCGGACGTGGACCGCAGCCCCGCAGGAACGCACGAAGGGCCTCCGGTTGGAGGCCCTTCGTGCAAAAAGAGGAGGTCGCTCAGCGCTTCACGAAGCGGGCATGGCCGACCTGTTCGGCCTTGTTGTTCAGGGCGATCAGGGTGTAGGTGCCGGGCGCCAGGTGGGCGATGGAGATGTGCTTGGCCATGGCTTCCTCCATCACCAGGTGGCCCAGCAGGTCGTAGATCTTCACCGACACGGTGCGGCCGTCGGGCACGGTCAGGTAGAGCTCGGTGCTGGCCGGGTTGGGCGAGAGGGCGATGCCCCGCTCGGCGGCGATCTCCTCGATGCCCACGTTGGGCTGGCAGAGGCAGTTCTGCGTCCAGGTGCCGCCCACATTGAACTCCTCGTTGATGCAAGGGGTGCCGGGCACGGCCGGGCCGCCGGGTACGCCTTCGCAGTCGGGCGGGAACAAGGTCGGGTCGGTGCCCACGCACACATCGAAGGTCGAGGTCTGCAGCGGGGTGGAGGTGTAGGTGTACACCTGCAGGTAGTAGGTGGTGCCCACGGTGAGGCCGTCGATGGTCATCTCTTCGGGGTCGCTGCACGAGCCGTCCATGAAGATCAGGTCGTTGCAGTCGCCGGTCCAGAGGGCCATGTACATGTCGGTGGTGGAGCCTTCCACGTTCAGCAGGCTGATGGTGTGCTCGGTGGCGAGGGCGGTGAAGCTGAACCACACGTCATCATCCGGGGTGCCGTAGCAGTCGGTGTTCAGGGGCAGACCGGAGCCGGTGGCGTTCTCCACGGTGCCCGGGGTCACGTTGCCGCATTGCTCGTCCAGGTTCACCGTGAGGCCCACGGCGCCGGTGCACTCGTCGTTGGCCGGCGGCGGGCCGGGCACGGTCAGGCAGAGGTCGTACGTGGTGTTCTGGCCCGGCTCGCTGGTGTAGGTGTATACCTGCACGTAGTAGGTCTCGCCGATGGTGAGGCCGGAGAACATGCTGGCATCGCCGTCGTTGCAGCTGTTGGGCACCAGGGTCAGGTTGTTGCAGTCACCGCTCCAGAGCGCGTGGTAGAGGTCGGTGTTGGACCCGGCCACGTTGAGGATCTGGAAGATGTGGGCGGTGTTGGTGGCGGTGAAGCTGTACCACACGTCGTCGTCAGGGGTGCCATTGCAATCGCTGGTGAGGCCGGAGCCCGTGGCGTTCAGCACGGTGCCTTGGGTGGTGGTGACGCATTCGCTGCCGGTATTGGGCACCAGGGCCTCGGCGCCGGCGCACTCATCGTTGAGCGGCGGAGGGCCGGGCGTACCGATGCATACATCGAACTGTGTGTCCTGTCCACCTTCGTCGGTGTAGGTGTATACCTGCACGTAGTAGGTCTCGCCGATGGTGAGGCCCGAGACGGAGCTGAAGTCGCCATCGCTGCACGAGCCTTCGATCAA
>JAFDZF010000031.1 GCA_018267055.1 Bacteroidota bacterium
CGCACGGCCGGCTCACTGAGCCCCGTTCCCGGTGATGGTGTATTCCACGCGGCGGTTCTCCGCGTGCTCGGCCTCCGAGCAGGTGACGCCCGGCCCGCATTGGTTCAGCAGCCGTTCGGCCCCGTAGCCCTTCGCCGTGAGGCGGTCCTTGGGGATGCCTTTGCTCTTGAGGTAGGCCACCACGGCGTCCGCGCGCTTCTGGGTGAGCTTCTGGGCCGCGGCCAGGTCGCCGCGCGCATCGCTGTGCACGCCGATCTCCGCCACCAGCAGCGGGTTCACCTGCAGGCGGTCGGCCAGGCCGTCCAGCTCGGTCTTCCCGATGGGGTCCAGCTTGTCGCTGGTGCCCTCCCACTTGATGTACTTGAGCGCCACCGGCCGGCCGATGACGACGGGCTCGAAGCGGAGGTCTTCCGATTGCCCCAGGTCGATGACGCCCTGCTTGAAGTTGGCCGTGCTCACCGGCACGCTGAGGCTGTAGAACCCGGGCTTCTCCAGCAGCACCTCGTACTGTTCATTGGGCTGCAGCCGGAAGAACAGGTCGCCGCCGTCGCCGGTGGTGCGCACTTCGCTGTAGAAGCTGCTCATGTTCACCACGCTCACCTTCACCTCGGGCACGAAGCCGATGCGGTCCTTGTAGCGCACCACGCCCTTGAGCCAGATGCCCGCATCGGGCACCAGGTGGATGTCGCGGGCCACGATCTGCTGCTGCTCGATGTTCTCCGTGCTCAGGTGCTGCTCCGCGTCGAAGCGGCCCGCCTTGCGCACCCGCACGCTGTATTCGCGGTCCTTCTCCACGGCGAAGGCGTACTTGCCGTTGCCGTCGGTGACGGCGCTCTCCACCACGCGCCCGGCCGTGTCCAGCAGCTCCACCGGCACGTCCATCACGGGGGTGGCGTACTCGTCGTCGATGACCACGCCCGTGCACAGGAAGCGCTGCTCCAGCGGGTAGTGCATCTCGAAGCTGTAGATGTCGTCACCGCCCTTGCCGCCGGGGCGGTCGCTGGTGAAGTAGCCGGTCTTGCCTGCCGCATCGATCACGAAGGCGAAGTCGTCCTTCGGCCCGTTCACCGGTGCGCCCACGTTCACCGCCATCGCGAAGGCACCGTCACCGCCCCGCTGCGCGGCGAACACGTCCAGGCCGCCCAGGCCGGGCTGGCCGTTGCTGGAGAAGTACAGGGTGCCGTCGGCGGCCATGAACGGGAACACCTCGTTCTGCGCGGTGTTCACCCCCGGACCCAGGTTCTCCGGCTCGCCCCACTGCCCGCCCACGTCCTTGCATACATAGATGTCCGTGCCGCCGTAGCCGCCGGGCATGTCGCTCACGAAATACAGGGTGTGCCCGTCCGCGGAGATGGCGGTATGGCCCACCGAGCACTCCGGGTTGTTGTACAGGAACGGGCCCACCACCTTCCATTCGTCGCCCCGCTGCTGCGCCCGCAGGATGCTCAGGCGGTGCACGCCGTTCTTGCTGCGCTCGGTGTTGGTGCGGGTGAACCACAGTGTGCCGCTCGCGTCGCGCACCGCCGGGCCTTCGTGCATCTTGGAGTTGACGTCCCCCTTCAGACGGCGGGCGTTGACCAGGTCGCCGCCGGGCTGGCGGTCCGCCATGTAGAGGTCCAGGAAGGGCTCGTTGTTCCAGGCCGAACGGCGCTGGATGCCCACCGTGAAGTCACGCGCGGAGGCGAAGACCACCTGGTCCCCGCCGGACCACGTGGCGGCCATGTCGGTCCAGGGCGAGTTGATGCTCACCGGCCGCACCGTGAACCGGTCCGCACCGTACATGAACTTCTTCGCGAAGTCGCTGATGTTGCTCTTCTGCGGCTGCCCCTCGGGCTGGGCCAGGGCCAGGTAGCGGTCCATCCATTCCTCGGCCTCCGCGTACTTGCCATTGCCCTTCAGCGCCTGCGCGTAGGTGAAGAGGTCCATCGGCTCCCGGTTGAGGAACTTCACCACCTGCGCGTACCAGATCTCGCCGTTCTGCGTGTCGCCCAGCTTCATGTAGCAGTCCGCCAGGCGCTTGGTCACGTGCTCGTTCAGCGCGCCCATGCCCGCCGCCAGGCGGTATTCCTCGATGGCCGAGGCGTAGGCCATGCGCTGGTAGTAGCGGTCGGCGATGCGCGTGTGCGCCTCGGGATCGCCCTGCGCGCGCGCGCCGCGCGCGGCCAGCAGGCCGAGGGCGAGGAGGAGCGGGTGGACCAGCGTGCGCATCAGAAGTAGCGGGGGGAGATGGTGCGGCCCGTGGAGAACTTGAAGTCGTAGCTCAGCATGATCTCATGCGTGCCCGCGTTGTACGCCCCGATGCGCGTGGTGGTGAGGTCGAACGCATAGCCGGCGCGCAGCTGCTCGTTGAACTGGTACTGCGCCATGACGCCCACGCCGTTGCCGAAGCGGTACATGCCGCCGAACCACACGCGGTCGCGCAGCAGGAAGGAGGCGTTCAGGTCCAGCGACAGCGGCGCGCCCTGCACCGCCCGCAGCATGAACGACGGCTTGAACTTGAGGTCCTGCGTAAGGTCCAGCACGTAACCGCCCATGAGGAAGTAGTGCCGGAACTCCTTGTTGGTGGCCACCACGCCGTCGGTGCCGATGGTGTTCTCCAGCAGCTTCGGCGCGCTGACGCCGAGGTAGTAGCGCGGCGAGTGCCAGAAGAGGCCGAACCCGAAGTTGGGCAGCGCCTTGCCGCTGATGTTGCCGTTCGCCGTCTCGGTCTGCACCGTGGTCAAGGTGGCCAGGTCGGCCTGGAAGAAGTTCACCCCGCCCATCAGGCCGAAGGACAGGCGCGTGTCCGCCCCCGTGCGGATGCGGTAGGCCAGGTCCACGAAGGCGCTGGTCTGCCGGGCCGGACCCGCCACGTCGTGGATCAGCGAGCCCCCGAGCGACAGCTTCTGCCCCGGCAGCGGCGAATGCAGCGAGAGCGTCTGCGTGGCCGGCGCACCCTTGAAGCCCACCCACTGGTGGCGGCTCAGAGCCATCACCGTGAACACGTCCGCGCTGCCCGCATATGCCGGGTTGAAGGCCAGCGTGTTGAACATGTACTGGCTGTAGAGCGGATCCTGCTGCGCGCGGGCCGCGGGCGCCAGCAGCACGGCCGCCGCCGCGGAAAGGAGGAGGGTGCGCGCGCTCATCGGTTCAGGTAGATGTAGCCCTTGATGGCATCGGTCCCGTTGCCCAGCTTGAGCACGTAATAGTACGTGCCGGTGGTCGCCTGGCCGGCCAGCAGCGCATCGGGCGAGCTGCCGTCCCACACCACCTTCTCGTTGTCATAGCCGCTGGCGCTGTAGACCTCCCCGCCCCACCGGTTGAAGATAGCGATGGTGTTCTGCGGGAAGCCCTCGATGCCGGGGATGATGAACAGGTCGTTGATGCCGTCGCCGTTCGGGGTGAAGGACTCCGGCACGAACACGTCCTCGTCGAACGTGCACGGGGTGCCGCCCTCGAGCAGCTGCGGCGTGCAGTGGTGCACATCGTCCACCGTGATGGCGAAGGATTGGCTGGTGAAGTACGGCGCGCTGGTGAACACGTACGGGGCGCCGGCGCTCAGCACGCCTTCGGCACCCGTCACCGTGTACGTCGCGGGGTCGCCGCCAGTGATGGTGAAGCGGACCACATAGGTGCGCAGGGTGTCGTTGCAGATGCGCTCCAGGTCGGTCACCACCACGCCGTCCACCACGGTGAGGACCACCTCCGCGCTGTCGGACCTGCAACCTGCCACATCCACGCGGTAACGGAAGCCGTACACGCCCGGGGCCAGGCCGTCCGCGTCCACGGAGCCGCCCGTGAGCTGCCCCGTTCCATCCAGGTCGCGCCAGGTGCCGCCCGGCTGTGGCGTGCCTCCCAGGGCCGGGAAGAGCTCCACCAGGCCCGTGTCACAGGCCAGCACCGCACCATCATCACCGGCGTTCGCAGGCTGGTTCACCGTGACGGTGACGGTGGCCGAAGCGTTCGTGCAAGGCGCGATGCCGGCCACGTGGTACGTGTAGTCGCCCGGCGAATAGGAGCCCGGCGTGAACATGCCGTCCGTGGGCAAGCCATCGGGGCCGGTCCAGGTGCCACCGCCCTGCGGATGCCCGCCCAGCTGGCTGAACAGGCTGAAGGGGGCACTGTCCACGCACACCACCACGTCGCTGTCGTTCCCCGGCTGCGGGTAAGGCGCGATGTAGAGGTCCACCACCGAGAAGACCGATCCGCACACGGGATCCTCCAGCGTGTAACTGATCAGGTACGAAGCACCCGGGGCCAGCTGGGTGGCGTCCAGGATGTTGCCGTTGATGGCGCCCGTGCCGGAAGCCTGGGCCCACACACCCCCCGGGTCCGGCGTGCCGTCCAGGGAGTTGAAGAGGTCATAGTCCGTGAGCGAGCCGCAGATCGTGTCCTGCCCGCCGATGCCCGGGTCGAGCGTACCGCCCACGTTCACGGTGATGGTCGCCGTCACGTCGGGGCAGGGATCGGCGCCCTCCACCGTGTAAGTGAAATGGTAGGTGCCGGCGCCCACCAGCGAGGGGTCGAAGAGGCTGTCGGTGAGCGCGCCCGATGCGTCCACGTCCGTCCAAGTGCCCACGCTGTCCGCGTTCGGCCCGAGGGCCGCGAACAGGTCCACCGATGTCACGGTGGCGCAGACGCCCACGGTGTTGCTCTGACCAGCGTTCGCGGCGGGCACCTCCACCACGGTGAGCAGGGCGGTGTCGTTCACACAGGGGGCCATGCCCACCACGATGTAGGCGTACACCCCACCGGCGTCCACGGCCGGGTTGTAGAACGCGCCGTGCGTCTGCATCGTCGGCCCGCGCCAGGTGCCGCCCGTTTGCGGGCCGCCGGCCAGCGCGGAGAACATGTTGAACGCGGAGGCGCTTCCGCACACGGTGAACGTGTTGTCCACGCCCGCGAACGGCGCCGGATGCTCGGTCACCACCACCACCGCCTGGTCGTTCGGGCAGGGCGATTGGCCCAGCACCGTGTAGGTGTACACGCCCGGGGCATCGTTCGGCGGCACATAGGTGGCGCTGTGCGGATTGCCGAGGTACGTCCAGCTGCCGCTGGGGTCCGGCGTACCGGTGAGGCCCGTGCCCAGGTTCTGGCCCGCGCCGTTCGAGCAGAAGGTCAGCGAGCCGTTGCCGCCTGCATCCACGGCCAAGGTGATGTTCACCGTCACCACCGCGGTGTCCGCTCCGCAGTTGCCGATCGCCGGCACCACGTAGTGATAGCCGCCGGAGGGATCGGTGCCCGGATGCACGGTGGAGCCGCCCAGTGGCGTCCAATCCGGATAGGACCACGTGCCGTTCAGGTCGTGCGGGTTGCCCAGCGAATTGAAGAGGTCGATGGCGCCCGAGGTGCTGCAGGTGGAGATGGAGCTGTTGTCACCGGCGTTCGGGCCGTTCAGGATGTTCACCGTGAGGATGGCCGTGTCGCCCTCGCAGTTGGCGGATCCCGGCAGCACGTACCGGTAATGGTGCAGGCCCACACCCGCCTGCTGCGCGTTCAGCACGCCGTTGGTCAGGCCCGTGCCGCTCTCCACGCCGGTCCATTGTCCGCCGGGCTGCGGGGTGCCGCCGAGGTACGAGAAGAGGTCGGCGTTCGTCTGCGAGGTGCACAGCTGCGCGTTCGCGTCGGCGCCCGCGTCCAGTGCGTTCGTCACCGTCACGGAGACCACCGCGGAAGCCGCTCCGCACGGCGCCGTGCCGGGCACCGTGTAGGTGAAGCGGTACACGCCCGGCACCATGCCCGAGGCATCGAACACCCCATTGCTCAAGCGGCCCGTGCCGTCGGTGTCGGCCCAGATGCCGCCCACCTGCGGGGAACCGCCGAGGCCCGGGAAGAGCACCACGCTGGATTCACTGGCGCACGCGCTCAGGGCCCCATCGGTGCCGGCGTTCGGTGCGGGCACCAGGGTGATCTGCACGATGGACGAGGCGTTCACGCACGGAGCCGAACCGGTGACCGTATAGGTGTAGGTGCCGGAGACTCCGGAGGCCGGGTCGTAGATCGGGCCGGGCGTCGGGCCGCTCCAAGTGCCGGTCTGGTCGGGCGTGCCGCCCAGCAGGCCGATCAGCGGCATCGCCGGCGTGTTCGAGC
>JAFDZF010000032.1 GCA_018267055.1 Bacteroidota bacterium
CCTTCGTCGGTGTAGGTGTATACCTGCACGTAGTAGGTCTCACCGATGGTGAGGCCCGAGACGGAGCTGAAGTCACCGTCGCTGCACGAGCCCTGGATCAGGGTCATGCTGCCGCAGGCGCCGCTCCACACCGCGTGGTAGAGGTCGGTGGTGGAGCCTTCGGAATTGAGCAGGCTCACATAGTGGGTGGGGTTGCTGGCCACGAAGCTGAACCACACGTCATCATCGGGTTCACCGAAGCAGTCGGTGGGCAGGCCCGACGGGGTGGCCGAAGCCACCGTGCCGTGGGTCGTCGAGGCGCATTCCGTATCGGGGTTCACCGTCACGGGAAGGGCACCGGCGCAGTCGTCATTGGCCGGCGGGGGGCCGGGGCTGCCGATGCACACGTTGAACACCGAGGTCTGGCCGGGAGTGGACGTGTAGGTGTACACCTGCAGGTAGTAGGTCTCGCCCACGGAGAGGCCGGTCATGTAGTGGGTCTCCGCGTCGCTGCACGATCCGGGCACCAGCTCCAGGTTGCCGCAGGCGCCGCTCCACAGGGCCATGTACAGGTCGGTGGTGGATCCGTCCAGGTCGATCAGGCTGACGCGGTGCGTGGTGTGGGTGGCGGTGAAGCTGAACCAGACGTCATCGTCCGCGGTGCCGCCGCAGTCCGTCTGCACGCCTGAATCGGTGGCCGAGGCCACCGTGCCGGCGGTCACCGATACGCAGGTGAGGTCGGGGTTCACCGTCACGTGGAAGGCGCCGTCGCACTCGTCGTTGGCGGGCGGGGGCGGGGGCGTGCCGATGCACACGTCGAACTGGGTGTTCTGCCCGGGGTCGCTGGTGTAGGTGTACACCTGCACATAGTAGGTCCCGCCCACCGTGAGGCCGGAGACGACGCTCAGGTCATCGTCGCTGCACGAGTTCTCCAGCAGCGTGGGGGCCGCGGGATCGCCGCTCCACACCGCGTGGTAGAGGTCGGTGGCGGAGCCGGACGCGTTCAGGAGGCGGATGTAATGCGTGGCATTGGTGGCCACGAAGCTGAACCACACGTCGTCATCCGGTTCGCCGTAGCAGGTGGTGGCGAAGCCCGAGGCCGTGGCGCCGGACACCGTGCCGTGGGTCGTCGAGGCGCAGGAGAGGTCGAGGTTCACGGTGAGGACGCTCGCACCGGAAGGCTCGTCGTTGGTGATCAGGGTCGTGAACGGTACGCCGCTGCTCCACGCGCTGGTGCCGCCACCATCGCACTGGGCGCGCACGAACACCGTGTAGTTGGTGCCGCCGAGCAGGCCGTTGAACGTGGTGTTGCTGCCGTCGCCGATGGCCAGCTCATTGCCGCCGTCGGGCACGCTGCCGTCGGTCACCGCCCAGTCATAGCCGGGGCTGCCGTTGTCGGTCCAGCTTACGCTGCCGCCGTCCGTGGTGATGCCTGTCACGGCCAGGTCGGCCGGGAAGATGCAGTCCGCGCGTTCCACGAGGACGTTGTCCACGGCCCACCACCAGTCCCAGCCGGAGCTGAAGTGGAAGCGCACCCGGGCGTTCGCGCTGGCGCCGGTGGCGGCGGTGATGTTCAGCGTGGTGACGGCGGCAGGATTGGGGAAGCCGATGTTCCCCGTGGGGTCGCCATCGCCGGTCCAGTTGGCCACCTGCACCCAATCGCTCCCGTTGAACACCTCCACCCGGGCGAAGGATTCCAGGCGGGCGCGGAACTGGTGCGAGAAGGAGAGGACGTAATTGCCGGCCACCGAGGCGTCGAAGGCGGCCGACGTGAGGAAGGTGTTCACCGTGACGCCGCTGCCTCCGCCGCATACATCGGAATCGATGAAGGCGAAGTCGCTGTCGAAGCCGCCGCCGGCCGGGAGGGCGCCGGGGGGATCATCGTCCATGTTGAAGTTCTGGCCGGTGAGGTCGGTGGGCGCGTACACCCACTGGCAGTCGCCGCCTTCCATGGAAACGGTGAAGCCGGTGGTGCTCGCGCCGCCGGTGAAGTGCTCCTCGATCAGGGTCTGCGCGCCCGCTCCTGGTGCAAGGAGCAGGGCGCCGACGAGCAAGGCGGAGGAAAAGGGGAGCAGGGGGGATGGTTGCTCTGGTATCATCGGTCGGATGTGTTTCAAAACGTTCATGGGCACATGTTCAGGCGGGCGGTCGCTCCGTTCCGTAGAGCGGGCGACCATTTCTTGGTCCATCAAGGATGGGGTGCGGTCCATCACCGTGGGTAAGGCCGGAGACCTGGTGCATGCCCGGGAAATGGCCCGGCCGCTTGGTGCAGCGCATCGCGGTGTCCATCACCGCAAGCCGCACCGGCGCATCGGCGCCGATCCCTGCATGCGTATCCCGGGGAGAGGTCCGTGATACCTTACAAAGGAACCGGTCCCGATCGGTCGGTGGGGCCGCCTTTGTGGGTATATCATCGGGATCCTATCCGCGGCCCCGGCCTTGCGCCACCGGCGGTCCCGGTGTTCCAGGACACGATCGATCGTGGAAAAACTGCCACACCCGCGGTCCAGGAAGGATCGGTGAGGGGCCCACTTTTGATGCACATCGTTCCTTGATCGAATGAAGAAGAAAGACCGGAAGATCTTCGTGCTGGATACTTCAGTCATCCTGTACGACCACTCGGCCATCGAAAGCTTCCAGGAGCACGACGTGGCCATCCCGATACAAGTACTCGAAGAGCTCGATACGTTCAAAAAAGGCAACGACACCAAGAATTACGAAGCCAGGGAGTTCATCAGGCACCTCGATGGGATCGCGCAACGCGACCTGTTGACCGACTGGGCACCGCTCAACGGCCCGTCCAAGGGGCAGTTCAAGGTGGTGGCCAAGCACGACCTCAACGGCGTGGACGCCACCAAGGTGTTCCAGGACGGCAAGAACGACCACCAGATCCTCAATGCCGCCCTCACCCTGCAGCGGCAGAACAAGGACCGCAAGGTGGTGCTGGTGAGCAAGGACATCGCCCTGCGCCTGAAGGCCAAGAGCCTCAACATCATCGCCGAGGACTACCTCACCGGCAAGGTGCGCGACGTGAGCGAGAAGCTCTACACGGGCCGCACGGTGAAGGACGACATGGACGAGGCGCTCATCGACACCCTCTTCCAGCAGGGCTCGCTGCCGATGGACGAGGTCGGCCTGGAGAAGCCCAAGGGCAACCACTTCTTCATCCTGAAGCACAAGAAGAAGAGCATCCTCAGCAAGTACGATCCGCGCACCGAGCGCATCTCCCGCGTGGAGAAGCACAACGTCTTCGGCATCGCGCCGAAGAACGCCGAACAGGCGCTGGCCATGGCCGCCCTGCTCGATCCCGAGATCAAGCTGGTGACCCTCCAGGGCGCCGCCGGCACGGGCAAGACGCTGCTGGCCCTGGCCTGCGCCCTCGAGCAGCGCCGCGACTACCGGCAGATCTACGTCACCCGCCCCGTGGTGCCGCTCAGCAACAAGGACATCGGCTACCTCCCGGGCGACATCCAGAGCAAGCTCGATCCCTACATGCAGCCGCTCTGGGACAACCTGAAGCTGATCAAGGGCAACTTCGAGAAGCACGACAGCACGCCCAAGCGCATCGACGAGATGCTGGAGAACGAGAAGATCGCCATCGCGCCGCTGGCCTACATCCGCGGCCGCAGCCTGAGCAACATCTTCTTCATCGTCGACGAGGCCCAGAACCTCACGCCGCTGGAGGTGAAGACCGTGATCAGCCGCGCGGGCGAAGGCACCAAGATCGTCTTCACGGGCGACGTGCACCAGATCGACACGCCCTACCTCGATGCCGAGAGCAACGGCCTGAGCTACCTCATCGACAAGGCCAAAGGCGATCCGCTCTTCGCGCACATCACGCTGGAGAAAGGCGAGCGCAGCGCGCTGGCCAACCTGGCGAACGAGCTGCTGTAGGAAGAGGAATGATGGAAGGGGAGGGCGGCCGGTGGCCGCTCTTCTTCTTTCCAGGGGTACGGTATGCTCCGACGGTCCTGCCGAAGCGTATGGGGATATGCGCTGTTAGAACAGCTCGCGCACCTCGATGAACTTGAAATCGAGGCTGAAGAAGCTCTGGTAGTCCTTGCCGGTCTCGGCCATCTCCTCGTCGCCGGACTCGTAGTGCCAGTTCACGTGCACGGTGCGGCCGCGCTCGTTCACGGCGTTGAGGCGGTCGAAGATGTTGAAGAAGTGCTTGCTGCTGCTGGTGTCCAGGTAGTCCAGCTTCATGTTCACGATGGTCTCCGGCCGCGGCTGCTTCAGGTATTCCTCCAGCCAGCGGTACACGCGGCCATAGAAGACCTCGCTGTTGGCGGGCAGCGACCGGCCGGTGAACTCGATCATCCCGTGCTCGAGGTCCAGTTCGATCTCGGGCGACGTGTCGGTGCGGTCGATGTGCAGGCGCTTCGTTGCCATTGGGAAGGGAGCCGTTCTCTCCAAGGACGAACCTACAGGGGTACAACACCCCGATCCCGCCGAAGGTTCGCGGGATGTCAACAGCCGGCGGTGAACGAAGAAAGGCCGCGGAGCGGCCTTTCCTGATCGGTCATAGGGCGGGGATCACTTCCCGCGGTAGGCGGTCACGATCTCCGCATCGCTCGGCAGGATGATCTCGGTGTCGTTCAGGCGGCGCACCCAGTAGAGGTACTTGCCGGTGCCGTTGCAGGCGAAGGCCGTCATCGTCTGGTCGGCCGCCAGCTGCTTGATGGGGAAGGTGCGCCAGTTGCCGTTGGTCTCCTGCACGGCCACCTTCACTTCCACCACCTCGCTGCAGGCGTTCTTCAGCTCCACCTGGTACACTCCGGTGTAGTCGCGCTTGAAGCCTTCGCGGTAGGCCTCGCATTTCTCGCAGGGGCGTCCCCATGAGCTGCTGGCCTTCACCACGCAGTCGGCGTAGCTCTGGTCCTGGGCATGCAGCGCCAGGCCGGTGGCCAGGAACAGGGAGAGGAGGGCGGGGCGCATCATTTGCAGCGGTTGTTCTGGAGGATGATCTTGGCTTCGGCGTTGCCCATCTTCTTGCTGGTCCGCCAGTCCGCGCAGGCGCCTTCCTGGTCGCCCAGGGCCTTTTTCGTCCAGCCGCGGTTGTTGTAGGCCTCCTGGTTCTTGGGGTCCAGCGTCAGCACCTGGTCGAAATCGCGCATGGCCAGGTCGTGCTTGCCCAGGCGGCTGTAGGCGCTGCCGCGGCTGGTGTAGGCCCAGAGGTGGTCGTTCTTGCGCTGGATCACCGCGGTGAAATCGGCCACGGCGGCATCGTATTCGCGCAGCAGGCTGTGGCAGAAGCCGCGCTGGAGGTAGGCGTTCAGGTGGTCGGGGTCGCGCTCCAGCACCTGGGTGAAGAGCCCCACCGCCTTGGCATATCCGCCACTGTTGTAAGCTTGTTCGCCGTCCTTGAAGAGGGCTTCCGTCTCCTTGTCGGGAGCGGCCATGGCCAGTTGCTGGGCCGATGCGCCGTGCAGGGCGCCGATCGTCCCGAGGATCAGGATGAAGTGTCGCATGAGCGGTTCCGTTGGTCGTTCGAGCGTCAGTTACTACGGGATCGGCGCCGATCGGTTTCAGCGGACGGGGCGCGCAGGGCCATCTGCTTGTCGCGCACCAGCTTGCCCAGCAGGGCCAGCGCCTGCGTGCCGCCCGGGTCGCCCGCGGGCACGGGCAGGTTCATCCGCCCCGTATGGCTGATGGTGTTCAGCTTGAACAGCTCCTTGTCGATGCAGCGGCCATGTTCGTCGGTGCATTTCAGCATCACCACGTTCTCCTCGGGCGAGAAGGCGAAGGCCGCCGGGTCCAGGAACTCCACGTACACCACGTCCTGGCGGTAGCGGGCGCCCCCGTCATAGAGGTCCACCACCAGCCGTTCCTCCCGGTCGATGGTGAAGCCGGCGATGCCGTGGAAATGGCCGTTCACGGCCTCCAGGTCGGCCGCCACGAGGGCGCGGGTATCGGTGGGCTGGGCCTGGGCCAGGCCGGTAAGGGCGCTGAGCAGCAAGGCGGGGAAAGCGCGGGTCATGGGCGAACTTTTTCGGGGCTTGCTACGTAGAGGCGGCCAACGAGTTCCATCATCGATCTCCCACATCATGAAGACCCCCTCCAACTCCGTGGCCGTACGCACCCTCATCATGGCAGCCGTACTGGTGGTAGGACTGGTGGCCGCCATGGCCGCCAAAGGCCTCATCGCCGCCTCGCACCTGGCATCATGAGCCGACCCCCTTCCGTCCTTCGTGCGGCGCTCAGCGTGCTGGCCCTGGCCGGTGCGCTGGGCGTCTCCGCCCAGAGCACCTTCACCGTCCGCGGCCGGGTGAAGGTGGAGCGGGGCAGCGAGGACGGCTGCAAGGTGGTGGTGTACCGTGATGGCGAACAGCAGCGCGTGCTCACCCAGGACCTGAACAAGATCTCGCTCGACCTGGACATCGGGCATACCTACCTGCTCTCCTTCGAGAAGGAGGGCTTCGTCACCAAGAAGCTCTCGTTCGACACCCACGCACCGGCCGAGGCCGCGTCCAACGGCTTCACGCCGTTCGATTTCGTGGTGGCGTTGTTCAAGCAGTACGACGGCATCAACACGGTGGTCTTCAACCAGCCGGTGGGCATGATCCGGTACGACGCCACCCTGGACGATTTCGACTACGACACCGATTACACCAAGAGCATCCAGAGCGCGCTGGCGGCCGCGCAGGAAGAGGTGGTGCGCAAGCAGGAGGAGGAGAAGGCCCGCGAAGAGGCCGCCGCCAAGGAGAAGGCCGAGCAGGACAAGGCGAAGGCCAAGGCCGATGCCGAAGCCCAGAAGCAGGCCGCTGAGCTGGCCAAGCAACAGGCGAAGCAGAAGCAGGAGCAGGAGGCCGCGGCCCGCAAGGCCGAGCAGGAGCGCCTGGCCGCCGAGGCCCGGAAGCCCAAGGAGAAGCCGGCCCCGCCGACACCTCCGCCCCCCCCGGCCCCCGTGGCCAAGGCGGAGAAGCCCGTCCGGCCCAAGCCCGAGCCCCGGCCGGTGCGCAACGCCCTTTCAGCGAAGCCGCTGGAAGGCAGCGACATCCGCCGCGCCGGCGCCCCGCACGTGGCCGGCGAGCCTTCGCGCATGCGGCCGGCCAAGGCCAACCAGGTCGCCGAGGCGCGCCCGAAGTTCGAGGCCTCGCCCACCGCGCCCGTCGCGCGGCACGAAGAGCTCATCGTGGAGCCCAACCAGGTGGTCACCGTGATCAAGCTGGACAACGGCACCTTCACCAACGAGTACCGCAAGGTGGTGCGCAAGTACAGCGGCACCTTCTACTTCAAGGACGGGCAGAGCTGCACGCGGCTCGTCTATGAGAGCGAGGCGCTGGCGGAAGCGGGCCGCTGAGGCTCACCACGCCACGTCCAGGCCCACCAGCACGGCCTTGCCCCGCGCGGTGTTCGACACCGATCCGATGATGTTCGGCGACGCCACCGTGAGCAGCGCGTGGCGCAGCAGCCGCACCTTCGCGCCCACGCCCGCCCGGAACCCGCCGAAGCCGCCGTACGCGGCCTGCACGTGCGCACAGGCGTCCGCACCCAGCCCGAAAGTGCGCCGCAGCGAGACGAACGGCACGTAGCCCGGCAGGCAGCGGTGGTCCACGGCCAGGGTATAGGCGAAGGTGTTCGGCAGCGAGGTGGCGCGCAGCGTGCCCAGTGCCAGATGGGCTTCCAGGAGGGCCGGCAGCGCGCGGACGAACGCGCCCCGCTCATAGGCCAGGCCCAGCGTGTCCTGCAGGCCGTTCTTCCCGATCAGCAGGTCCTCCAGGTCCAGTACGTCCTCCACGCGGATGCCCCGGTAGTGCAGGGTGGTGTCGCGCGGCACACGCAGGCTGTTGCCGTTCCAGGCGATGAACCCCACATCGGTAACGGAGATCCCCAGCTCGCCCAGGGTGCGCCCGATCCGAACGGGCAGGGTGAGGCCCAGCTGCAGCGCGGCCCCCAGGCCGTTGGAGCCGCCGAAAGCGCCCCCGGCGGTATCGCTGCGCCAGTAACCGCCGTCCAATCCCAGCTCCAGGTAGCGGCCGTCCACGGCCGTGAAGAGGTCGGCCCGGTCGATGCGCGCGGCGTTCAGGCTTTGCCCGTTCACCACGGCCAGCTGGATGTAGGAGCCGGTGCACTTTTCTTCGGCACCGAAGGCCACGGTCTGGTAGCTCACCTGCTCGAAGGCGCTCGGGGCCAGGCGGGCCGTCCGCCCTTCATAGGCGGCGTTGCCGAAGAAGGTGAGGTCGTACACCGGGTCGCGGAAACGCAGGCCCAGCACGTGGTGGTCCGCCACGGTGATGCGCGGCCGCCAGCCGTCGTTGCCGAAGAAGCGCGTCCCCCAGGCGTAGGTCACCGAAAGGTCCAGGGCATAGCCTCCGCGGTTGCGGCCGTTCAGCGCGTCCTGCGAGCGCTCCCGGAGGCCGCGTGAGAGCCGGCCGCCGTTGTACAGCCCCAGCACCAGGTCGTTGTACAAGGTGTTGGCGTCGAACGCGCCCGACCCGTTCAGGGAAAGGGAATGGGCAGGCACGGGGCGCAACGGCGCGGGCAGGCGACCGGTCACGAAGGCCGCGCGCGTGCTGTCGGGCGGATGCGCATCGGGCTGGGACCAGGCCGGAAGGGCGAGGAGCAGGGCCCCGCAGAGCCACCACTTATTCATCCCCGTTCACCAGGTAATTGCCCTCGGCGGTCAATTGCACGTCCAAGCGGTAGCTGTTGAGCAGTTGCACGTGCCCGGTGCCCGCGGTGTTGAACGCGGCCGTGATGCGGATCAGGCCGGTGCGGTAGAGCAGGTCGAGCTGTTCGGCGCTCAGCACCACGTCGATCGCACTGGCCACGGGCGTGGTCACCAGGCCGTTGGGCCCCAATGCGCCGCTCGCGATGGTGCCCCCGGGCGCGAGCGTGGCCAGCACCTGGTCCGCCGCGTCCACGATGGCCAGCTGCACCTGCGCGCTGAACGGGAAGCCATTGGTAGCGAAGAGGTGCAGCGTGCCGTACTGCAGGGCGTGCCCTTCGGCGGTGCCGGGCAGGTCCACGGTGGAGGTCTTGCGCAGCACCAGGTCCGTGGCGCTCAGCCGCAGCGGGATCTCCACCTCCAGGTCCGCCGTGATGCGGCTCTCATAGTAGAGGAAGTCGTGGCCGTTGCTCACATCGCCCAGCGGGTCGATCACGATGTCCAGCGCATAGGCGATGCCACTGGGCAGGTTCTCCACGAAGGCGTCGATGTTGCTGTTGGCCTCGGTGAGGGTGAACGCGTTCTCCGCCGGCAGGAAGGAGCCGCCCAGGTCGAGCGCGCGGTCCAGGTTGATCGGGTGGGCGGTGATGGGGTGGACCAGGTCCACGGTGGTGCCGGTGGAGGCATTGATCGAGCGCAGGTACTGGAGGGTGGCGCGGGCGTCCACCCCGATGCCATTGCGCACCTTCAGCCGGGCGGTCACCTGGCTCAGGTCCAGCGTGCCGCTGACGTTGGCGAAGAGGTCCAGCACGGAGGTGTCCGGTTCCACCGCCACGGTGCGCGTGCCGAAATAGCCGGTGGCGTACTGGGGCACGATGTCGTGGTAGCTCACCAGGGCGATCAGGCTGTCCTGGTCGGTCACGGTCACCGACGATCCGTTCTGGGCGGTGGTGTAGCTGAGGGCGGTGGCCAGGGTGTTCACGGCGTTGTGGTCGGGCCCGCGCATGTCGAACACATAGCCGTCCAGGGCCCGGGCGCTGCTCAAGGTGCTCGGGGCTGATGGCGTCCCCGGGGGCACGACCTGTTGCAGGGCGAAGGGGGCGCCGTTGAGCGAGGCACCGGGGAGGCCGAAGTCGCCGATGATCGTCCCGTTCATCATGTTGGTCACGGCGAAGTCCACCTGCCCGGACCGGATCTTCAGCTCGCGCAGCTGCAGCCCGTCCAGCTCGAACGTGGTCACATCGTTGTCCGTGGTGAAGGTGGCGCCCGGCTGGAACTCCACCGGCCCGGGGAAGGGCAGCCCATACCCGTAGCGGAAGCTGGTGTCGGGCGCGGTGAGCACCGTGTCCAGCGCGAGGGAGAACAGCTGGGTGGTGTACAGCACGCTCACGCTGCCGTCGCCGCCGACGCTCAGCAGCGAATCGGGGACGATGTCGCCGATCGTCATCGACGTGGTGATCAGCGGGGCCACCAGGTCCACGTCCCATTGCGGGGCCGACGGTTCCTTGCGGCATCCGGCCAGCAGCACGAGGGAAAGGGCCGACAGGCAGGCAACCCGGAAGGACGTCACGCGTTCACCCATATGGGAAGGCAAGGTATGCGCGGCGCGCCGACCACCGCATGAAGGGCGCTGCGCCGTGCTACTTTCGTCCAGCTTCCCTGGTGATCGCAATGCTGTTGGAACGTCGCATCCTGCTCCCCTGGCTGTTGAGCGCCGTGGTGATGTACGGGCTCTCCTACGTCTGGCATGGCATCGCCCTTACCGACCTCTCCGAGCTGAAGGTGCCGCTGGCGCTCTACCTCACCCTTTCCGGGGTGGTGTACCTGCTCGTCGGCCTGGGCATCACCGTGGCGGTGCACCAATGCATCCGGCACGAGTGGATCTCGCTCCGTTCGGGCTTCCCCCTCATGAGCATCCTGGTGGGCGCCATCATCGGTTTCGTGGTGTACCTGCTGGTGCTCACATTGGGCATGTCCTTCGCCAGCGGGCAGCTGCGTCACATACTGGTGGACGCGCTCTGGCAGATGTTCGAGCAGGGGCTCGGCGGCCTGATGGTGGGCCTGGGCATCATCTACGACCTCCATCGCTCCTTCCTGGAGACCGAGCGGGCGAAGTAGCGGACGCTCCCGCTTCCCTCAGCCGCCTGCCGCCCAGGCGGTACCTTTGCACCATGGAAAGCAAGCCTTCCCTCTTGGGCAGCATCCTCCACATGCGCTGCCCGTATTGCCGGAAAGGACGGTTCTATGTCTCGCATCCGTACGACCTGAAGCGCGCCGGCGACAACCTGGAGGAATGCCCGGTCTGCCATCGAGCCTACAGCGTGGAGTACGGGTTCTACATGGGCGCCATGTACGTGTCCTATGCGCTCTCCGTGGCCGTGGGCCTCGGGGCCTACCTGCTCACGCGCTGGCTGTTCCCGTCCGTCACCATGGGCTGGCAGATCGTGATCGTGGGCGGGGTCACCCTGGCGGTGGCGCCGCTGATGTACGCCTATTCGAAGATCATCTACGGCTACATCTTCCTGCCCTACAAGGGGCCTTCGGACCCGGGCTACCGGCCGGTGCGCCGCGCCGACGCCTGGAAGTGAGGCCTCACGCGCCGTACTTGCGCGGCCACACGCGCTGGAGGTAGGCCAGGAACTCCTGTTCCTTGCGGTTGTCGCCCGGCGCGTAGAACACCTGCCCCGTGATCCGGTCCGGCAGGAACTCCTGCTCGCTGAAATGGCCGGGATGGTCGTGGCTGTACTGGTAGTCCTTCCCGTAGCCGATGTCCTTCATCAGGCGGGTCGGCGCATTGCGCAGGTGCAGGGGCACCGCCAGGTCGCCGCTCTTCCGCACCTCGGCCTGCGCCGCGTTGATGGCCATGTAGGAGGCGTTGCTCTTCGGTGAACAGGCCAGGTACACCGCGCATTGCGCCAGGATGATGCGCCCTTCGGGCCAGCCGATCATCTGCACGGCCTGCATGGCGGTGGTGGCCATCAGCAGGGCGTTGGGGTTGGCGTTACCGATGTCCTCGCTGGCCAGGATCACCAGGCGCCGGGCGATGAAGAGCGGGTCCTCGCCGCCCTCCACCATGCGCGCCAGCCAGTACACCGCGGCGTTGGGGTCGCTGCCCCGCATGCTCTTGATGAAGGCGCTGATGATGTCGTAGTGCTGTTCGCCCTGCTTGTCATAGCGGGCGGCGTTGCTCTGCACCACGCGCTGCACCAGGGCGTCGGTGAGGACCACTTCATCGCCACCGGCCGCCTTCACGCACAGCTCGAAGGTGTTCAGCAGCCGCCGGGCGTCGCCGCCGCTGGCGCGCATCAGCGCGGTGGTCTCCTGCAGGGTGATCTGCTTTCCCTTCAGTTCGGCGTCCTTCGCCATGGCGCGGTGCAGCAGGCCCAGGAGGTCCTCCTCGGTGAGCGGCTTCAGGACGTAGACCTGCGAGCGGGAGAGGAGGGCGCTGATCACCTCGAACGAGGGGTTCTCCGTGGTGGCGCCGATGAGGGTGATGGTGCCCTTCTCCACCGCGCCGAGCAGGGAATCCTGCTGGGCCTTGCTGAAGCGGTGGATCTCGTCGATGAAGAGCACGGCGCTCCGCGCGAAGAGGCCCTTGCCGCCGGCCTGCTCGATCACCTCGCGGATGTCCTTCACCCCGCTGCTGATGGCGCTGAGGGTGAAGAAGGGC
>JAFDZF010000033.1 GCA_018267055.1 Bacteroidota bacterium
AACAACCGCCCGTCGGGCCGCTTCAGCACGGCCCAGCTGCTGGGCGAGTCCTGCATCCTGGAGTACTACGAGCCCGCCGCGGTGACCGGCACCGGCAGCCTGCGTGTCGTTTCGGTGGGCCACGCCTACCGGGATGTGGATGCGTCGCGGGCCGACGCCTGCGAGGTGGACGTGAACTGTCCGGAGGGCAGCGGCTGGGCGGCACAGCGGGATGCTACGGTGCGGATCTCCTGCTCGGGCGCCAGCGGCCAGGGTTGGTGCTCGGGGGCCCTGGTCAACAACATGACCCTGGACTGCTCCCCTTATTTCCTCACGGCCTACCACTGCTTCGTGGACCTGAACGCGAGCCTCGCCGACCTGCCCGACTGGAAGTTCTACTTCCGCTACCAGCGCCCGAACTGCGCTTCGGGGACGGCCCTGGCGAACAAGGTGCTCACCGGCAGCGAGCTGCGGGGCCGGAGCAACGATGGCGGAGGGGACAGCGGCTCCGATTTCCTCCTGCTGGAAGCGGAGGATGCCACCATCCCGGACAGCTACACGCCTTACTGGGCCGGCTGGGATGCCTCGGGCACGGCATCGACCGGCGGCAAGTGCATCCACCATCCCGCCGGTGATGAGAAGAAGATCAGCACCTTCACGGGCACCACCGCGAACGACACCTGGGGAGGCGTGCAGGGCACGCACTGGCGGGTGCAGTGGGTGGCCACGCCCAGCGGGCATGGGGTCACGGAGGGCGGATCGTCGGGATCGCCGCTGTTCAACAATGCCCACCGCATCGTCGGCACGCTCACCGGCGGCGCCTCGTACTGCGCTTCGCCTTCTTCGCCGGACTACTTCGGCAAGGTGAGCTACCACTGGCAGAGCGATCCGGGGAGCAGCACCGAGAAGCTGAAGCACTGGCTCGATCCGAACAGCACGGGCGTGCTCACGCTCGACGGCAGCTACGGCCCCTGCGGCACGCTCGGCGTGCACGAGGAGCAGGAGGCGGCGGCCCCCGGGGTGTTCCCGAACCCCGCCTCGGGGACGGTGTCCATCATCTACCCGGATGGTGTGCTGCAGGCGGACCGCATCGACGTGCTGGACGTGACCGGCCGCACGGTGACGAGCCTGGTCCCGTTGACGACGGGCCGCGCCGAGCTCGATGTCACCGGATGGAGCAGCGGCACTTACGTGGTGCGCCTGATGGCGAACGGCGTTCGCCATACGGGTACCCGGCTCAGCGTGGTGCGGCCATAAGCAACGGTCGGTCGCAACGAAGAAGGGCGCTCATCGAGCGCCCTTCTTCGTTGTGTGGTCGGGTGTTTCGTTCCGTGCCCTTTTAAGTAGTGATGATCGGCCCTGATCGTTCATGCGCAGGTCGGATCATCGGCGCAAGATCTCGAGCGATCGCGTGGACGGTCCTACATTCATCCCACTCTCTTTAGGTTGATTAAGTATATGTATGGACTCATGACCGATCGAATTTTGTGAAGAAGGGGTTCTTCACAGGACTCCTCTAATAGACACCTACTCGAAAAATGCGATCAAGGGAGACTACTTCAAGGGCATTGGGCTCGCATCCTTTGGCGCGGACGGAAGGGGCATCACCATTTTAAGACCACGATTCCCAACACTCCCTCAGCACCCAAGAACGATGCACCTAAAGGCCCTCCGACAGAGTATCACCATCCGCGGTTCCTATAGTTGGGTACTCATCTTCCTAGTTGGCAGTGTCTGCCTCTTGGGCTGCGTCTCGCAGAAACACACTCAATGCGACATTGCAGCCATACGAAAGGGCTCTGTCACCAACCGGATGAAGCGGTTTGCCAAGCAAGCAGTACTTGAATGGTCGTCCAAACAGCAACGAGCTCTTATGGAAAGAGGGGAGCTACAATATGATCCGAATGAAGCCGTATCGGAGTCTCTGAACGCACTCCAAGGCTTGGAGCCGGATGATCCGGCTTATCGCGCGAACTGGGACTTTATCTGTTCTAACGGCGTCTACTCGCTCCAAGGCAAGTACCTCGGGAAGTCTCAGGATACTGTGAACGTGTTCTTCCACTTCGATGGTCAGCTAAAGCTGTTGTATGCCGATCAATATGATAGCCGAATGGAGCCTCTTGGCATTACGCCCTCTGAATAGTCCGGGTCCACGCCCCGATTTTCATCGGATGCAACGCGGGCTGTTCGCTTTGGATAGACGTACGTGGCCACCTATTGAAGTATGTAAGCCCATGGACCATGAAACTGCCCTCATGCCCATGACAGAGATTGTCAGGAAAGCAGAGCGCCCGACGGCTGTGAACAAGGGGGCACTAGGCTATTTCGTCCCCGTCGGAGGAGCAGGAACATCCGGCGCCTCGAGCAGGTCCACCTGTAGCTGGCGGCGCTCGTACTTCCCCTTCAGGATGAGGCGCGATTCCTGGCCCTCTTCCACCGTGGCGAAGCGCTGGATGTCGATGTCGGTGATGTCCTGGAAGGCCGGGTACTCCTGCTTCACACGGGCGATCAGCTGTGGCGTGGTGAACTGCTCGGTGGTCTCGAACAGCGGCGAGATGGTGACCACCGGCCCGTTGCGCCAGTTGCCGATGGCATAGCTCCAGATGGGGTTCGGGGCCTGGGCGTGCAGGACGGCCGAGGCGAACAGGACGGAGGCGGCGAGCAGGGTCCTCAGGTGCTTCATGGCGGGATGGGTCCGTGCAAAGATCAAGGATCGTGCCGGACGGCTACCGGTACCAGTCCTCCAGCCGCACCTCGATGGAGGGGTCCCCGGCGTTCACCAGCTGCTTGAAACGGGCCACGTCGCTCAGGCCTTCGGTGCCGCGGTAGTGGTACGGATAGACGATGCGCGGCTTGAAGGCGAGCACGGCATCGGCGGCCTCGTCCACGGTCATGGTATAGGGCAGGTTCATGCAGATGAAGGCGATGTCGATGCCGCGGAGGGCGCGCATCTCGGGGATGCCCTGCGTGTCGCCCGAGATGTACACCGTCCCGTTCCCCAGGGTGAGCACATAGCCGTTGCCGCGGCCCTTGGGGTGATAGGCGTCCGGCCGTTCCGGCAGGTTGTACATCGGCAGGGCCTCCACACGCACGCCCTTCAGCTCGGTGCGCTCTCCGTTCGCGATCGGGTCGGTGATGGCCTGGAGCCGGGCGGGGAGCAGGTCCATCACGGCCTTCGGGGCGAGGATGCGGGCATGCTCCAGCTTCATCGCCAGCAGCGTGGTGCTGTCCAGGTGATCGCCGTGGATGTCGGTGATGAGCACCAGGTCGGGCGGGGGATAAGCGGCGAAACGTTCGGCACCCGCGTGCGGGTCCACGGCGATGGTGAGCCCGTTCCATTCCAGTACCAGGGCGGAATGATGCACGGGATGGACCTGGATCGGGCGGTCGAGCGTGTCGGACATGGCGGCGTGGGCGGTGTCGTGGGCAGGCGCATGCGTGTGGCCGGGGCCGCCCGGCGAGCAGGCCGCCAGCATGAACGCGGCGAGGCAGGGAAGGACCTTCCAGGCGGTACCCATGATGGACGAAGGTAGGCCCGGGCCGACGGCAGGCGTACCTGAACGGACAAGGGGCACCGCACAGCGCGTGCCCCTTGTCCGTTCAGGTACGATCGGCTATTTCCCCGCGCGCGCCTCGCCCGCCTTCACGACCTGCACCCACTGCCCCGCGTTGCGGGCGTTCACGGTGTTGTCGTACATGGCGGAGCAGGTGGTGCCCGGCAGGTAGAAGCGTCCGGTGTACGCCGCATTGAGCAGCACGCGGTAGGTCGCTTGCTGGCGCGCGTACAGGTCGAAGTAGGTCATCACGCGGTCGTCCCGGATGTCCTGGTGCTCGAAGGGGCTGTTGGCCTGGGCGCTTTCGGTGCCTTCCAAGCGGCTGTTGCGGATCTCCCAGCCGCTGGGGAAGACCTGCGTGAGGGCCAGCTCCTGGTAGTTGCCGCGGATGCCGGGGTGCTGGATGGTGACCACGGCCTGGAAGTCGGTGCCTTGCTCCAGGCGTGCCGGGTCCAGCGGCTTGCCGTCCATGGTCCGGTAACGCACGTCGATGGCGAGGCCGTTGCTGGCGGAGCGCTCTTCCCCGGGCATGGGGGTGCCGGTGCGCACCGTGCGCACGTACAGCAGGTTCTTGCCGGTGTTGGTCACCGCCACCTTCTTCCTGCCGTCCGGGGTGGGCAGGTCCACGCGGGCGATGGCTTTCTGGCTCATGCGTTCCTCGCTCTTGCCGTCCACGGTGAGGGTGAAGTGCATGGCCTTGTCGAGGGCGTTGTCGGCGGCCAGGCGGCTGACGGCGAGGAGGGCCCAGGCGGTGCTCTGGGTGCTGTACCAATCACCGCCGCTCAGGCGCTCCGCGATGCGCTTGATCACGATGGCGGCGTTGGTGCGGTCGTCCACGCGCAGGAGGGCCTCGGCGATGATGGCCTCGTCGCGCAGGTCGCTGCCGTAGGTCCAGGCCATCTCGTTGTAGGGCGCCACGGTGGTGGCCAGGCCGGTGATGATCTCCTTGGCCACGTCCTTGCGGTTGTTCAGGGCGAAGGCGGCGGCGAGCATCCACTTCGCTTCGGCGGCGAGCTTGGGCGTGGTGCGGAGGCGGTTCATGGCGCCGGCCTCGGCGGCATTGGCCAGGGCGAGCACGTAGAGGCGGTAGGCCTGCGCGAGCTGCGAGCCGCGGTAGGTCCAGCCGTCGGCCTCCGCGGGCATCCAGTTGCGGGCGGCGGTGCGCTCGTAGCTGAGCCAGTTCGCCTTCATGCCGCTGGGCAGCGTGAAGCCTTGGCGCTCGGCCTCCACGATGAAGTGGCCCACGTAGGTGGAGGACCAATCGTCGGAGCCGCGCTCACCGGGCCAGTAGCTGAAGCCGCCGTTGGCCACCTGGAACTGCTTCAGGCGGCGCAGGCCGGCCTCCACATTGCCGCGCATGGCCTGCGCGGTGCGGTCGTTCACGTCCACCACGCTCGCGAGGAAGAGCTGCGGGAAGGCCTTGCTCGTGGTCTGCTCCACGCAGCCGTGCGGGTAGTCGATCAGGTACTGCAGCCGGCGGCCCAGGTCCACCGGCGGGATGGTACTGATCTCCAGGTAGGCGCTGTTGGTGCCCATCACGCCCACCGGGGCGGGCGTGTCCTCCCACGACCGGCCGGCGTCCACCACGCCCTCGGCCACGTCGGTCTGGGGCTGGTTGGCCTGCCGCACGTCCAGCTCGATGGTCTGCGTGGCGCGCTCACCGGCGCCTTCGGCGATGAGCTTCACCTTGCCCACGCCGATGCGCTCCTTCATCTTCACGCGGAAGGCGGTCACCTGGTCGCCGGTGGTGGCGAAGGTGAGGGCCTGGCTGGCCGGGCCTTCCACGGTGAAGAGGTCATTGGCCTCCAGGCGCAGCTGCACGTTCTTCACCTTGGGGTCCATGGCGAACACGGTCACGGGCAGGTCCACGGATTCGCCCGGGCCCACCACGCGGGGCAGCGTGGCCAGCAGCATCAGCGGCTTGCGCACGGGCACGGCCTTCTCGGCGCTGCCATAGGCGCGGGCGCCGTCGTTGGCCACCACCATGATGCGCACGCTGCCCACGTAGTTGCTGATGGTGAAGGTGTGCGAGGCCTTCTTGCCGCGGGCCAGCTTGAAGGGCCCCACGAAGCGCACCACCGGCTTGAAGCGGTTGGCCTTCGCGGCGTCGGCGGGCGAGGCCTGGTCGCTGCCGCCGATCGCCAGCACGCGCTGCAGCTGGCGGCCGAACGCCCCGATCACCTGGTCGTACAGGTCCCAGGTACGCACGCCCAGGGCCTCGCGGGCGTAGAAGTAGTTCCACGGATCGGGCGTCCGGAAGCGGGTGAGGTCCAGCAGCCCTTCGTCCACGATGGCGAGCGTGTAGGTCATCGCCTCGCCGTTCTTCTCGCCCACCTGCACGGTGAACGGCTCATCGGTCTTGAACTCCTTGGCGGCCGTGATCTCCGGCGCGAGGTGCGAGCCGGGGTCCTCCACCAGGATGGGGATCACGCCGTACATCCGGATGGGCAGGTCGTTCGCCGTGCCGATGCCGGTGGCCGCGTCGGTCTCCTTCGGGGCCGTGAGCGCATGCGGCTGCACCAGGGTGACGTGCGCGTAGACGTTCGGTGCCATGTCGGCGGTGATGGGGAAGTTGAACTTCGTCTCCTTCGCCGTCAGGTCGATCCATTTCGCCTCCAGGATGCGGCTGCCCGTCTCCAGGCTCACCAGGGCGCGTCCGGTGCCGGAGGAGGGGATGGTGAGCGTGCAGGCATCGCCCACGGCGTACTTCTCCTTGTCGCTGTTGAAGCGGAGCATGGCGGCCTCCTTCTCGCCCTGGCGGCGGCTGCGGCCTTCGTATCCCGGCCAGTCCACATAGAGCTGCGCGGCGGCCACGTGCCCGCTGCCGGGGTCGCTGAGGCGCACCACGAAGCGGCCCCAGTCCGGGCGGTCGATGCGGAACTTGAAGCGTCCCCGGCCTTTGGCATCGGTGGTGACGTCCTCGGCGCTGATCAGGCGCGAGCTCGGCGCGCTCATGTAGCTGGCCGGTCCGTCCATGTCGCCGTTCCACCACCAGTCGTAGCTCACCTTGTACACCTGGGCCTGCAGCAGGTGGCCGCCCAGGGGCTTGCCGTCGGCGTCCAGCGCCACCGCGTCGAGCATATAGGTGGTGTCGGTGACGTAGGACCCCCAGTAGCTCGTGCTCTCCGGCACGCGGATGCCGGCGTAGGCGTTGTAGGGGTAGTAGGTCACGTCGGTGCGGTCCATGCTGGCATCGCCGCCGGCCTCGAACACGCGGGTGACGATGTTGGCGTTCACGGCGGCGGGCGCATGCCGGTTCAGGTCCAGCTCGAAGGGGAAGGAGGCATGGCCGTTCGCGTCCAGGCGGCCGTCGAACACGGTGATCTCGTCCGTGTTCAGGTCGGTGTTCAGGTCGTTGAAGAGGTACTTGTCGTAGCCCTTGAACACCGCGGTGGAACGGGTGAGCGTGGTGGTCACCTTCGCCTGGAGGTCGCGTGCGGGAGCGCCGTGCAGCCAGTTGCTCTGCAGCGCCACGCGGCCCTTGTGCTGGGCGGTCAGGCGTTCGGCGCCCAGGTCCAGCTGGATCTTCAGGCGGTTGGGCTTCACCGTCTCGATGCGGATGGGCTTGTAGAAGGAGGTGCCGCCCACGATGACCTTGGCGCCCCACACGCCGGTGGGGGCATCGGCGTCCGTCGCCAGGCGGAAAGCGTAGGTGTCGTCCACCCCGCTGGTGCGCACCACGCGCTGGTCGAGGCGGCCCTGCGGGTCGGTCAGCTCCAGCGTCACCGGATGGTCCTTCGGCAGCCGCTTCTCCGCCTGCTGCAGGATGAAGGTGAGGAAGAGCGAATCGCCGGGGCGCCATACGCCGCGCTCGCCGTAGAGGAACCCCTTGAGGCCCTTGTCCACGCTCTCGCCCTGGACGTCGTATTCGCTGATGCTGAGCGCGCTGCCGTCGTCCAGCTTGAGGTAGCCGCGCTGCGCCCCCTTGCTGGCCACCAGCAGGAAGGGCCTGTGCTTGGTGGCCGGCAGCGTCACCAGGCCTTCGCCGTCCGTCACGGGCGCGCCGAGGCTGCGGCGCTGGAGGTCCAGCACCTCCACCTTCACGCCGCTCATGGGGCGGGTGCTGCGCAGGTCGCTCACGGCCACCAGCAGCGAGCCGTCGTTGCCGCGCTTGGCGATGAGCCCCAGGTCCGAGGCCAGGATGTTCCGCTCCACCACCGTGCCCTTGTCGCGGAAATAGCTCGCCGAGCAGGGCTCTTCCCGTTCCCGGTAGTCGTACTCCTCCTCTTCATCGTACGCGTAGTAGTGATCGTTGTAGTAGTAGTCGCGGGGCGAATCCCAGCGGTCGTCGCTCTCCTCCTCGGTGCCGGCCTCGGTCGAGGCGAGGGCGGGCGTGTTGTTGGCGGCCTCCCCGCACGGATAGGTGGAATAGGCCTTGCGGAAGCCCACCGACACGCGGTAGATGGCCCCCGGCTCGGCCTTGATGAGCTTGTCCAGGTCGAGGTAATAGCGGTTCCAGCGCCCGGCGGCGGCCTTGTCCTTCACGGTGAGCGGCACGGTCTTCTTCAGCAGCAGGCGGCCCACGCGGACCAGTTCACGCTCGCCGTCCAGGTCGTTCACCTGGAGGAACTGCGCCACGTTGTCCGCATAGATGCGCACGATGCGGACGTCCACCGCGTTCAGGTTCACGGCGTCGAAGGGGAAGAGCAGTCCGTCGGTGGAGGGCAGGATGGTGCCGTCGCCCACCAGGCGCACGTTGGGCTTCAGCTCCTCGAAGGTGAGGTCCACGGTGATGTCCTTGCCCAGCGCATGGCCGTTCACGTTCTTCAGGCCGGCGGCCACGAAGGCCTTCTGGTCGCCGCTGAGGCGCTGCTGGGGATGGAGCGTGAGCTTGTTGCCGTTCACGCCCAGGCGCACCTCGTCCGAGCCGGTGATGCCGGCCAGGCCGGTGAGGTCCTGCGCCGGGTCCAGCGGGTCGCTGAAGAGCAGGGTGGCGTACTGCTCGCCGTCCGAGAAGGTCTCCGAGGAGATCAGCTTCAGGTCGCCGATGGCGGGGATCTCGAAGGTCTTCTCGCCCTTGCCGGTACCGCCGATCCTGCCCGCGTCCCAGCGGAGGACGACCTCGCCCGCGCGGTCGCCGCGCCGCACGCTGTCCGCCACGGCCCGGTGGAAGCTGCCGTTCGGTTCGTGCTCCCACACCATCGTCAGCGGCCGCCCGTCCTGCGTGGCCGTCACGCAGCCCTCCAGGTCCTGGCCGGTGGCGTCGTCGCTGGTGTACACCGCCAGGAGCACGCGCTGCCAGCTAAGGTCGGTGGTCGACAGGGATTGGAGGTCGGACACGCGCAGGTCGATGTCCTGCGGGTAGGTGTTCACGCTGAAGCGGAAGTCCTTCAGGGCGGCCGGCAGCTCGATCAGGTCGCCGAGGTGGAAGGTGACCTCGTAGGCCTTGTCCTGCTGCAGGCGCTCGGCCGGCCGGAAGGCGAGGGTGAGGTGGTCGTACCAGCTCACGGTGCCCTTCACGCCGGGGGCCAGGTCGAAGAGCTTCTGGAGCGCGGCGTCGGAGCTGTCCCGCCAGGTCTGGCCCTCGGCGATGCGCACCAGGATGGGCGACCGCGCGGAGATGTGCCCGGCGGTGAAGGCCGGTACGTAGGGGGCGAAGGCGGCGTCGGGCTTTACAGGGGCCCGGTCGTTACGGCAGGCGCTGCCCAGCAGCGCGAAGGACAGGGTGTAGCACGTCACACGCGTCCATCGAGGCGCACGAAGCATGGTGGGTCCGGGAAGGTTGGTGAGGGGAAGGTAAGAGGCGGTGCACAAGCAACGGGGACGCCGCCTGGGGAATTGCAGGCAGGCCTGAAAATAGGAACGTCGGGCTTCGGCAGGGACGGCCCCGTCAGAGCGTGGATCACCGGATCCCCTACGGCTCGTTCAGCAGGTACTCGGCATCCTCGGCGAGGATGATGCGGCCGTTCACGTCGCCCACCACGAAGGCGTCGGGGAAGCCCAGGCCCTGCAGCTCCTTGCGGGCCACCTCGGCCGCGGCGCGGGTGGGGTAGGTGCCGTAGAAGTAGCGCACGTCGTTGGCGCCCGTCACCGGCGTCACATTGCCCAGCTCCACGTACTTGCCCATGGTCTCCATCGGCACGTTGCCGGCGAAGGTGCCCACCTGCACGCGGAACACGATGGCGTCCTTGCGGATGGAGCCCGCGGGCAGCGACTTCAGGTCCTCCGGCACCGAGAGCTGCGCGCCCGCTTCCTTCAGCGATACGCGCTTGCCGCCCTTGAACGCGGTGAGGAAGGCGCCGTTGAAGCCCTTCAGCAGCATCTCCACCTTGTAGCGCGCGGCCTCGTTCACGTCGGTGAAGGCGCCGGCGTAGTAGCGCGTGAGGCCGTCGCTGCCCTTCACCGTCACCACGTCGGGGATGCCGTGGAAAATGTTCTCGGCCAGCTTGTGGCGGAAAGCCCCCAGCTGCACGCGGATCACCGTGCGGGTGTCGTTCGGGTCGAGCTCGGGGATGCCGCTGTGCGTGCCTTCGGCGGAGCGCTGCTTCCCGTCCGGCGCTTCCACGATGCGGCCGTCCTGCTCCATCATCACCTTGCCATTGAAGCCCTGGCCCTTCAGGGCGAGCTCGCGGCGGAGGGCCTCGGGCAGCTCATCGTAGTCGCCCACCACGTAGTAGGTGGTGTCGTTCCGCTCGATGGTGCGCACGTCGGGCAGGCTGAGGATCTTCTGGATCATCTCGTCGCTGATGCCTTCCATCTGCGAGCCCACTTGCACCATGTAGGTCCGCTTCGAGGCGTCCGACGGGCGGGTGGTCTTCGGCTTGCCCACGGGACCGAACGATTCCACGCGGCTGCTGACGAGGGTCACGTTCGCGGAGTCCTTGTAGTTGAGCCAGGCCCTCAGCTGGTCCGCATCGCTGAGCGATACGCCGCGCTCATCCACGGGCGTGCCGGGCGGGGTGTTCGCCTCGTCGTCGCGGTAGTTGGGCACGCCGTCGCCGTCGTCGTCCAGCGGGCAGCCGTTCGCGTCCACGGGCACGCCGGCGGGCGTGTGGGGGCATTTGTCGCTCCAGTCCATCACGCCGTCGCCGTCCTCGTCCTCGTTCATGGCGATGGCGTCCATCTGCTCGGGCGTGAGCGTAGGCTTGAAGCGTTTCTTCTTCTCCTTGTTGATGTCGAAGGCGTAGCCGATGGAGAAGGAGGAGAAGAGGAAGCGGTCGTTGCTGCCGTCGCCCTTGCGGGCGCCCACGCTCGCATCGGTCACGCCGTCCAGCAGGTCGGTGCGCGTGAAGTGCATGGTGGTGGCGAAGCGCGCGTCGAAGCCGTTGCCCAGGCACATCTTCACGCCCACGCCCACGGGGATGGCCCAGGTGCGCTCGGTGTACTTGCCGAAGCCGTCCAGATTCGATTCCCGGATGTCGCTCTCGTAGGTGTAGTCGCGCTGGATCTCCACGGCGTCGGCGGCGTTGGGCGCGTTCTCGGGCAGGTCGCGGATGGTGCCGTCGCTCCAGTAGTTGTAGCGGCGGCCCTGCGCGTCGAAGAGGTCGGTCTTGCTCAGGAATTCCACGCTCTCGAAGCCCACGGTGACGAAGGGCTCCACGAGGTGGCCGGGCTTGAGCAACTGATTGAAGTTGTAGGTGAACAGCAGCCCGCCGGTGGTGATGCGCGATTCGAAGTTGAGGTTGCGCGTGAGGCTGCGCTCATTGGCGCCCAGGCGGCCGTGCACCGCGAAGAGGCCCACCTCCAGCCAGTCGGTCACCGGCGTGGTGGCGCGCACCTCGAAGCCCACGCGCGTCACCAGCGGGCTGTAGCCCTTGTGCTTGGAGCCGATGTCGCCGTAGAAGGCGAACATGCCCGTGCCGAGGGCGAAGGTGGGGCGGAGGAGGATGCGCGCGGTGTCCTGCTGCGCCCGCGCAGGCGATGCCCCGCACACCAGCAGCGCGGCCGCCAGGGCCAGGGTGCCGAAGGGGCGGGGCGGTGCCGGTACGTGCATCCGGGGAGAGTTAGCCGCGTGCGATCACTGCGCCCACTTCTGGTTGCTGATCATCAGCGCCTCCTGGACGGTGATGCGCTCGCCGTTGTTGTAGGCGGTGACGAAGGGGCCCGGGAAGTTGTAGTTGGCGGCGATGTACGACTGGCGGGTATCGCGCGCGGCGCGGTACTCGGTGAAGCGGCCGGTGACGTATTTGATCCAGCCCTCGTGGCGCTCGATGCTGAAGTCGCCGCTGTAGTGGTGGCGCTCCACGAAGTAGGGGCTGCCCACCTCGCGGTGCGCGGCGCTGATCTGCACCTTATAGGTGACGCCGGTCTCGGGCGTGGGGATGCGGGTGGTGGTCTTCGGCCGCTGTGCCTGGGCGGTTACGGGCTCCGTGGCGGGCTTGGGCTCCGCCTTCGGCTGTTCGGTCTTCGGGGCGGACACCGGGGCGGGCGTGGGCGTCACCGCGGCCACCTGCGGCTGGAGCGCCTGCAGCGCACGTGCGCCGGTGAAGAAGGTGGTGCTGCCCACCACGGCCTTCTGCGTCTCGTCGTTCAGGAGGTAGCCGAACTCGCCGTTCACCGTGTACTCGCCTTCGGGCTGGCCATTGGCGCGCAGCTCGTACGATACCTTCAGCTCGTTCTGCGCGGGCAGGTTCAGCCACACGAACTTGGCGATGCGGTCCTGGGCGGTGAAGATGGCCTCGGAACTGCTCTTCTCCACGGCGGAGAACCCGGCGGGGAGCGTCTCCTGCAGCTTGCCGAAGCCGCGCAGCGCACCTTTGCTCACCGTCACTTCCACCAGCATCTCGGTGGCGGAGAGCGGCGTGATGGTGCGTTTGGCGGAGACCCCGCCGGCACCTTGCATGGGCGCGATGGCGGCCGTGCTCAGGGCCACGTCCAGGGCGGCGGCGGGAGCGGCACCGGCGGCGGTGGCCAGGTCGTTCGCGTTGGCGGGCTCGGTCGGCGTGGGCGTGGAAGCGTCCTGCGCCATGGCCCCGCCGGTGATCGTCACCGTGCTCGGGGCGAGGTCCTTCGTCTTGCGCTCATTGTCCTCGATGTAGGAGAACTTGCCGGTGATGGGCAGGCTGCCGGTGGCGGCGGCGGAAGCGCTGAGCGTGTAGCTCACCTTGAACTGCGGCTGCGAGGGCAGGGCCATCCAGATGAACTTGGCCTTGCCCTCGGCGAAGGTGAACGAGGCGCCCTTGGTCTCGATCGCGCTCGCGCTCAGTCCTTCGGGCAGGTCGATCTGCAGCTTCGCGAAGCCCGAGACCTGGTCCTTGTTGATCGTCACCGTCACCTTCACCTCGCTGTTGGGCGCCATGGTGGCGGGAGCGTCCTGCGTGATGCTGATGTCGGAGAGGAAGAACAGGTCGAACAGGAAGAGTCCGGCCAGGTTGAGCAGGGAGAAAAGCTTGATCATGGGCAGGGCTTCGCGTGAGGTACGGGCAAAACTATCCGCGTGCCTTGCGGCGATCAAGCCGTGCGGCGGGGCATCTTCCAACACACGCGTGTTGAGAGCGGCGTGGGAAAGCGATCGGCCGTCAGCGAACAGCCGACAGCGGATACCGGCGGTCGGCAGTGGTCCGTGAGCGTCGACCGCTGACCGCGGTCTGCCGGCCGCTGGCGGCTTAGAAGTTCGGCTTCAGCATGTACTTGCTGTAGAAGCGGTCGATCGCGTCCACCGCCTCCTGGGCCTCGTCCACCACGCTGAAGAGCTCCAGGTCGTGCAGGTGGATGTAGGCGTGCTCCTCGCCCATGGTGCCCTTCACCCAGTCGAGCAGGCCCTGCCAGTACTTCCTGCCCACGAGGATCACCGGGAAGCGGGCGATCTTCTGCGTCTGGATCAGGGTGAGGGCCTCGAAGAACTCGTCGAGCGTGCCGAAGCCGCCGGGCAGCACGATGAAGCCCTGCGAATATTTGATGAACATCACCTTGCGGACGAAGAAGTAGTCGAAGTGCAGGCTCTTCTCCTTGTCGATGTACGGGTTGGGCGCCTGCTCGAACGGCAGCTCGATGTTGAGGCCCACGCTGGTGCCGCCGCCGCGCTGCGCGCCCTTGTTGGCCGCTTCCATGATGCCGGGCCCGCCGCCGGTGATCACGCCGTAGCCGCGGCCGGTGAGCAGGTAGGCGACCTCCTCGGCGAGCTTGTACTCGGGCTTCTCGGGGGCGGTGCGCGCGCTGCCGAAGATGCTCACGCACGGGCGGATCCGCTGCATGGCCTCGAAGCCCTCGACGAACTCGCTCATGATCTTGAAGATGGCCCAGCTGTCGTTGGCCTTCACCTCGCTCCAGCCCTTGCGCTTGAACGCGTTCTTGATGCGGCGCTCGTGGGCGTCGCCGTCGGTGGTCCGTTTGGTCATGCCTTGGTGGGGTACAATTCCTGCTCAAGGTAGCGTGCCGTGTGGCCGCGCCCCATCAGCACCACTTCCTCGGGCGTGCCCTTCGCGGTGACGCGCCCGCCGCCTTCGCCGCCCTCGGGACCCATGTCGATCACGTGGTCGGCCACCTTCACGATGTCCATGTTGTGCTCGATCACGAGCACGGTGTTGCCCTGTTCCACCAGCCGGTCCAGCACGCGGATCAGCTGGCGCGTGTCCTCGAAGTGCAGGCCGGTGGTGGGCTCGTCGAGGATGTAGAAGGTGCTGCCGGTGTCGCGCTTGCTGAGCTCGGTGGCCAGCTTGATGCGCTGGGCCTCGCCGCCGCTGAGCGTGGTGCTGCTCTGGCCCAGGGTGATGTAGCCGAGGCCCACGTCCATCAGGGTCTTCAGCTTGCCGCTGAGCTGGGGCACGTCGGCGAACACCTCCAGGCCTTCCTCCACGCTCATCGCGAGCACGTCGGCGATGCTGCGCCCCTTGAAGCGCACCTCCAGCGTCTCGCGGTCGTAGCGCTTGCCGCGGCAGGTCTCGCAGGGCACGTCCACGTCGGGGAGGAAGTTCATCTCGATGGTGCGCACGCCGGCGCCCTTGCAGGTCTCGCAGCGGCCGCCGGCGGTGTTGAAGCTGAAGCGCCCGGCCTTGTACCCGCGGATCTTGGCGCTGGGCAGCTGGGCGAAGAGCTCGCGGATGTGGTCGAAGAGCCCGGTGTACGTGGCGGGGTTGCTCCGAGGGGTACGGCCGATGGGGCTCTGGTCCACCTCGATCACCTTGTCGATGTGCTTGAGGCCGTCGATGCTCTTGTAGGGCAGCGGGTAGGCCTCGGCGCGGTGGAAGGTCTTGCTGAGGATGGGGTAGAGCGTGTCGCCGATCAGGGTGCTCTTGCCGCTGCCGCTCACGCCGGTGACGCAGATGAAGGTGCCGAGCGGGAACTCCACGTCGACGTTCTTCAGGTTGTTGCCGGTGGCGCCCTTCAGCACGATGCGGTGGCCGTTGCCCTTCCGGCGCTCGGCCGGCACGGCGATGCGCTCCTCGCCGGTGAGGTACTTCGCCGTGAGCGAGCCGCTGCGCATGAGCTGCTGCGCGTCGCCCTGCGCCACCACGTGGCCGCCGTGCACGCCCGCGCCGGGGCCGATGTCGATGATGTGGTCGGCGTTCAGCATCATCTCCTTGTCGTGCTCCACCACCAGCACGCTGTTGCCGCCGTCGCGCAGCTGGCGCAGGCTGCCGATCAGGCGCTGGTCGTCGCGCATGTGCAGGCCGATGCTGGGCTCGTCCAGGATGTACAGCACGCCGGTGAGCTGGCTGCCGATCTGGGTGGCCAGGCGGATGCGCTGCGCCTCGCCGCCGCTGAGGGTGCGCGCGCTGCGGTCCAGGGTGAGGTATTCCAGGCCCACGTCGAGCAGGAACTTGCTGCGCGAGGCGATCTCCTTCACCACGTCGCGGGCGATGATGGCCTGCTTCTCGTCGAGGTGCTCCGGCAACGCGGTCATGTGCGCGTGCAGGTCGCTGATGGGCATGTCGGCCAGCTGGGTGATGTCCTTGCCGGCGATGCGGAACCAGCGCGCGATCTTCTTCAGGCGGGTGCCCTCGCATTCGGGGCAGGTCACCATGTGGGTGAACTGGCCGGCCCATTTCTGCGCGGTCTTCGGGCCCTCGTCGGCCTGCTCCAGGATAAAGGGGATGATGCCCTCGAACTGCACCGAGCGGTCGTTGAGGCCGGCCTGGCTGGCGATGCGCAGGGGCTCGTCCATGCCGTTGAGGATGGTGGCCAGCACGTTGTCCTCCATCTCGTCGAAGGGCGTGCTGGCATCGTGGCCGAAGTGCTGCAGCACCGCCTCGATCTGGCGGAAGACCCACGAGGACTTGTAGGCGCCGAGCGGGGTGATGGCCCCGCGCTTGAGGCTCTTGCTGCGGTCGGGCACGATCTTGTCCAGGGCCACCTCGGTCACCTGCCCCAGGCCGCTGCAGCGCGGGCAGGCGCCGTACGGGCTGTTGAAGCTGAACAGGTTCGGCTCCGGCTCCTCGTAGGCGATGCCGCTGGTGGGGCACATCAGGTGGCGGCTCAGGTAGCGCGGCGCCTCGGTGCGCAGGTCGAAGGCGATGAGGTTCCCCTTGCCGTACTTCAGCGCGGTGGCGCAGCTCTCGGCCAGGCGCTTGCGGTCGGCTTCCTTCACCTTGATGCGGTCCACCACCAGCTCGATGTCGTGCACCTTATAGCGGTCCAGGCGCGGTCGGGCGGTGATGTCGATCACCTTGCCGTCCACGCGGGCGCGCAGGAAGCCCTGGCGCAGCAGCTGCTCGAAGAGCTCGCGGTAGTGGCCCTTGCGGCCGCGCACCAGCGGGGCCAGCAGCAGCACCTCATGGCCGTCGTGCTCCTTCAGCAGCAGGTCCACGATCTGCTTGTCGGTGTAGCGCACCATGCGCTCGCCGGTCACGTAGCTGTAGGCGTCGGCGGCGCGGGCGTAGAGCAGGCGGAGCAGGTCGTACACCTCGGTGATGGTGCCCACCGTGCTGCGCGGGTTGCGGCTGATGGTCTTCTGCTCGATGGCGATCACGGGGCTCAGGCCGGTGATCAGGTCCACGTCGGGCCGCTCGATACCGCCGAGGAACTGGCGGGCGTAGGCGTTGAAGGTCTCGATGTAGCGGCGCTGTCCCTCGGCGTGGATGGTGTCGAAGGCCAGGGAGCTCTTGCCGCTGCCGCTGAGGCCGGTGATCACGACCAGCTGCTCGCGCGGGATGCGCACGTCGATGTTCTTCAGGTTGTGCACGCGTGCGCCGAGCACCTCGATGGCCTCGGCCTCGAGCACGGCGCCCGGTGCGGGCTTCTTCTTCGTGCCGGCCCCGGCAGCGGGGCGGGGGGCAGGCTTGGCCTTCCCGTTCTTCCGTTCGCTCATTCGTCCCCCGTGGCCTTGTCGAAGCCGTCGGCCGGCAGCAGCAGTTGGTAGGTGTTCCCTTTCGGGTTGGTCAGCTTGATGTCGCGGAGCCAGGGGTTCAGCAGCTTCAAGGTCTTGTAGTCCGTGCCCTGGCGCACGGCCAGGTCGTTCAGGTCATCGATGGGGCCGGTGACCTCCATGGTGCGCGTGCGGTAGGTCGGGTAGAGGTCCTTCTTCCGCAGATGGAAGCCGTACCGCTCCGGGTCGGTGATGATCTCCTTCATGGCCAGCACGCGGAAGACGTAGCGCGAGGTCTCCTCGGGGAGGAGCAGCGCGAAGTAGTCGTTGTTCTTCTGCCGGCCCAGCTGCTTGTCCAGCCCGCCGGGGCCCAGGTTGTAGCTGGCGGCGGCGAGCGACCAGGAGCCGTAGCGGCCGTAGGCCTCCTTCAGGTAGTCGCAGGCGGCCTTGGTGCTGCGCGTCACGTTGTAGCGCTCGTCCACCTCGGCGTTCACCTCCATGCCGTGCTTGATGCCCGTGTCCTTCATGAACTGCCAGAAGCCGGTTGCGCCCATGGGGCTCACCACGTTGGTCAGGCCGCTCTCGATCAGGGCGATGTACTTCATGTCGTCCGGCACGCCCTCGGCCTTGAGGATGGGCTCGATCACGGGGAACCAGCGGTTGGCGCGCTTGTGGGCGAGCAGGGAGTTGCTTTGCCAGTAGGTGTTCACCAGCAGCTCGCGGTCCAGCCGCTCGCGCACGTCCAGCTTGTCCATGGGCACCTTCTCGCCGCAGAAGGTGAGGTCGTTGGGCAGGTTGAGGCTGAAGATCTTGTAGCTCTCGTTGAAATGGCGCTGGTAGTCCAGGTCGGTGTCGACGCCGGTGGTGCTGAAGGTGAGCAGGTGCACGCCCAGGGCACCGCCGGCCAGCAGGGCGAGCATCAGCAGGCTCTTGCCGATGAGGGGATAAGGGGGGCGCATCGGGTCACAAAGTTCGGTCGATCCGCGGCTTTCGCGTCAACCCGAACAGGAACACGAACACCAGGAGGGCGTAGCCCAGGTAGATGGCCGTGTGGACCGGCCGCCAGGCGGGGATGAACCGGAGGGCGGCGAAGCTGAGGAAGCAGGACACGGCCCCGAACCCGCCGAAGGCCATGGCCACCTGGGCGTCGGTGAGGCCGGCGTAGCTCAGGTGGTGGGTGGTGTGGTCCTTGCCGCCCACGAAGGGGGAGCGGCCGCGGGCGATGCGGTTGATGGTGACCGTGGTGGTGTCCACGATGGGGAGCAGGAACACCACCAGGGTGCCGCACACCTGCCGCCAGGGCTCCGGCGTCCCGTCCGCCGCCGTGGCGTTCCAGAAGCAGTGGATGCCCACGTAGGCCAGGAAGACGCCGAGGAACTGGCTGCCGGTGTCGCCCATGTACATGCGCGAGGGGTGCCAGTTGAAGAAGAGGAAGCCGCAGAGCGCGCCGATGATGCCGATGACGAGCACCACGTTGATGGTGACCACCGGGCCCGTCAGCAGCAGGGCCGTCAGGCCGGCGAGGAGGATGAAGATGGAGACCAGCGTGGTGATGGCGTCCATGTTGTCCAGCATGTTGATCGAGTTCATCATGCCCACCACCCAGAGGAGGGTGAGGGTGTCGTCGAGCAGCTCGTTGCCGAAGAGCCGGATGGAGGTGCCGGTGGCGATGAGGGTGGCGCCGCAGAGCACCTGGGTGATGAACTTCAGCAGGGGGCGGGTGTTGTAGGCGTCATCGGCCAGGCCCATGAGGAAGCCGAGGCCGGTGGCCACCAGCAGGCCGAGCAGCCCGGGCTGCAGCGGGTCCGAGTACTTGGGGAAGAGCACGCCATGCACCGCGAAGGCGCCGAGGAAGACGATGAAGAAGCCGATGCCGCCGAAGGCGGGCTTGGCCGAGGCGCTCCACCGCACGATGCCCGGCGCGTTCTCGCGGATGCCGAACGTGCGGAAGAACCGCATGAACACCGAGTTCACCAGCAGCGAGAACACCAGCGCGGCGAAGAAGAGGCCGGAGAGGATGAAGAACAGCTGGGTGTTCGAGTACATGGGTCAGTTCGGCACGTGCGCGTGGAAGGGCAGGCCCGCGCGGTCCTTCTCGCTCACCACCGGATCGGCGATGCCCCAGTCGATGGCCAGCTGGGGGTCGTCCCAGCGGATGGTGCGCTCCGAGGGCGGGTGGTAGTAGGCCGAGCACTTGTAGGTGAACACGGTGCCTTCCTCCAGCGCCACGAAGCCGTGGGCGAACCCTTCGGGGATGTAGAGCATCGCCTGCTCCACCGCGTCCAGCCGCAGGCTGAAGTGCCGGCCGAAGGTGGGGCTGTCCGGGCGCACGTCCACGCACACGTCCAGCACCGCGCCCGCGCTCACGCGCACCAGCTTGGCCTGGGCATGGGGGGGCAGCTGCAGGTGCAGCCCGCGCAGCACGCCCTTGCCCGAGCGGCTCTCGTTGTCCTGCACGAAGGGGGCGGTCACGCCGGTGGCCTGGGCGAAGGCGGCCGCGTTGAACGACTCGAGGAAGTGGCCGCGCTCATCGCGGAAGATCCGCGGCCGCAGGACCAGCAGTCCCGCCAGGGGGGTGGTGCTCACCTGCATCATGCGCGTCCGAACAGTCGGCTCGTCCAGCTCTTCTTCCGCCGCTCGGTCCGGCTGCGGTCCTCGTAATACCCGTAGCCATAGCCGTACCCGTAGCCATAGCCGTAGCCATAGCCGTAGTTGTAGCCATACTTGTTGCGGTCCACGTCCACCCCGTTCAGCACGGCGCTCAGGCGGGTGATCTTGTTCTCGTTCATCAGGCGGTCCACGTTGTGCACGAAGGCCTTCTTGGAGTAGTCGGAGCGGAAGATGTAGATCGGCACGTCGGCGCTCTGGATGATGGAGATGCCGTCGGTCACCAGGCCCACGGGCGGGGTGTCGATCACGATCACGTCGTAGGTCCGCTTCAGCTCCTCCAGGATGGTGGCCATGCGCGGGCCGATGATGAGCTCGCTCGGGTTGGGGGGGATGGGGCCGGCCGTGATGAAGTCGAGGCCCTTCAGGCTGCTGTGCTGCACGCAGTCCTCGGCCCGGTCGCGGTTGATCAGCATGGTGCTCATGCCGCGGATGTTCTCCACGCCGAAACCCAGGTGGATCTTCGGCTTGCGCATGTCGAGGTCGATCACGATCACGCGCTTCCCGCTGAAGCTGATGATGCCGGCCAGGTTGATGGCCACGAAGGTCTTGCCCTCGCCGGAGATGGTGCTCGTCACGGCGATCACCTTGGGGCCCGGGCTGTTGTCCACGAACTGCAGGTTCGTGCGCACGCTGCGGAAGCTCTCCGCGATGAGCGACTTGGGGTTCTTGTCCACCAGCAGCTGGCTCACCGGGATCTCCTTCTTGTACTTGGGCACCATGCCCAGCATGCCGATGGAGGCGTTGCTCAGCTTGGCGATGTCGTTCAGCGAGGTGATGTTGTCGTGCAGGATGTAGCGCACCAGCACGATGAGGAAGCCGGCGATGACGCCGGTGAGCAGGTAGGAGAACAGCACCAGGCTGCGGTCCGGCGAGATCGGGGTGAAGGCCGCCACCGCGGACTCCAGCACGCGGTTGTCCGAGACGAAGCCAGCGCGGCTGATGCGGTACTCGATGTCCTTCTCCAGCAGCTGGGTGTAGTACTTCTCGTTCACGTCGAACAGCCGCGCGATGCGGCCGTAGGCCAGCTCCTTCTCCGGCAGGTCCTTGAAGCGGCTTTCGTACTCGCCGATGCGCGTCTCGTAATCATGGGCGCGGGAGGCCAGGCGCTTGCGCATGTTGCCGATGCTCTCCATGATCAGCCGCTGCTGGATGTCGATCTGCCCGTCCAGCGTGCGCACGTTCACGTTGTCCGGCTTCACCTCGTATACCAGCTTCTCGCGCTCCTGCAGCAGGGTCTGCAGCGTATTGATCAGGCCCTGCAGGGTCTGCTCGTAGGAGGTGCCCACCAGCAAGGGGATCAGGCGGTACACGTCCATCTCCGTGGGCGAGCCCTTGACCGTGCGTTCCACCTCGTCCAGCAGGTTGTCCTCGATGCGCAGCTTCAGCAGCTCGTTCTCGTACTCGTTCGTGCGCTCCAGCAGGAGGGGGGCCAGCTGCTGGAAGTCGGCCACGCGGTTCTCGCGCTTGAAGTCCTGCATGCGCAGCTCGCTCTCGCGCAGCTGCTGGAACACGGTGTCCTTCTGCGACTCGATGAAGCGCAGGATGCTCTCGGCGCTCTGGCTGCGGCGCTCCACGTCGTAGCGGATGAAGGCGTCGGCCATGGCCTGCGTGATGTCGCGCGCGAGCAGGGCGTTGTGGTCCTTGCACCCGATGGCGATCGTCTTGGCGTTCGCGTCGGCCACGGCCACCGCGATCTGCGAGGCGTACTGCTGCACCAGCGTCCGCGGGTCGTTGATCACGAAGTACGACATGCCGCCGTCCGAGGGGGGGGGATGGGTGCCCGGACCCGTGCGGAACACGCAGCGGAAATGGGGCGTCGCCGTGGGCCGGCCGATGGGGTGGACGCTGGTGAACGGCTTCCCGCCCACGGTGTAGCTGAGCTTCAGCTGCCCGCTCTCCTGGGGCTCGAAGGTCACCGGCACGCCGCGGACGGACTCGTCCAGCACGTCCAGGGCCGACACCTCGAGGTACTCGTCCTTGTAGAGCTGCTTGGTCAGGATCTGGCCCTTGAAGAAGTAGCTCACCTGGAGGGGCAGGTCGGCCAGGGCCCTGGCCTGGAAGAATTTCGACCGCAGCAGCTCCACGTCGCTCACCAGGCCGTTGTCGTCCATCACGTCGCCCACCTTCAGCACCTTCTGGGCGTTGTTGCTCTGGCTCAGCTGGAGCAGGGCGCGGCTCTCATAGGTCGGCGCGGTGTAGCGCAGGTAGATGTACGCGGCGGCGAGGGCCAGCAGGATGCAGAGGACGATCCAGATCAGCGACCGCTTGACGATATAGATGAACAGGCCGACATCGAACTCGTTGCTGAAGTTCGTGAGGCGCTCCCGATAGCCATCGAGGTTCCCACCGACCGCGTTCTCGTTCAGCATCGATGGGCGGCCTTATTTCAGCACCTTGGCATACCCGATCACCAGCAGCGTCGTGGTCAGGAGGGTCACGATGGGGGTGAGGTCCTGCAGCAGCTGCCGCGCGATCTCCGGGTTCGGTTGCACGTACACGATGTCGTCCGCCTGCATCACGATGTCGGCGTACTTCAGCCCGTCGATGTCCGACATGTTGAACTGGAACACCTCGCGCGGCCGGCCGGGCTGTTTGCGGAAGAGCTTGATCTTGCGGGCGTCGCCGCGATCGGAAAGGCCGCCTACGCTGGCGATCACCTCCATCAGCGTGGTGTTGTTGTTCTCCAGGGGCACCACCTTGGCGTTGCCGCCGCCGCCGGGGAACACCACCACCCGGCGGTTGTTCACCGTGAGCAGCACGAAGGGCCGGTTGTAATAGGCCGTATACTGCTCCTCCAGCATCATCTCCGCCTGCCGCACGGTCAGGCCCGACAGCTGCACCAGCCCCAGCAGGGGGAGCTTGGCCTTCCCGTCGGAATCGACGGGGTAGTTGAACGTCATGCGGGAGACGTTCCGCAGCGAGGTGGCATCGTCCACCAGGTCGATCATCTTGAAGCCGTCGTTGGCGAACAGGCGGAAGGTCACCACGTCGTTCGCCTGGATCTTGAACTGCCGCTCCAAGGTATCCTTCACCTGGTCGAAGGCATAGTCCACCGGGGTCTTGAACATGATGTCCCGGTTCACGGTGCAGGCCGAGAGCAGGAGGATCGACAGGACAAGAAAGCTCAGCGCACGCCGCATTCCGGGGAATTTCGGGCCAAAGTAAGCAAGGCGCTAGCCTCGATCGAGGAGTTGGCGATAGAGGGCCGCCGTGTCCTGCACCAGCCGGGTGTAATGGTAGCGTTGCCGCACGTGGTCCCACCCGGCGCAGGCCATGCGGGCGCGCAGGGCGTCGTCCTCCACCACCCGCAGCAGGTTCTCGCCGAAAGCACGGGCGTCGTCGGTGGGGCTCAGCAGGGCGGTGGACCCTTCCACCACCACGTTCTCGATGCCGCCCACGTTGGTGCTCACCACGGGGCGGTTGGCGGCCTGGGCCTCGATCAGGCTCACGGGCGTGCCCTCGTTGAAGCTGGTGAGCGCCACCGCGTCCAGGCCGGCGTGCACGATGTCGATCTCCTTGATCCACGAGGTGAAGGTCACGTCGGCCCGCTCCACCAGGGGTTTGCCGTTCACCCCGTGGCCGAAACCGTGGCCGTTGAAGTAGGGCCCCTGCGCCAGGCTCATGCCCAGCTCGGCGCTGTACTGCTGCAGCCGGTCGCGCTCCTCCCCGTCGCCCACGATGAAGGCCCGCACCTTGCGGCCCGTGCGCTCGTGCAGGTGCTTGAGGCCGCGCAGGAAGAGGTCGTGGTTCTTCACCGGCACCAGGCGGCCCACGATGCCGATGGCGATCTCGTCCTCGTCCAGGCCGTACACCCGGCGGAAGAGGGCGCGCTTGGCGGCCTGGTCCTCCTGGAAGCGGGCCAGGTCGAAGCCCAGCGGGATCACCGTCACCTTGTCCTCGGGGCAGATGCGGTGCTCGGCCACCAGCTCGTCCTTCTGCTTGTCGCTGATGGCCACGATGCGCGACGACCGGCGGGCCAGGAAGCGCTCCACGTTCTTGTAGACGGTGGTGCGGAGGTGGCCGAAGTAGCTGTGGAACACGTGCCCGTGGAAGGTGTGCACGATGGCCTTCACGCCGAGCTCGCTGGCGGCCAGGCGCCCCACGGCCCCGGCCTTGGCCGCGTGGGTGTGCACGATGTCCGGCTTGAACTCCTTGATCAGCCGCTTGATGCGCCGGTAGGCCGTGCGGTCGCGCCAGGGGGCCACCTCGCGCTGCATCTCGGGAAGGATCAAGGGCTTCACGCCCAGGGCGTCCAGGATGTGGCCGCTGCCCTCCTCGGAGGCCTCCTGCTGCCCGCCCACCAGCAGGGTCTCGAACTCGCCGGGCAGGAACCGGGTGAGGTAGGCCGCGTTGTGCGTGGGCCCGCCCAGGTTGAAGCGGTTGATGATGCGGAGGACGCGGGGCATGGCGCGGATGCGAAGGTATCGCGGTACGGCCCGGAGCGCCAGGGGAGGCGGCCGGGTGGCGGGCCGGGGAGAAGACGGAGCGTGCGGGTGGGGTTGCCTTACATCCGGGTCAGGGGTTCGGCCCGGACCATCAGGTCGGAGCTCAGGAAGCGCAGCCAGGCCGGGGGCGGCCCCCCGTCGGCCGGAAGGCGGGCCAGTCGCTCGGCCAGCGCGATGGAGGGGCCGGGCAGCAAGGCCCCGAAGGGGAAGACGGTGTGGTTGTGCACGTCTTCCCGCACGATGCGCAGGTGCGGCTGCAGGAGCCGGCGCACCTCGCCCATGCTGTACGTCCGGGTCCGCAGGCCGGAGGAGAGCACCCGGTCGCGGTTGCCGAACAGCCGCGATGGCAGCCGGAAGAGCGCCCTCATCCCGGTGTCCAGCCCGTGCCGGTTGCTGAAGGTGATCACCGCCACGCCCCCCGGCGCCAGGCTCCCGGCCATGAAGGCCAGGTTCCGCTGCAGTTCCTCCGGGGAGAGGTAGGTGGTGACGCCTAGCAGGAAGATGGCATCGAAGGCGCGGACCGGGAAGGCATGCGCATAGGCATGCCCCACGAAACGCTGGGCCGGCGGCACGCGGCTCTGGGCCAGCATGCCCGGGCTCACGTCCGTGGCGAAGAAGCGCAGGTCCGGCGCGCGGGCGATCAGGTGGTCGTAGAGGTTGCCCGTGCCGCTGCCGATGTCGAGCACGCACTTGCCGCGGAGGTCCATGCCGCGCGTGGCCTTCTCCAGCCGCTCGTTGAAGTAGTAGCGGTGGAAGGCGCTCTGGTGGGTGTACTTGTCGCGGTAGGTGCCGCTCACCCGATCGAAGAAGCGGGCGGCCTCCTCGTGCTCAGGGGAGCGGACCTCGGCCATGGGACGTGTGCGGTGTGCAGGAGGACGGGGGAACGGACGAGGTGCCCATGCTCCACGCGTCCTCCTGCACGCTTCGGCTTGCTTACAGGTGGATCACCTCGCCGTACGCCGCCGCCGCCGCCTCCATGATGGCCTCGCTCATGGTGGGGTGGGGGTGCACGGTCTTGATGATCTCATGGCCCGTGGTCTCCAGCTTGCGGATGCTCACGCACTCGGCGATCAGCTCGGTCACGTTGTAGCCGATCATGTGGGCGCCCAGGAGCTCGCCGTACTTGGCGTCGAAGATCAGCTTCACGAAGCCGTCGGTCTGCCCCGCCGCCTTGGCCTTGCCGCTGGCGCTGTAGGGGAACTTGCCGATCTTCACCTCGAGGCCCTTCTCCTTCGCGGCCTTTTCGGTGAGGCCCACGCTGGCCACTTCCGGCGAGCAGTAGGTGCAGCCGGGGATGTTGCCGTAATCGATCGGCTGGGGGTTCTTGCCGGCGATGGCCTCCACGCAGGTGATGCCTTCCGCGCTGGCCAGGTGCGCCAGGGCCGGCCCCGGCACGATGTCGCCGATGGCGTAGTAGCCGGGGATGTTGGTGGCGTAGAACGGATCCACCTTCACCTTGCCCTTGTCGGTCACGATGCCCACGTCCTCCAGGCCGATGCCTTCCAGGTTGGTCACGATGCCCACCGCGCTCAGCACGATGTCGCACTCCACCTTCTGCTCGCCCTTCGGCGTCTTGATGGTCACCACGCAGCCCTTGCCCTTGGTGTCCACGCTGGTCACCTCGCTGCTGGTCAGCACCTCCATGCCCTGCTTCTTGAAGCTCCGCTCCAGCTGCTTGCTCACTTCCTCGTCCTCCACGGGCACGATGTTCGGCAAGAACTCCACCAGGGTCACCTTGGTGCCCAGGGCGTTGTAGAAGTAGGCGAACTCGCTGCCGATGGCGCCGCTGCCCACCACCACCAGGCTCTTGGGCTGCTCGGGCAGCACCATGGCCTCGCGGTAGCCGATGATCTTCTTGCCGTCCTGCTTCAGGGAGGGGAGCTCGCGGCTGCGGGCGCCGGTGGCGATGATGATGTGCTTGGCCTCCAGTACCTGCTTCTTGCCGTCGGCGCCGGTCACCTCCAGCTTCTTCCCGGGCAGGAGCTTGCCGGTGCCCATCACCACGTCGATCTTGTTCTTCTTCATCAGGAACTGCACGCCCTTGCTGTTGCTGTCGGCCACTTCGCGGCTGCGCTTCACGATGCCGGGGAAGTCGGCCTTGGGGGCGCCCACGGTGATGCCGTAGTCCTTGGCGTGGTTGATGTACTCGAAGACATTGGCGCTCTTCAGCAGGGCCTTGGTGGGGATGCAGCCCCAGTTGAGGCAGATGCCACCGAGCGATTCGCGCTCCACGATGGCGGTCTTGAGGCCCAGTTGGCTGGCACGGATGGCGGCCACGTAGCCGCCGGGGCCACTGCCGAGAACGATGACGTCGTAGCTCATTCGATCGCGAGGGTTGCGGGTTGGTGCGTATGGGGCGTCCGCCTACCAGGGGGCCTGTGCGGGCCGTGGGGGAAGGGCGGAAGCGGGGCGAAGTTAGCCGCGCCGCCGGAAGGGACCGGGATCGGTGCGCAAGGCGCTGTGCTTCCGTTGGGTCAACGGCCTTATCAACGATCGATGCGGCCGGATCGTGGGAAAACCGGGGCGGCGGCGGCCCAGGCGGGGAAGGAGCGGGCCTACCTTGCCATACACCAAAACCACTCGGACCATGAACGATACGAACTCGGCAGCGACCGGTGCACCCGCGACCCGTCCCACGCTCCTGACGGTGATCTGCATCCTCAGCTTCATCGCCGGCGCCTGGGGCGTGATCGGTGGCATCATCAACCTCACCTCCGGCGGCGATCAGCAGGCCCTGGTCGAGGCCCAGCAGCGGATGGAGGAGGCCAAGGCCCAGATGGGCGACCAAGCGAACGGGATGATGGGCGGCATGATGGACTCGGCCATGGAGATCGCGCAGAAGGCCGCCGAGAACGCCAAGCCCATCGGCATCAGCAACATCGTGCTCTCCCTCATCAGCCTGCTCGGGGTGTGGCGCATGTGGAACCTGCGGAAATCCGGCTTCTGGCTCTATGTGCTGGCGGCCATCGGCGGGCTGCTGGTGCCCCTGGTCTTCCTGGGCGGCAGCATGATGGCCCTCTTCAGCGTCGGCTTCGCCGGGCTGATCTCCATCCTCTTCATCATCCTCTACGCGGTGAACCTGAAGTACATGCACTAGGACCCGGCGTCCTGTCCGGAAGCCCCCGTTCCCGCATCCCGGGTCCGGGGGCTTTCCGTTTCTTTCGCGCCATGGAAGCCCATCAAGGCGGCGCACCGCCCGACGGCACCGGCACCTGGCTGCGGCCCCGGGGCCTGGCGCGCCTGTGCATCACCAGCTTCATCTACCAGGGCGTCGTGTTCCTGTACTACCTGGGGGAGCTGCTCGTGGCCTTCCACTACGGGTCCATGTCGGCCGAGGCGGTGCGGAACGAGGCTTCCGCCATGGGCCGCCTACTGATGCCGCAGCAGGACCTGGAGCCCCTGCTCGCCTATGCCGAGATCCTGCGCACCTCCGGCCTGCTGCTCGTGGGCGTGTTCCTGCTGCGCACGGTGGCCCGCTTCGTGGGCACCCTGCGCATGTGGCAGGGGTGGCGCGACGGCTTCCACATCTACACCATGTCCCAGCTGCTCGGCTGCCTGCTGCCCATCGTCATCGCGGGGCCGCGGCTGTTCAGCGTGCTCGGCTTCCTGCTGGTGCTGAACTGGTGCTACTTCTACTTCCTGCTGCGCAAGACCCTGCGGCCGTAAGGCCGCGGCGGCCGGCTCAGCGCGCGGCGATGCCGCTGATCTCCACGTTCACCCCGCGCGGCAGGCCTTTCACGGCCACCGCCTCGCGGGCCGGCGGCGCCTCGGTGAAGTAGCGGCCGTACACCTCGTTCACGGCGGCATAGTGGTCCATGCTGCTGAGGAAGATGGTGCACTTCACCAGGTGGCCGAAGTCGAGCCCGGCGGCCTTCAGCAGCAGGCCGATGTTCTCCATCACCTGCTCCGTTTCCGCCGCGATGCTGTCCTGGCGCAGCGTGCCCGTGTCGCCCACCAGGGCGATCTGTCCGCTGAGGAACAGCAGGCCGTTGGCTTCGATGGCGGGCGTGTAGGGGGCGAGCGGCTTGGCCGCGCCGGCGGGATGGATGGCTTTTTTCATGTGCGCATGCGATCCCGTGCCGGATGCACGGGATCCGGGGGCGAAGATGGGCACGCGGCGCGTCGGTCGGTGCACGGCCGCATGGCGCGCGGCCTGTGCGCAGGCACGGCCGGTTAGCTTTGCGGCCCATGGACAAGCGCCCCCTCATCCTGGTCACCAACGACGACGGCATCTTCGCCCCGGGCATCCGCGTGCTGGCGGAGGAGATGCGGGCCTTCGGCGACGTCCTGGTGGTGGCGCCGGACAAGCCGCAGAGCGCCATGGGCCATGCCATCACCATCCACCACTTCCTGCGCCTGCACCCGGTGGACCTGATGGAGGGCGTGCGGGCCTTCGGCTGCAGCGGCACGCCGGTGGACTGCGTGAAGCTGGCGGTGTACCACATCATCCAGGGGCGGCCCGCGCTGCTGGTCAGCGGCATCAACCACGGCAGCAACATCAGCATCAACGTGCTGTACAGCGGCACCATGAGCGCGGCGGTGGAAGGGGCCATGGAGGGCATCCCCAGCATCGGGTTCTCGCTGATGGACCACAGCATCGAGGCCTCGTTCACGCATACGCGGTCCGTCGTGCGGTCGATCACCGGCAACGTGCTGCGGCACGGGCTGACGCGGGGCACCTGCCTCAACGTGAACATCCCCGCCGAGATCGCCGCGCCCCTCCAGGGCATCCGTGTGTGCCGCCAGGCCTGGGGCTTCTGGGAGGACGATTTCGAGACGCGGAAGGACCCCGCCGGCAAGGAGTACCACTGGCTGAAGGGCCGCTTCAAGGACATGGACCAGGGCGAGGACACCGACGTGTGGGCCACCAACAACGGCTACGTCAGCGTGGTGCCGGTGCAGTTCGACATGACGGCGCACCACGAGATCGCCGCGCTGAACACCTGGGACCATGCGGGGTGACACGCACGGCACGGGCTTCGTGCTCGGGCTCATCGTGCCGCTGATCGGCTTCTTCGGCTACAGCACCTTCGTGGTCACCGTGCTGCGCCCCGAGATGGAGCTGGGCTTCTTCCTGCGGGGCATGATCTTCGGCATCAAGGGCAACATCGCGCCGGCGCTCTCGCTCAGCCTGCTGGCCGATGCGGCGCTCTTCTTCTGGTTCGACCACCGGCGCATGCTCAAGGCCATGCGCGGCGTCATCAGCGCCATGTTCGTGCACGGCGTGTTCATCCTCGTGTTCCTGGTGCTATGGGGAAGAGGGTTTATGTGATCGCGGGCGAGGCCAGCGGCGACCTCCACGGCGGCAACCTGGTGCGGGAGCTGCTGCGGAAGGACCCCGCGCTGCAGGTGCGCGCCTGGGGCGGCGACCGCATGCGCGCCGCCGGCGCCGAGGTGGTGAAGCATTACCGCGACCTCGCCTTCATGGGCTTCACCCAGGTGGTGATGAACCTGCGCACCATCCTGCGCAACATGGCCTGGTGCAAGGCCGACATCGCCGCCTTCAAGCCCGACGCGCTCATCCTCATCGACTACCCCGGCTTCAACCTGCGCATCGCGGAGTGGGCGCACGGGCAGGGCATCCCCGTGCACTACTACATCAGTCCGCAGGTGTGGGCCTGGAAGGCCGACCGCGTGAAGACGATCAAGCGCGTGGTGGACCGCATGTACGTCATCCTCCCGTTCGAGAAGGACTGGTACGCGCAGCGGGGCATGGACGTGGAGTTCGTGGGCCATCCGCTGCTGGACGAGATCGACGCCGCGCACGGCATGGGATCCCCCCTGCCTGGTGACGACGGCCGGCCGGTGGTGGCCCTGTTGCCCGGCAGCCGCCGCCAGGAGATCGAGCGCATGCTCTCCACCATGCTCACCACCGTGCCGCACTTCCCCGATCACCGCTTCGTGGTGGCCGCGGCGCCGTCCGTTCCCGAGTCCTTCTACCGCGGCCTCATCGGCGATGCCCCCGTGGACCTGGTGGCCGGGCGCACCTATGCCGTGCTGCACGCCGCCCGGGCCGCGCTGGTCACCAGCGGCACCGCCACCCTGGAGACGGCCCTCATCGGCACGCCCGAGGCCGTGTGCTACAGCGGCAGCGCCCTCAACGTCTGGCTGGCCAAGCGGCTGATCCAGGTCCGCTTCATCTCGCTGGTCAACCTCATCATGGACCGCGAGGTGGTGCGCGAGCTCATCCAGCAGGACATGCGCCCCGCGCCGCTCCGCGCCGAGCTGGACCGGCTGCTCCACGACGGGGCCTACCGGGCCCGCATGGAGGCAGAGCTGGCCGAGCTGCGCGTCAAGCTGGGCGGCCCCGGCGCCTCGGCGCGAGTGGCCGACCGCGTGTGGAAAAGTCTCCAGGAGCGGCCGTGATACCGGTCGCCACCCCGGTAGTTTCGCGCCGCGATGCTGCGATCCATGGCCCTCTGGGCGGCCCTTTCCCTGGGCCTCTGCGCCGCCGCGCGTGAGCCGGACGTGCGCGTGGGACTGCTGCGCGACATCACCACCCGCCAGGTGATGGTGATGGGCAGCCACGGGCCGCTCACGATCCTCGCCGACGGCCGGAACGTGGGCGAGCTGGGCAGCAACGACGGGCTGAAGCTGGAGTGCACGCCGAACGGCATCGTCGGGAAATCCTTGAGCCTGGCGCTCTCCGCCAAGCGCACCCTCACCCTGCGCTCGCCCAACGGCCGCGGCTTCCGCCTGCGCTCGCTCGGCCCGCAGACGCAGGAGCGCACCTATCCGGGCGCGTCGCTCGAGGTGCAGCGCGTGGGCGATGCCTTCCAGCTGGTGGCCGTGGTGCCGCTGGAGGAGTACGTGGGCGGCGTGGTGCAGAGCGAGGCCGGCAAGGACAAGGCCCCCGAGTACTACAAGCTGCAGGCGGTGAGCTGCCGCACCTACGCCCTGGCCAACCTGCGCCGCCACGCGGGCGAAGGCTTCTCCGTGTGCGACGGCACGCACTGCCAGGTGTTCCTGGGCCGCTGTACGCTGGACACCATCAAGCAGGCCGTCACCGCCACGCATGACATGGTGGTGGTGGACGCGGGCATCCGCCTCATCCACGCCACCTTCCACAGCAACTGCGGCGGCGAGACGATGAACGCGGAGGACCTCTGGAGCAAGAGCGAGCCCTACCTGGTGAGCACGTTGGACACCTTCTGCCTCCATGCCCCGCACGCCATCTGGCAGCAGCGCATGCCGCGTACGCAATGGCTGGGCTACCTGAAGAAGAACTACGGCGTCGACACCGGCGATCCCCGCGTGGTGGCCTCCGTCACCGAGCACGACCCCGCCTGCCGCGAGCTCTACCTGGGCAACATCCCGCCTTACGTTCCGCTGGCGAAAGTGCGCACCGACCTCAAGTTGAACTCCACCTACTTCCGCATCCACGGCGAAGGCGACCAGGTGGTGTTCGAGGGCCGCGGCTTCGGCCACGGCATCGGGCTCTGCCAGGAAGGGGCCATGCGCATGGCGCGCGCCGGCTACCCGTTCACCGACATCCTGCACCACTACTTCGCCGAGGTGCACCTGGTGGACCTGAAGACGATCGATTTCTTCCGCGACGAAGGGCGGTAGGTCCCTGCGTCGGGGATCAGGGAAGTTCCCTGCGCTCGCGTAAAGGCGGGTTCAGCGATCGACGCGGTACACGTGGGCTCCTGCGTGGTCGCCTGCCTGCTCCACCTTCCAGAAGCGGCCGCCGTTCTTCTCGATCACGCGCCGGCTGGCCTGGTTGTCCGGGTGGATCGTGGAGATGACGAACGGAACGTCGTGCTCGCCGAAGGCCAGTTCCAGCATCAGGCGCACCGCGCGGGTGGCGTAGCCCTTTCCCCAGTGCTCGCGCAGCAGGCGATAGCCCATCGCGGTGCCACCCGCCCCGTTCCGCAGGCTGCAGCGGCCCACCCAGGTGCCATCCTCCGCTTCGATGGCCCAGCGGCCGATGCCATCGGGCAGGCTCCGGGGGATGTCCATGATCCATTGCGTGGCCGCTGCCTGGTCGGCGAACGGAGCGTCGTGCACGAACCGCAGCACCTCCGGATCCTCATTGAGGCGCAGGATCCACGCAGCATCACCGGGACCCAACGGCCGAAGCCGCAGGCGAGGGAGGAGGTCCGTCCGATCCATGTGCGCGAAGGTACCCCGCGGTGGTCCGCCGGCCGTTCGCTTTCCGCCGGTCCACCTTCGCGGCCCATGCGCGACCGGCTGTACATCGACGACACCCGCCAACGGATTCGGCAGGGCCATCCGTGGGTCTATGACAACCAGGTATTGCGCTTCGAGGGGCGGCCGCAGCCCGGTGTTCAGTGGTAGGCGTGGTGGCCCCTTGTATGGCCTGGAAGTGTATAGGAATACGGAATTCTTGGTAGAAGTCTAACGATCGATTGCCATGCTTGATCTATCTTTAGATCGCTCCCACGGTCGTCCGCGTCGTGTCCACACGCTTAAGATGGTACGAACGATCCTCCGAAGCACGGCTTGCACCGCCCTCGCGGTGATCGCCATCCTGGCCCGGGCCCAGAACTTGGTGCCGAACCCGGGCTTTGAAGAGTACACAGAATGTCCATCGATCTACGGCGAGTTGTTCAAGACAAATGACTGGTTTGCGGCATTCGTAAGTCCTGAATACTACAACTCGTGCGATACAAGCGATATCGTCGGAGTTCCAAATAACATGTTCGGGTTCCAGCAACCTGCGACCGGTGCTGCATATACAGGTATCTGGAGCTACTCGAATGGCGATCCTGGGTTCGGCTTGCATGAGGTCATGGGTGTTCATTTGCCACAGCCTTTGGTCGTCGGTCAGACTTACTGGGCATCGTTCAAGGCGAGTTGGACCTCGGGTTATCCCTTCTTGGACGCGATGGTGAAATATGCTTCGAACAACTTGGGCATATTGTTGAGCATGGATTCGCTCAGCGGGGAAGGCGATTGGCTGCCATGGCCGAACAGAGCGCATATCCATACGGAACAGATCATCACGGATTCAATAGAGTGGACGACGATCGCGGGTCAGTTCGTGGCAGACTCAGCCTATCGCTATCTCTATGTTGGGAATTTCTTTGGCGATGACCAGACAGAAGCGATTATCATGCAGCCGGATGCGGATGAAGTAGGCTACTATTATATCGATGACGTCTGCTTGTCGGCCACACCTACGTTCTGCCCGGTCGCGACGAGCGTCGGAGAGAGTGCTCAGGGCAGTTCATTCTGCGCACACTGGGATGTTCCTGCTCATGCATTGCTGGTCAGCGGGTTGCCGGCTGGAAATTACAGATCAACATTGTTCGATGCGGCCGGCCGTGTAACCGCAGAGGCCTTATTGAACAGCAATGGGCAGCGGGAAGAGGTGGCGATCGATATCGATCCCAAGGGCATGGGCATGTTCATCCTGCGTATCCAAGGCGGTGGGCATGCATGGCATTACAAACTAGTGCCACTGGTGCGATGACATGGTGCCCGGGATCGTATAGGAATGCGCTATCCTTGGTCGGAACGTAATGCCCGCTGCCCAATGTCCGCTCTAGCTTCACGTTGTTCCCTCGGTCGTCCTCCTCGCGCCCGCATCCTGGAAATGGTACGAACGATCCTCCGAAGCACGGCTTGCACCGCCCTCGCGGTGGTCGCCATCCTGGCCCGGGCCCAGAATTTGGTGCCGAATCCGAGCTTCGAGGAGTACACAGAGTGTCCTTCGTATTATGGAGAGTGGTTCAAGATTGACAACTGGTTCACCGGTTTTGCAACTCCTGATTATTTCCATATGTGCGATGGATCGGATTTCGTCGGAGTACCCCGGAACGTCTTTGGGTATCAGCAGCCCGCAACAGGGCAGGCATACTGCGGTATATGGGGCTATTCGGCAGCTGGCCCGGGGTTTGGACTTCATGAACTGCTGGGTATCCGGCTCAACGAACCGCTGATCGTAGGAGAAACCTACTGGGCGTCCGTCAAGGTGAGTTGGACAACAGGCCATCCGTTCAAAGAGACAAATGCGGGCTTTGCTTCCAATAAACTTGGCCTGTTCTTAAGTCTGGATTCGCTTGTAGGTGAACAGGGTTGGCTGCCATGGCCTGGAGGAGCGCAGGTCTATACCGAGCAGATTATTACGGATTCAGTGGGATGGACGACCATCGCGGGCCATTTCACGGCGGACGCTCCTTACGTGTTCCTCTATGTTGGGAATGTTTTCGGGGATGACCAGACACAGGTGATCCGAATACAGGATGGCACGGACGATTTCAGTTACTACTATGTGGATGATGTGTGTCTCTCAATGGATTCGGCTTTTTGTCCGATCGATATGGGCATTCAGGAAGCAGTGCCTATGGATCGTCCGATGGTGGCTTGGAGCGGAGTGTCCATGGCGCTCCGCGTGATGGGTGCTCAGGCGGGCATTTATGATATGCTTCTATATGACGTTGTTGGTAGACTGCTGGACCAAAGAGCTTTTGCTAGTTCCGGCTTACAAGACGATGTGCTCGTTCCCATAAGAACCAATGTTCTTGCTCCTGTCATTCTCCGCTTGCAAAGCGGTGAGCGCGAATGGCATTACAAGTTGACACCGCCAGTGCCATAAAAACGAGGACAATGAGCAAAAAGCATGTATTGTCAGTATTGGTAGGTCTGTTCGTGGGGCAAAGTGTTGTATTGGCACAATTCGGTATAACAGGTGGCACTTATGGCCGCACGAATGCTGGTATCATTGGAGTAACCATTGGAAATATCGCCACGCCTCCGGCCCCGAACATCGGCTTCCAGGTCCGCGGCGATCTGTTGGGCACCGGGGAGGTCTTCCGCACGGACGCGCCGTTGAACAACGATACGTACTGGCGGATGTTCTACAATGGCGGTCAGTACTTCAACATCTACAAGCTGTCCGGCAGCTCGCAGATGAACGTGAACGCCCAGCTGGGCCACCTGCTGTTCCGCACGAACGACCTGCCGCGGCTGCGGCTGAACCCCACGGGGAGCTATGGCATCGGCGCGTTCGGTGCCGCCCCGCGTGATGGGTTCCTGCTGCTGAGCGGCAAGGCGGATGCCTACACCAACACGGGCAGCCATGCGCCGTTCACCCGGCTGCACCTGGTGGACGACACGGGTACCAACTCGCCGATCGCCTATGCGCAGGAGCTGGGGTACCGGCCGTGGATGCGCAACGGCATCACTTTCAGCGGCAACAGCGACCAGGCCTACGTCGGGCACAAGTATTTCGACCAGCCGAACGGGTCGCCGGTGGACGACAATACCGACTTCGTGATCCAATGGAGCGATAACCCCAATGGAAGCCCCTGGGGCACGGACCGCATGAAGTTCGTTTTCTCCACCACCTATGTCGCCGGGACCATCAAGGGGGCCGCCTCCTTCAACGGGCTGGAGGCCATGCGGCTGTGGCCCAGCAGCGCGACCGCGGTGAACGTGGGCATCGGCGATTTCGCGGCGCCGGGCAGCGGCGATCCCACCGAGCGGCTGGACCTGCTGACGGGCCGCCTGCGCCTGCGCGATCTTCCCTTGAGCACAGCGGACAATACGCTGACGAGGATCATGGCGGTGGACAACACCGGGGTGGTGAAATGGCGCGACGTGAGCACCATCGTGACGCCCGGCTGCGAATGGCAGCTGTGGCCGGTGACCAACAACGTGGTGACCGCGTTCGCCGGCAACCTCCTGTGCCCGGACATCAATGAGTTCAAGGGGGTGGGCATCGGCAATACGGGCCCGAAGGCCAAGCTGGACGTGCTCTACACCGGTTCCACCGGCGGGGGCAGCACGCTGGACGGCATCACGGCGTTCAGCTCGTGGGTGCAGAAAAGCACGGGCAGCGGAAAGGCGGTGGTGGCCACGGCGAAGCCGGCGATGACCAACCAGTTCACCACGGGCACCATGTACGGCACGCAGTCGAGCGCGTCCAATGCCAACTTCGCCTATGGGGTGGAGGGGAACGCGGGCAACAACAGTTCGTCCCCGGGCACGTCCACCGACCTGATGGGCGTGCGGGGCCTGGCCACGGCCAGCAACAATGCGGTGCGGTGCGTGGGCGTGTACGGCACGGCGACGGGCGCGCAAGCGGGCAACAACTGGGCGGCCTACTTCGATGGCCCTGCGTTCTGCACGGCCGGTGCCTGGACGCCGTCCGATGAGACGCTGAAGCTGGACATCCAGGAGGTGCAGGACGCATCGGCGATCCTGGCGCAGCTGACCCCGCGCTCGTACGTGTTCAACACGGGGACCTACGGCTTCATGGGCTTCGATACGGGCCGGCACTTCGGCCTGCTGGCACAGGAGCTGGCGGAGGCGGTGCCGTCGGCGGTGACGGCGGTGACCCGCCCGGCCGATGTGGATTCCCTGGGTGCCGAGGTGAACCCGGCCGTCTCGTTCAAGGCGGTGAACTACCAGGAGCTGATCCCGCTGCTGATCGCCAGCAACAAGGAGCAGCAGGTCCGGCTGGCTGCGCAGGAAGCCCGCCTGCAACAGCTGGAGCAGCAGCTGTCGGCCTGCTGCAAGGCGGGGGGCACGCGCAGCGCGCTCCAAGAGGCCCCCACCGGGACCCCGGCGGCCGGTGATGCCCTCCGTATTGCGCCCAATCCCTTCCAGGACCGCACCACGCTCACCTACACCGTGCCCGCCGCCGGTCAGCTGAAGCTGGAGGTCGGCACGGCCGATGGCCGCCCGCTGAAGACCTTGCGCCAGGAGGAGGCCCAGGCGGGCACCTTCACCTACGAGTGGAACACCCAAGGCCTGGCGCCTGGCACCTACTTGGTGTCGCTGCTGCTGGACGGGCGGGTGGTGGTGAAGAAGGCGGTGAAGGTGGACCGCTAGGTCCGTCGCCTTCCCGAGCGAGCGGCCGCTGGACCTCCGGCGGCCGCTCTTTTTTCCGCCGGTCTACCTTCGCGGCCCATGCGCGACCGGCTGTACATCGACGACACCCGCCAACGGATCCGGCAGGGCCATCCGTGGGTCTACGACAACCAGGTATTGCGCTTCGAGGGGCGGCCGCAGCCCGGCGGCATCGTGCAGGTGTTCGACGTGAAGAAGGGGCCGCTCGGCCAGGCCTACTTCAACCCGAAGAGCAAGATCCGCGCGCGGATGATCACCAAGGACCTGGACGAGCCCATCGACGCGGCGTTCTTCGAGCGGAAGATCGCGGCGGCCTGGGCCTTCCGGAAACGCATGGGCCACACCTCCAGCTGCCGCGTGGTGTTCGGCGAGGCCGACGGACTGCCCGCGCTGGTGGTGGACAAGTTCAACGACGTGCTGGTGCTGCAGACCATGGCGCTGGGCATGGACCGGGCGAAGGACGACATCGTGCAGGCGCTGCACGCCGTGCTGAAGCCGCGCGGCATCTACGAGCGCAACGACGCGGCCGTGCGCGAGAAGGAAGGGCTGGAGCTGCGGACGGGCTTCATCGGCGAGCCGTTCGGTACGGACCTGGAGATCGAGGAGAACGGCCTGCGCATCCACGTGGACATCGCCGGCGGGCAGAAGACCGGCCACTTCCTGGACCAGCGGCTGAACCATGCGGCCATGACGCGGATCAGCCACCAGGCGCGCGTGCTGGACTGTTTCACGCATACCGGCGGCTTCGCGCTGCACGCGGCGAAGTACGGCGCCAGGGAGGTGCTGGGCATCGACATCAGCGAGGACGCGGTGGCGGTGGCGCGCCGCAACGCGGCGCTCAACGGGCTCGATCCCCGCTGCGGGTTCAAGGCGGCCAACGTGTTCGATTTCCTCACCGACGCGAGCAAGCGCGGCCTGCTGTGGGACGTCATCGTGCTGGACCCGCCCTCGTTCGCCAAGAACCGCGGGGCCTTGGAAGGCGCCACGCGCGGCTACAAGGAGATCAACCTGCGCGCGATGAAGTGCCTGCCGCCGGGCGGCTTCCTCGTCACCTGTTCGTGCAGCCAGCACATGACGCCCGACCTGTTCCGGGCCATGGTGGCGGAGGCCGCGCGTGACGCGCACCGCGAGCTGCGCGAGGTGTACTACGGCACCCAGCCGCCCGATCACCCCATCCACTGGGCCATCCCGGAGACGCTCTACCTGAAGTGCCTGGTGCTGCAGGTGCTGTAGGCGGCATCCGCCTACCTTGGTAGGGCACCGCGGTGTCCGCTCCAACGCCGCCGGTCCGAGATACGGAACGGATGTCCGGGAGCGGGACCTTCAAGAGCGCATGGCTGCGCGCGCCCATGCTGCGGGCGGCACTGCCGTTCATCGGCGGGCTGCTGGTCGGCCGGTCGGGGACGCTTCCCGTTCCGGTCGCCTGGGGGATGGTGATCGCCGGCGCGGCAGCATGGGTGTTCCTCGCCTACCGGCGTACGGACTTCGCCCACCGCTGGTGGCGCGGTGCCGCACTGGTACCGATGCTCTTCGCCTTCGGCCTGCTCTGGCAGCGGCTGCACACGCCCGAGGAGCACGTGGATGATGTGGCCCGGTATCCGGAAGCGGACGGATGGCGGGCCGCGGTGCTGGAGGTCGCCTCATCGAACGCCCGCACGGTGCGCCTCTGGACCCGGGCGGATGCCGCCTTCATCGCGGGGAAGGCCCGGCCGGTCAGCGGCCGCCTGCTGCTGACGCTGCTGCTCGACAGCGCAGGCCCGGTGCCGGCCATCGGTGACCGGCTGCTGGTGGACGCCGCGGCCTTGCCGCTGCAGCGCGTGCCCGACCCGGGCGGTTTCGACCAGGCCGCCTGGGCGCGGAGCTATGGCGTCACCCACGGCTGCTTCGCCCCGGCGGGCCGGTGGCGCATCGCGGAGCGGGCGAGCGGATGGGCGGCCTGGTTCGAAGGCGCGCGCCGGCAGGTGTCGGCCTGGCTGGTGCGCTCCGGACTTCCCGATCGGGAGCGGGCATTGGCGAAGGCGGTCCTGCTCGGCCTCCGGGATGAGCTGGACGCCGACCAGCGGGCGGCGTTCGCGCGCAGCGGCACCATGCACGTGCTGGCCGTGAGCGGCAGCCACGTGGGCCTCATCTATGCCGCCTTCCTCTGGGGCCTGGCGTTCCTGGGCCGGAAGCCCGGGGCACGGTGGGGGCGGGGCCTCCTCATCCTGGCGGCGCTGTGGGCCTATGCGGGGCTCACGGGCCTGACGCCGTCGGTGCTGCGGGCCACGGTCACCTTCTCCGTGTTCACGCTGGCCGAGATGCTCCGCCGCCGCACCGAGCCGCTCAACAGCCTGGCGCTCTCCGCCTTCGTCCTGCTGCTCTGGGATCCCGGGATGCTCGTGCAGCTGGGCTTCCAGCTGTCGTTCCTCGCCGTGCTCGGCATCGCGCTGTTCTACCGGCCGCTCGTGCAGGCGTGGACGCCGCCCCATGCCGTCGCGGCCTTCTTCTGGTCGCTGTTCGCGGTGAGCCTGGCGGCGCAGGCCTTCGCCACGCCCTTGTCGCTGCTGGTGTTCCAGGCGTTCCCCACATGGTTCCTGCCGGCCAACATGGTCATCGTCGGCCTGGTGTCGCTCGGGGTCTACGGCGGCGCGCTGCTGGTGGCGGTGCATGCGGTGCCGGTGCTCGGGCCGTTGATGACCTTCGCCCTGGAAGCCCTGCTGCGCCTGCTCGGCGGCGCATCGGCCTTCTTCGCCGACGCGCCCGGCGCCTACCCGGCCGTGCGCATCGATGCCGCGCAGTGCCTGGGCCTTTATGCCTTGCTGCTTCTCCTGGCGGCGTGGTGGTTCCAGCGGTGGTGGTGGGCGCGCCAGGGTGGCCTGGTCGTCCTGCTGGCGCTGCTCCTCTCGTGGGGATGGTCGGCGCGGGTGCACCGGGACCAGCGGCAGTTCGTCGTTTACGACGACCGCAAGGCGTTGGCCTGTGCGTTCGTGGAAGGCCGATCGATGGCGGTGTTCGCCGAGCGGCCCGATGCCTACCTGGTGCGCCGGGTGGAGCAGCACCGGCGGGCGGTGGGCGTGGAGCACGTGGTGCGCGTGGACAGCATCCCGGGCCGGGTCGATGCTCAGGGGACGTGCCTCCTCTTCTTCTCCGATGGCCTTCCTCCCACGGTGCCAGCGGACCCTGCGGTCACCACCGTCTGCATCGTGCGCGGCGGCTCGCCCGCGGGTACGTTCGGCGAAGGCCGGCCACCGGGAATGCTCCAAGTGGTGCTGGCGCCCGGGATCCGCGGCCGGCAGCGCGAGGCGTGGCGGCGGTGGTGCGCGGCGGAAGGCGTGCCGCTCCACGACGTGCGGGCCGATGGTGCCTATGTTCGCTGCGATGATCGTGGAGACCGTCCGGTGGCGGCGCGTGGACGATGACCGGCTCGCCGGCCTGGCGGAAGGGGCATTGCTGCGCGTGCTGGTGAAGGACCAGGCCGTCCGGTTCGTGCGCATGGACGGTGTGCTGCGCGCCATGGCCGATCGATGCCCGCACCAGGGCAAGAGCTTCGAGGGCGGGTGGTGCGAGGGCGGGCACGTGGTGTGCCCCTGGCACCGCCTGCAGTTCGACCCGGTCACCGGTCGGTGCCGGTTCGGGATGGCCAGCAATGTCGAGGTGTTCCCGGTGGAGGAGCGTGCCGATGGGGTGCACATCGGCTTCCCGCACACCACGGTCCGGATCTTCGGGATCGATCTCTGGTAGGTCGTCGTTCGACGGCAGTCATGGGCTGGTTCGTCGGCTGATAATGGAACTTCGGCGAGCGGGAGGCGTACAAGGGGCGATCCGAACCCTGCTCCGATGAGGTCCTTGCTCCGTTCCCTTCGGCCCTGGCCGCTGTTCCTCCTGTCCTGTTCGCCGGAAGCCGGCCATGCCTTCACCAATGGGCTGAACGGCTATGCGGAGGTGACGGCCATCAGCGCCAATACGCTCACGATCGGCACGTCCAACGAGACGTCGGCGCAGTTCGTGGCGAACAAGGAGATCGTCATCATGCAGATGCAGGACAGCGTGCTGGGCCCGAACACGGCGAACGACGCCACCTTCGGCACGCTGGACAACATCCGGTCGGCGGGCGTGTTCGTGGTGCGGAAGATCGCTTCGGTGACGCGCAACGGCAGCAACACCCTGCTCACCATCACGCTCACCGCCAATGTGGGCGTCGCCTTCCGGATCGGGGTGAACTGCGCGGTACAGGCCATCACGTACGAGCGACCCGGCGGCACCGGGAACTACAACACCGCGGGGGCCATCGATGCGCTGGCCTGGAACGGCCGCATCGGCGGGGTGGTGGCCTTGCAGGTGCAGGGCAACCTGATCCTGCGGCACAACATCTCCGCGGACGGCAAGGGTTTCCGGGGCGGCGCCCGGGACGCCAACACCTATGACGTCTGCTACCCCAACGTCTACCGGGCGTCCAGCACGGATGCGAACACCTGGCGCTATGCGACCAAAGGGGAGGGGATCTACAAGCTGGTGGACCTCAACTGGGCCGATGGCCGCGGCCGGATCATCAACGGCGGCGGTGGCGGCAACGGGATCAATGCCGGTGGCGGCGGCGGCGGGAACTATGCCGCGGGCGGCCTGGCCGGTCCTGGGTACAGCTGCAGCGCATCGCCATCCGGCGGCCTGGGCGGCGCCGCGCTGAACACCTACCTCTCGGCCAGCCGGGTCTTCCTGGGCGGCGGCGGTGGCGGCGGGGAAGGCAATGACAACGTGTCCACCGATGGCGGCAACGGCGGTGGCATCATCCTCATCAAGGCATCGGCCATCCACACGGCGGGCGGCTCGCCGGTGACCATCAGTGCGAACGGGGCGGCAGCGGCCAATGCGCAGAACGACGGTGCCGGGGGCGGCGGGGCCGGCGGCGCGATCGTCCTGCAGGTGGCTTCCTACAACGTGAACAGCAGCGCCGCGCTGACCATCACCGCGAACGGCGGCAACGGCGGCTCCATCGGGAACAGCGCCGACCATGGGGCCGGTGGCGGCGGTGGACAAGGGGCCGTGATCTTCTCCACCGTGCGGCCCACCACGAACATCACCACGCAGACGAACAACGGCGCCGGGGGCTGCAACAACAACTCCGTCCCCTGCAACAGCTATGCGAGCTCCCCAGCGACCCTCGCCGGCAGCGGCATCCTGCAGAACATGGGCGGCGTGCTGCCCATCGCGCTGCTCCACTTCGATGCGGTCCCGCTGGGCGAGCAGGTGAGGCTGGACTGGGCCACGGCCTCGGAATCGGACAACGCCCTCTTCGTGGTGGAGCGCTCCGTGGACACACAGCAATGGGATGCCGTAGTGGAGCTGCCCGGCGCGGGCAACAGCGTATCGGTGCTCGCGTACGAGGCCGTGGATGAGGCGCCCGTGCAAGGCCAGTCGTACTACCGGCTGCGGCAGATCGACACCGACGGCACCACCACGGTCTCGGACATCGTGCCGGTGCGCCTGGAAGCGGGCCACGTGCACGTGAGCGTGTTCCCCAACCCGGCCACCGACCGGCTGGAGGTCCGCACCAGCGGCGCACTGACCGGACAGGTGTACCTGCTGAACGCGATGGGCCAGCGGCTCCCGGTCCGCGGCATGCTGGCCGGAGGCCGTTGCACGCTCGATGTGTCGGCCCTGCCGACCGGCGGCTACATCGTACAGCTGATCGCGGGGGGCGATGTGCGCCAGCAGCGCATCATCGTCCGGCGCTGATCGATCAGAAGACCGCGGACAGGGGCATCGCCGTCTTCAGGCGCACGCCTTTCTCCGTCCGTTCCACCGTCGCGCATTCATTGGCGGCATCGTGCTCCAGGAAGAGCACGAACTCCCGGTCCGCCGCGCGCTCCAGGAAGTCGCCTTTCTCCTGCAGCGTGAGCAGCGGCCGCGTGTCGTAGGCCATCACCCAGGGCAGGGGGATGTGGTGGACGCTGGGCAGCAGGTCCGCCATATACACCAGCGTGCGGCCCTGGTGGTGCAGGTGCGGGATCATCATCGCATCGGTATGGCCGTTCACCAGCAGCACGTCGAAGCCCGGGAAGAGCCCTTGCACGAACGTGTTCGCCGTGGCGTCGGGCCGGTCGAACTCCACGAACCGCAGCTGGCCGCTCTCCTGGATGGGGAGGATGTTCTCCCGCAGGAAGCTGGCCTTTTCGCGGGCGTTGGGCTTCGTGGCCCATTCCCAGTGGTAGCGGTTGCTCCAATAGGTGGCGTTGGGGAAGGCGGGCGCGAAGCCGTCGCCCTTGCGCACGATGCTGCCCCCGCAATGGTCGAAGTGCAGGTGGGTGAGGAATACGTCGGTGATGTCCGCGCGCGAGAAGCCGTGCTTCTTCAGGGAGCCGTCGAGCGTGGCATCGCCGTGCAGGTCGTAGTGGCCGAAGAACTTCGCATCCTGCTTGTCGCCGATGCCGTTGTCGATGAGGACGAGGCGGTCGCCGGTGCGGACCAGCAGGCAGCGCATGGCCCAGGTGCAGAGGTTCTTCTCATCGGGCGGGTGCTGCTTGCTCCAGAGCATCTTGGGCACCACGCCGAACATGGCGCCGCCGTCGAGCTTGAAGAAGCCGGTGTCGATCGTGTACAGTTCCATGGCGTCAAAGATGGGTGGGCATCAGAATTTCCACCAAGGACGCCTCGGTCCATCCTTGGGAGGATGCGCTGCAGAGGACTGCTCGAGGATGTTCGGCTCGCGTCCGATGAGCGCGACGTTCCCTACGGTCTCGATGCCGTTCCCGGATGCGTTCGGCACGTAACGCTGCGCGAACACGGCCGCCTTGGTCGGCCCCTTGGCAAAGGCACGGACCACGACCGCATCATACTTCTTTCCCTCCCAGGTGAGGTAGCCATCGAAGGCGATCAGGGCGAGGTCCGGTGCCGGTGACGATCTCTTGAGATGCTGTTCCGCCATGCGGGGGCCGTCCTCGTATCGGTCCGTCGCGAAATGGGTGAGGTCCTTCTTGTCCCCCGCCTGGCTCAGTACGAAGGGGATCAACGGACCTCCGTTGCCGCGAATGGAAGCAATGCCATGCTCCAGCCCCTTGAGCATGAACGCCATGAACCGTTCATCCAGGTCGCTATGATCGATCATGATGGGTCTTGGGTTTGGGTCCAGGTTCCGTGTGGTCGCATGTCGAGCCCGCAGAAGCCGATATCGATCACCTACGGTTCCATGGGGGACGAAGTTGGCGGATCGGGCGAAGCCTCCGGTACGCAGCGGTGTTGACAGGCTTCCGTGGACACTTCGCCGGGTGGGCCTGATGCCGGCAGGTCCTACGCGGGCCACCTTTGTGCATGGAGCCATCGAAGAAGCGCGTCCACTTCATCGCCATCGGCGGCAGCGCCATGCACAACCTGGCCATCGCCCTGCACCAGAAGGGCTATGAGGTCACCGGGAGCGATGACGAGATCTTCGAGCCGAGCCGCAGCCGCCTGGAGCACCTGGGCCTGCTGCCCGACCGCCTGGGCTGGTTCCCCGAGAACCTCACGGGCGACATCGAGGCGGTGATCCTCGGCATGCATGCCCGGGCGGACAATCCCGAGCTGAAGCGCGCGCAGGAGCTGGGCATCCGCGTGTTCAGCTACCCCGCCTACTTCCACGAGCAGACCAAGGACAAGACGCGCGTGGTGGTGGGCGGCAGCCACGGCAAGACCACCATCACCTCCATGATCGTGCATGTGCTGCGCCACGTGGGCAGCAGCTTCGACTACCTGGTGGGCGCGCAGCTGGAGGGCTTCGACTGCATGGTGCGGCTGAGCGCCGCCAGCAGCGTGGCGGTGATCGAGGGCGACGAATACCTGGCCTCCACGCTGGAGCCGGTGCCGAAGTTCCACCTGTACAAGCCGGACATCGCGCTCCTCAGCGGCATCGCCTGGGACCACATCAACGTGTTCAAGACCTTCGCGAGCTACGTGGACCAGTTCCGCACGTTCATCCGGCTGATCGAGCCGGGGGGCAAGCTGATCTATTGCGAGGAGGATCCGGAGGTGAAGGCCCTGGCGCTGGAGAGCGGCGTCACCGCGCAGGCGATCCCCTATGGCGTGCCGCCGCACGTGATCCGCGACGGCGTCACCTACCTGGTCACGCAGAAGGGCGAGGTGCCGCTGCAGGTCTTCGGCCGCCACAACCTGATGAACCTGGAGGGCGCGCGCCACGTGTGCCACCAGCTGGGCATCGGCGACGCGGAGTTCTACGCGGCCATCGCCGGCTTCCGCGGGGCCGCGAAGCGCCTGGAGAAGCTGGCGGAGCAGGAGCGCAAGGTGGTGTTCAAGGACTTCGCGCATTCCCCGAGCAAGCTGAAGGCCACGGTGGAGGCGGTGCGCGAGCAGTTCCCCGACCGGCGCCTGGTGGCCTGCATGGAGCTGCACACCTTCAGCAGCCTCAGCGAAGGCTTCCTCGACCAGTACAAGGGCAGCATGGACCAGGCGGACGCGGCCATCGTGTTCTACGCCCCGCACGCCGTGCAGCTGAAGCGGCTCCCGGCCATCCCGGCCGAGCGCATCCACCAGGCCTTCGGCCGCAGCGACCTCCAGGTGCTCACCGACCCCATCGCGGTGATGGGCGCCGTGCGGCAGGACATCCGTGAGGGCAGCGTGCTGCTGATGATGAGCAGCGGCAACTTCGGCGGGGTGGACCTTCAGGCGCTCGCCGAGGCGTTCATCGCCTGAAGCGCCGCAGCACCTTGTGGTGCACCGCGGCGAAGAACAGCGCGTTCACCACGCCCGCGATGAAGAGCCCGAAGAAGGTGAGCGTGGCATAGCCGCCCGGCGTGTACATCGCGTTCACCTTGTCGCGGGCTTCCGCCTCGGGGTGCCCCTGCTGGATGAAGCCCTGGATGAGGCGTTCGTTCCGTTCGGGGAACTCCGTGACGTTGACGGACGTGTAGAACACCCAGGTGAAGAGGGCGATCATCAGGGCATAGAGCGCCGCGTCGCGCATGCCGTTGCGGATCAGGTCGGCCATCCCGCGCGAAGGGTCGGCCTTCAGCAGGAAGAAGCCCGTGAGGAAGGTGACCAGCACGAGCAGGAAGAGGTGCACCGGCGCGAACTGGAAGGCCTCCACCCGGACGCCGCCATAGAAGAAGCCCAGGCGAAGGGCGATGCCGAGCAGGGCGAGGAGGAAAGCGGTGCGCATGGTCAAGGGCAGGTGGCAAGAGCAACAGGCATGGCCTATCCGTGCTTGGGCTGGCAGTAAGCGTCGGGGTGGTCGATCATGTGGCCGAGCAGTCGACCGACCTCTTCCGATAACGTGAGGATCGGAGCGACGTCCTTCCGTTCAACATGGCCGCACGCCACGGCATGGTCCAGCCAGACCTGGGTTTCGGCATTCTCCCCATCGGCATCGGTCATCTTCGAAATGAAATGCAGGGGATACCTCTTCTTCCGGTAGCCCTCGGCCAGCTGGGCGGTCACCGAGCGCGATGAGCGACGGACCTGGTCGGTCAGTGAAAAGCGCTCTTCCGAAGGGAGCCTTTTGGACAAGGTGAACACCAATGTGGACATCTCGAAGGCCTTTCTATAGACCGTCATATCCTTGAAACCGGCCATGGCAGGGAACATTTCGTTCCAAGAAATGTAGCAAGGCCTCACGAACGACCGCCGGAGCATCTCCGTGCCGAGCCCATTGCGCTTGCCGGTCGCCCTTGCCAGTTGCCTTTGCCACCTGCCCTTGCCTGCAGGAATGGCATCAGCCGTTCATGGAAACAAGGAACTCCTCGTTGCTCTTCGTCCCTTCCATGCGCGTCTTCACGAACTCCATCGCTTCCACCGGGTTCATGTCGGCCAGGTGCTTGCGGAGGATCCAGGTGCGCTGGAGCACGTCCTTGTGGTGGAGCAGGTCGTCGCGGCGGGTGCCGGAGGCGAGGATGTCGATGGCGGGGAAGATGCGGCGGTTGCTGATCTTCCGGTCGAGCTGCAGTTCCATGTTGCCCGTGCCCTTGAACTCCTCGAAGATCACCTCGTCCATCTTGCTGCCGGTCTCCACCAGCGCCGTGGCGAGGATGGTGAGGCTGCCGCCGTTCTCGATCTTCCGCGCGGCGCCGAAGAAGCGCTTCGGCTTCTGGAGGGCGTTGGCGTCCACGCCGCCGGAGAGGATCTTGCCGCTGGCGGGCTGCACCGTGTTGTAGGCGCGGGCCAGGCGGGTGATGGAGTCGAGCAGGATCACCACGTCGTGGCCGCATTCGGTGAGGCACTTGGCCTTCTCCAGCACCATGCTGGCCACCTGCACGTGGCGGGCGGCGGGCTCATCGAAGGTGCTGGCGATCACTTCGGCGTTCACGCTGCGGGCCATGTCGGTCACCTCTTCGGGGCGCTCGTCCACCAGCAGCACGATCAGGTACACCTCGGGGTGGTTGGCCGCGATGGCGTTGGCCACGTCCTTCAGCAGGATCGTTTTGCCGGTCTTGGGCTGCGCCACGATGAGGCCGCGCTGGCCCTTGCCGATGGGGGCGAAGAGGTCGAGCACGCGCATGCTCAGGTTGGCCGCCTTGCCGGTGATGTTGAACTTCTCGTCGGGGAAGAGGGGCGTGAGGAACTTGAACGGCACCCGGTCGCGCACCCACTCGGGGTCGCGGCCGTTGATCTTGTCCACCTTCACCAGCGGGAAGAACTTGTCCCCATCGCGTGGCGGGCGCACATAGCCGTGCACGGTGTCGCCCAGCTTCAGGCCGAGCTGCTTGATCTGCTGCTGGCCCACGTACACGTCGTCGGGCGAGGGCAGGTAGTTGTAGTCGCTGCTGCGGAGGAAGCCGTAGCCCTCGGGCATGATCTCCAGCACGCCGTCGGTCTCCACGAACGTGTCGAAGTTGTACTGGGGCTGCTGCTGCCGCTGCTCGCCCTGGCGCGGGCGGTCGTCCCGGTCGTTCCGGTTGCCGTCGTTCCGGTTCCCCTCCGGCCGCTGGCCCTCGTTCCGGTTCCCTTCGGGGCGGTGCTGCCCCTCGGGCCGCTGGCCTTCGTTGCGGTCGTTGCGCGGCTGCTGTTGGTCGCGCTGCTGGTCCCGCTGGTCGCGGGTGCGGTCGCGCTGGCCATCCTGATGTCCGCGCTGTTGCTGTTCGGGGCGTTCGCCCGGCTGGCGCTGTTCACGGGGCGCGTTCTCGCCGGGGCCTGCCGCGGGGCGTTCGCCTTCGACGCGGGGGCGGCGTTCGCGGCGCTCGAAGCGTTCGCGCCGGTCGCCCCGTTCCTCGCGGGCGGGCGGCTGTGCGGTCACCGGTGCAGGGGCGCGTTCCGGAGCGGGGGGCGCCTCCTCTTCGTCCTCGTCCTCGTCGTCCTCCCCGTTCTCTTCCTCCTCATCGTCCTCGTCGTCGTCCTCATCGTCCGCGCCGGGGGCGGGCAGGGGCTCGGGATCCGGCTCGGGATCGGGGGCCTCATCGGCGATGGCCATGGCGGCGATGGCGTCGGTGTCCCGGTTGTCGGTGGCACCCTGCGCGAGCAGGATCTTGTCGATCAGGTCCTGCTTCTTGAGCGTTTCGGTCTTCTTCAGGTTCAGCTGTTTGGCGATCTCCTTGAGCTCGGCGAGCTTCAGGGACGCCAGCGCGCTCTTGTCGTACATGAGGCGGAAGTGTCGTGTGGGAAGGGGCCTATACGGCCGGGTGTGAAGCCGCTGGGGCTTTCAGGTACGTTCCAGACTATCGTTCGGAGGGAGGGCTGACGCCGGCGCCGGGGTACCGGTACGGTATCAGCTTGAAGAACGGTGCAATGATAGCGAAGGTTCGGCGAACGGCCATCCGGCACGAATGCCGGGCAGGGGCGATCTTCGCCCATCTTTTCCGCTCATGTTGCAACGCAAACAGACCGTTTTCCTCCTGCTGGCCGTGCTTTGCGGGGTGCTCACCTTCTTCTTCCCCGTGGACACCTTCCTCCGCGGCGACCAGGCCTACATCTTCCGCACCACGGGCCTCTTCCTGCCCGACGGCACCCCCGTGCCGGACGCCAGCACCAAGGTGCCTTTCGCCGCGGTGATCGGCGTGCTGAGCGCAGCCCTGCTGATCGCGGTCTTCCTTTACCGGAACCGTCCGCGGCAGATCCTCTTCGTGCGCTCCAGCTACATCCTGCTGCTGGCCGTGGTGGCCTTCCTCTTCATCACCGACACGTCCATCACCGCCTACCTGGAGAAGGGCGGGAACGTGACCAACCACTACGGGGCCTCGGCCCTGCTGCCCGTGCTCATGCTCATGTTCGCCTTCCTGGCCGAGCGCGGCATCCGGAAGGACGAGGCCCTGGTGAAGAGCATGGACCGGCTGCGATAAGGGCCAAGGGGCAATAGGCAGGCGCAGGTGGCAAGGCCTTGGCGGCGCTTGCCCCTGCACATTGCCCCTGCCTATTGCCCCTGCCTATTGCCCTTGCTACTTGCCCTTGCCTATTGCCTTTCACCGTCTGCTCCTGCCACCCGCCTACTGGACCGCACTGCGCGTCCCCAGTTCCACCACTTCCAGGTCCTTCAGTTCGGTGCCGTCGATGGTGAACCGCAGGAGGGTGCGCACCTGGTGCCAGCCGTGCCGCCCGCAGGCGCCGGGGTTCATGTAGAGGGTGCCCACCGCCGGGTCGAACTTCACCAGGCAGAGGTGCGAATGCCCGCAGATGAAGAGCGTGGGCCGCTCGGTGCGCAGGGCCTTCAGCACGGGCGGGGTGTAGCGCGGCGGCCGCCCGCCGATGTGGGTCATCCATACGCGGACCCCTTCCACGGTGAAGTGCAGGTGCTCGGGGAATTCCTGGCGCAGCGGAGGGCCGTCGATGTTGCCGTACACGGCGCGCAGGGGCTTCCAACGCTTCAGCTCCTCGGTGACCTCCGGCGTGCCGATGTCGCCCGCGTGCCAGATCTCGTCGCAGGCCGCGAAGTGGTCGCGGATCCGCGGGTCGAGCCATCCGTGGGTATCGCTGAGCAGGCCGATGCGGCGCATGGCGCGAAGGTGGGGGAGAAAGGGGGAGTGAAAGGCAACAGGCAACAGGCAAAGGCAATGGGCAGGGGCAGGTGGCAACTGCCGACCGCTTTTGCCGATCGCCTCTTGATTTTGCCCATTGCCTCTTGATTTTGCCCATTGCCTTTTGCCCATTGCCCCTGCCCATTGCCTTTGCCCCTGCCAACTGCCCCTGCCGACCGGCTCGCGGCCCCACCGCTACTTTTGCGCCCCTTCGGTCGTCCCTGGTCCGGATGGAGATCATGCCCCGCTATTTCCTGGAGCTCGCCTACGACGGCACGCCCTTCCGGGGCTGGCAGCGCCAGCCGGCCGCGCCGAGCGTGCAGGCCGAGCTGGAGCGCGCGCTCTCCCTGGCCCTGCACCGGCACCAGGTGCACGCCATCGGCTGCGGCCGCACCGATACGGGCGTGCATGCCACGGAATACTTCGCCCACTTCGACGGCCCCTCGGACCGGGTGCTGGACGACCGCTTCGCCTACAGCCTGAACGGCCTGCTGCCGCCGAGCATCGCCATCAAGCGGCTGATCGCCGTGGCCGATGATGCCCACGCCCGCTTCAGCGCCACCGAGCGCGGCTACGCCTACCGCATCCACCGCCACAAGGACCCCTTCCTCAACGACCGGTCGTACCTGCTGCGCCCGCCGCTCGACGTGGCCGCCATGAACGAGGCCTGCGCCGTGCTCATCGGGAAACAGGACTTCAGCTGCTTCCAGCGCACCGGCAGCGACAACCGCACGCCCATCTGCGACGTGCGTGCCGCCCGGTGGACGGCCACCGAAGACGGCTACCGCTTCACCGTCACCGCGGACCGCTTCCTGCGGAACATGGTGCGGGCCATCGTGGGCACCTGCGTCCGCATCGGCAAGGGCCAGCGCCCGCCCGCGGACATGGCAGTGGTGCTCGCCGGCAAGGACCGCAGCGCGGCGGGCAAGAGCGCGCCGGCCTGCGGGCTGTACCTGGAACGCGTGGTATACCCCTTCATCCCCCGGCCCACGGCATGAGCAGCGCGACCAAGGGAAAAGCGTTCGACCTGGTGCTCTTCCGCCGGGTGATGGCGTTCGTGAAGCCGTACCGGAAGACCTTCTGGATGTGCTTCTGGCTCACCATCCTGCTCTCCTTCCTCGGCGTGGTGCGGCCGGTGCTCATGGGCGACATGATCGACAAGCACGCCGCCACGGGCGATGCGCATGGGCTGTACGTGCTGTTCGCCGTGGTGGTGGGCCTGCTGCTGCTGGAGACCTTCGTGCAGTTCTACCAGGCCTACTGGACCAGCTGGCTGGGGCAGACCGTCACCTTCGACCTGCGGCAGCGGCTCTACGAGCGCATCGTGAACTTCCGGCTGCGCTACTTCGACCGCACGCCCATCGGCACGCTGGTCACCCGCGTCATCAGCGACATCGAGACCATCGACGACATCTTCGCCCAGGGGCTGCTGATGATCATGGGCGACCTGCTGAAGCTCGTGGTGGTGGTGGCGGTGATGTTCGTGTACAACTGGAAGCTGGCGCTGTGGAGCATGGTGCCCATCCCGCTGCTGTTCTGGGCCACCAACATCTTCAAGAACAGCATCCAGAAGAGCTTCCAGGACGTACGCACGCAGGTGGCGCGGCTGAACGCCTTCGTGCAGGAGCACATCCAGGGCATGGCCATCGTGCAGGTGTTCGGCCGCGAGCAGCAGGAGTACCGGAAGTTCGAGGCCATCAACACCGAGCACCGCGATGCCAACATCCGCGCGGTGTTCGCCTACTCGGTGTTCTTCCCGGTGGTGGAAGTGCTCAGCGCCGTGTCGCTGGCCTTCCTCATCTGGTGGGGCGTGGGCGACGTGCTGCAGGGCGTGGCCACCTTCGGCGAGCTCATCGCCTACATCCAGTTCATCAACATGCTGTTCCGGCCCATCCGGCAGCTGGCCGACCGCTTCAATGTGCTGCAGATGGGCATGGTGGGCAGCGAGCGTGTGTTCAAGGTGCTCGATACCGAGGCCGTCATCGTGGCGGGCGGGCAGCGCGGCACCGCCGACATGCGGGGCGACATCGATTTCAAGCACCTCTGGTTCGCCTACGACGATGAGCACTTCGTGCTGAAGGACATCTCCTTCACCGCCCGCAGCGGTGAGATGATCGCCCTGGTCGGAGCCACCGGCAGCGGCAAGAGCAGCATCGTGAACGTGCTGAGCCGCGCGTACGAGTACCAGAAAGGGGAGGTGCTCATCGATGGGCACGACATCCGGCAGTACCGTCTGGATGAGCTGCGCAAGAGCGTGTCGGTGGTGCTGCAGGACGTGTTCCTGTTCAGCGACACGGTGCACAACAACATCACGCTGAACGACGACACCATCACCCGCGAGGAGGTGGTGG